>NZ_CM001857.1:2068438-2213634 GCF_000400505.1 Musicola paradisiaca NCPPB 2511 | reverse complement strand
GATCCACCCGGTCGTCATGGATAATCACCGGCTTGCCGTCTCGCGTCAGCTTGACGTCCACTTCCAGCCAGCGGGCCCCCATTGCAGCCGCTTTACGCATCGATACCAGCGTATTTTCCGGCGCCAGCGCCGCCGCGCCGCGGTGAGCGATCAACCGCTCCGGGACAACGCGCGGTGCCGGACGTATCAGTGCAACATCAGACATAATCATTTCCTTGCTGTATAGATGAACCATGCGCGCCGTCCCATCCCTGCCGTAATACGGGGTAACGCCACGGCGCCATACCATGCTGACGTCACTTAAGCATGACG
This sequence comes from Musicola paradisiaca NCPPB 2511, assembly GCF_000400505.1. Classification (NCBI taxonomy): domain Bacteria; kingdom Pseudomonadati; phylum Pseudomonadota; class Gammaproteobacteria; order Enterobacterales; family Pectobacteriaceae; genus Musicola; species Musicola paradisiaca. The sequence goes on along the minus strand of NZ_CM001857.1, from coordinate 2,213,322 downwards.
TTCTGAATAAACTGTTTTCTGATCTCTTCACCCAGCGGCTTGGCCGCCCAGGCGAACGACCGGGAACGATCGAGCGCCCCGTTGGCGTCGTCGGCGGTGCTGCTGCCGGCAGGCAACAACGGCGCCGTGCCGAACTGCTGATGGAATCGCTGCTGGGTTTCCGGCAGCGTCAACCAATGGATAAACAACAGCGCCGCCGCTTTGTGGCGAGCATTGGCGGGAATGGCCACCACATTGCCGCCGCCCGGCATACCGAAATCCGGCAGATAGAACTTCACGTCACGGGAAACCTCGCCGCGGTTCTGCAACGAAATAACCAGATCTTCCCAGGACGCCGCCAGCTTGAACTCGCCGGCATTCAGCCGGGAAATGCTATCGGCGTTGGACGCGCTAATCACAAAATGGCTTTTATAGCGATTGAACCAGCTCCAGGCGGGTGCGAAACGTTGCAGGATCGGCGGCGTGGCGTCTCCGTTGCGGTAATTCACCTGCGGAACCAGCGTGCGGGTAATGGATTCAATAAACGCCGGGCCGGAACCGCCATTTTCCACATTGAAGGCAAATTCGCCGGGATTGTTCTGCATGAACTGCTCGAACTGCGGCAACGTATGGGGTAATTCGTTGTCGCGAATGCGGGCGGCGTTATAGGCAATCACGGTCTGATTACCCCAAAACGCGACCGCATACCCTTGGGTATCAACCCCTTCGATGTTGTAATGCAGACCGCCGCCGTCCGGTAGCCGTTTATCGAGCGGCCCCCAGAACAATCCGGGCGCCCGGAGCTGACCGAACTGGCTGCCGCCCACCGACAGCACATCGATATCACCCTGAGGGCGGGATTGCTCCGCCAACAATTTATTGATGCTGGCGGCGACCTCGCCATCTGGAATAACGACATGGATGCCGTACTGCGTTTCAAACGCCTTCACTTCCTCCCGCAGCCGATCCTGATAATACCAATTGAACCAGGTCAGCTGCCCTTCCTGCCTGGCCTGCGCTTCCACGTCCGCCCAGGATGCGCTGGCAAGATCCGCCGCCTGAGCGACCGACGCCGACGACAAGGCCAGCAACCACCAAGATCGTGCGATTGAACCTTTCAATAAAGCCAACATGCGATACCCCCCTGAAATTAACCCTGAAAGTAAAACTCCGGTTTACCCTTTGCTGACAAAAACCGAGGTGGAGACGTTGCGCATCAGGCGCTCCATCACCAGCATCAACAGTACGTTGGGCACCACCAGAATGAGCGAAACGACGGCGGCATTGGGCCGGATAAAGTTGTAGCCCAGGTATGAATAGAGAATGGTCGGCACGGTAATGAAATCCGGCGCGCCGATAATGTAGGACACCGAAAATTCCTCGATAGACAGGATAAACACCATGATCAGCGCCGCCAGCACGCCGGATTTCAGCGTGGGCCAGTATGCCGTGCATAACACGATGCGCCGCGGCGCCCCCAGATTGCGGGCTGCGTCAATCAGATCCTGGCGCACCAGCGCGAATGCCACGCTCAAAATCCGGATGGCGTAAGGCAGAAACAGCACCGTGTGACCGATGAAAATGCCCAGGAATCGCGAATAGAGCCCCAACCGCATCAGCAGCGCGGAAAGAAATATGGCAATCACAAATCCCGGCCAGGCGATCGGTAGTAATGTCAGCAGTTGCGCCAGCGATTTGCCGGGGAAATCAAGACGGCCGAAGGCATAGGCGGCAGGCAACGCCAGCAGCAGGGAAGCCAGCGCCACCGCCGGCGCCAACAGGTAGCTGTTTATCATGGCGTCGGGCAGCGATGTGCTGTTCCACATCAACCGCCAGCGCGCCAGCGACAATACCCGCGGCAGCACATCGGGGTAGGCCCAAGGATGAGACGGATCCACCAACGACCACAGGATCGCCATCGCGAACGGCAACACCATCCACACCACGCCCAGCAGTAAGAGCGCCACCAGCAGCACCCGATTCACACACGCCATGTTGTCGCGGCCCATCATCTTCCCCTCCCGCTACGCCGTACCAATACGCCGGCACACGCGGCCAGTACGCCGGCGCCCAACAGCGATAACGCCATCAACATCACCGCCACCACTGCCGCCTGATTCCATCCCTCCGCGCCGCTTTGCTGCACGCGCAACATAAACTGCGCCATGGAGTTGACACTGACGGGGCCTGCGACGGACTGGAACGAAAAATCCCCGGCGGCGCCGATGAAAATCAGCACCAGCGCAGTCTGTAGCGACCGCAACGTCAATGGCAGCACCACACGATGAAAGCGCGCCCAGGTTCCGGCGCCCAGATTACGCGCGGCCTCCAGCAACGTATCGCCCACCGCCCGCACGGCACCGCTCATTAGCAGCAGCGCGAACGGCATCTGTTTCCAAACCTGGAGTATCACGACGCCGATGCCATAAGGGTCGTTCTGCAGGCGCACGGGGCGCGACCCTATCCCCAGACGCACCAGCGCCAGATTCAGAAACCCCTGATACGCGATGAAATTGACGAAGAGAAAAGCGGCCGTCAGGCCGTGTACCAACAGAGGCGCCTTGAGCAACGCCTGCAGCAGGTCGGAACCGGGAAACGGCTTACGCAGCCAGATGGCCAACGGATACGCCACCGCGACCGATAACAACGCGCTCAGCGTCGCTATCCGCGCTGAGTAGAAAAAAGACCGCCAGAGCTGTTCATCTGCCAACATGGTTTGCCAGAACCGCAGCGAGAACCCGCTTTCCCCGGCAAAGTTGAAAAAACCCACCGATTGCGACACCGCCATCCCCAAGACGGCGATCATAAACAGCACGATGGCGCCCACCCCCGGCAACAGCAGCAGGTAGGCCGTCAGCGTTGTCTTCATGCCGCGTCCTCCTGCAGAAAACGCAACTGATCCGGCGGCAAAAAGAATGGCAGATGCTGTTTTCCGCCAGCGTCCGATGACCGGGCAATTGCACCCGGAAGCAAACATCGCCGCCCGCTTCCGGAGAGCCTTCCACATCGGTCTGGCTGCCAAGAAAGGTATTGCGCCGGATACGCAGCGCAAACACATTCGGCTCCCCGCCCCCCCGCTCCAGCAGCCCGGCCGCTTCCGGTCGCCAGCACACATAAGGTCGCGCGGACACCGGCGGCTGATCCGATTTTACCGTCAGCGCGCCCAGCGGCGTCTGCACCTGATAAAGCCTGGCGCCGACATCACGGTCGGTGATCGTGCCCGCCATAATATTGGCGGTGCCGACAAAATCGGCGACAAACCGGCTAACCGGCTGGTGATAAATCTCCTGAGGCGTCCCGATCTGCGCCACGCAGCCGCCTTCCATCACGATCACCCGGTCGGACATGGCCAGCGCTTCGGCCTGATCATGCGTGACGTACACCGCCGTAAACCCGTATTGGCGCTGCAACGCGCGGATCTGTAACCGCAATTGTTCGCGCAGTCGGGCATCCAGGTTGGACAATGGCTCATCGAACAGCAAAACATCCGGACGAACCGCCATCGCCCGCGCCAGCGCCACCCGCTGCTGCTGCCCGCCGGAAAGTTGCGCCGGCAGCTTTTCCAGATGGTTGGTCAACGCCACCGTTAGCGCGGTTTCCGCCACCCGCTGCCGCTGCTGCGGCGAAGGAACCCGGCGTTGACGCAGGCCGAATGCGATGTTGTCCGCCACCGTCAAATGAGGGAACAGCGCATAGGACTGAAAACACATCGCCGTGTTACGTTTTTCCGGCGCGATACCCTGCATATCCCGGCCACCGATGCGGATCGCGCCGTCGTCGAGTGGAACAAACCCGGCGATGGCCCGCAGCAATGTGGTTTTGCCACAGCCGGACGGCCCCAGCAAAGTGACAAATTCCCCCTCCTGCACGTCAAAAGAAATCCCTCTCAGAACCGCAACGTCGCCATAACCCACCCGGGCTTGAACCACTTCCAACCTGCTCATACATCAGCCTCCGTTTGTCGCCAACCCGGCGCTGCAGATGCGTATAGCAGGCGCCCTTATTTTAATGCAATATGCATAATAATAATGACAGCGATGTTGCAGAACGGTAAAAGAGAGAAGAATAAGCAGGAGCGCGGCCGCACGCCATCTGCGCTATAACACGCAAAAAAGTGCTGAAAAACTGGGTTTATCGTACATAACATCGCAAACAGCGATATTGCATCGCCGCTGCCGAGGTAACAGTTGACTATCGATACACCGCACCGGCATTATCATTCGAAATGTTTAATAATTGACATCGCATCGTTCTACCACAGCAGATAACCTCGGGAGAAACATGAACTTTTCCAGCGGAGTACCGGTATGACCTTATGGACACACAGCGACGATGACGCCGCGACGATCAATGAACGCATGGTGCTGGATATCGTCCGGCGCCGTCGGCGCATTATGCGTTCGGCTATTTCTCCCCTGACCAATCTGACGCAACCGTCGGTTCACCGTATTATCGATACCCTGCTGGAGCGCGGCCTGCTGCAACTGGGCGACAGCATTATCCACGGCCGCGGGAAGCCCAGCCCGGCGCTGGAGCTGCGGCCCTCGGCGCAATACAGCATCGGCGTTTCCGTTAATACCGACAGCCTGTCATTCTGCCTGTGCGATTTTCGCTGCCAACTGCTGCACGAAGAAACACTCGATATTGCGCTGGACGATCGCGCCAGAGCGCTGATGGCGCTGAAAAGCCGGGTGCGTCAGGCGTTACAGTCCACCAGCACGCCGACGTCGGCGCTTGTCGGCATCGGTTTCGCCATGGCGGGGTATTTGGTTGGCGAGAAGCGGATGTTCAACGCGCCGGAGCCGTTGCAAGACTGGTCGCTGGTCGATCTGAAGCTCGAGCTGGAAACCCTGTTCGATCTCGATGTCTGGACAGAAAACAACGCTACCACCGGCGCGATTGGCGAATCCATTCTGGGCGCCGGGCTGCAATACCCCACCTTCGGCTACTTGTCGTTCAACTATGGTTTCGGCGCGGGCATTATCATCAATGGTCAACCGCTGGTCGGCGCATTCGGCAACGCCGGGGAAATCAGCCGGATCTATACCCGGGAAGAGCACCCGTCACGGCCGGCGCTGGGAGAGTTGATAAAACGACTGAACGCCCGCGGTATTGATATCCAGCGCATCAGCGATCTGCGTCAACACTTTGACGCTGACTGGCCGGGCGTCAGGGAATGGGTTACGGAAGTCGGCCCCTGTCTGAATCGGGCGATTGACGCCCTGCGCGCCGTGATCGACCCGGCGGCGATCGTATTCGGCGGTGAACTGCCCGCCGCGCTCGGCGCGCTGCTGCTACAGGTTCCCTCCACGCGCCAACCGCCGCGTTATGGACAGGAGGCGGCGATGCCGCGGTTGTTGCTCAGCCAGATTCATAACGACCCGGCCGTGGTCGGTGCCGCCCTGATGCCGCTGAAAGCACGCTATTTCGCCTGAACCTCCCCGTGAGCCGACGCCGTTCGCCGGCCCCGCCAATCAACGGCCGAGCGGCTTCCCGCGCGATCTGGCCGCCCTGAAATGGCGGGGACAAACGATGACGATACCGGGAGCCGTGATATTGCCCGCCCGCTGTCGTCATCACGCAATCGTCACTTCTTATCGGGCGCCGCAACGCTTCGATTCAATTCCATCACCAGGTTAGCGCTCCTCTGCATCGCCGCGTCAAACGCTTTGTCGTCGACTAAACTGACCGGTTGGATCTCCATGACACGCCCTTTGACCAATGATGCACACAACAGGTGTACTACCTGGTTATTGATGAGGGTTCGCAGGCAGCGAATCTTCGGCACCCCCTCCACCGCCAGATCAATCTTTTCCGGTCTGATGCGCTGGCGAAGCATCTCTTTTTCGGCGCTGGCGACCACCGCTTCCAGATCGCTATCGTCGCGCGCCTCAGGAATTCGCCCATTCTTATCCGCTGGCAGGGTATAGAGGGTCACTAACGCCTTGCGTTTGGTGGCGGCCTCCATGTATTCCGCTTCCACCGTATGGTCGTGGGCATCGACATTGGCGGAACGGCGGTTAAGCCCATCCACCACCACCGGCAGTTTGTCCGCCAGTTGTTGCGTCGTATATCCGGCAATCAAATCCGGGTTGGCGGCATCGGCGAAACCATACAACGGCAACGCCAACAACAAGCCACACAATCCCTTCTTCACACCCTCATGCATTTTCATTACCTCTCTTAATCATGACCGGACACCTACCATAGACTGATTCCATCACGCGACGGACAACAAGCGGACTTTATGTGTTTATTGTTTGTTTTAAAACAAAAAACTAAAAATTTACCGCCCCCATCCCTGGCAGCCGCCATCGAATCTCCCCGCTGCCCCCCAAACGTCCTCATCGCGCCCCTCACTCCGTCACAATAACTTGTACATATTTATATAAATGTCTAAGTTTATCGGACTGCGCTCCGCACTATCGAAGGGACGGTATGGCTTATTACAGTATTAGCGAATTCTCAGCACGTTGCGGCGTTCATGCCGTCACATTACGTGCCTGGCAGCGTCGCTATGGCCTGTTGCAACCTAAACGTACCGAAGGCGGACACCGGTTATACGACGATGAGGATTTGCAGCAGGTCAATCTGATCCTGTCCTGGATTCAAAAAGGGGTCTCGATTGGCCACATTCGGCCGCTGCTGGACGGTACCGGAACCCCGCAGGATACGCAGGATCCGACACGGCAGGAAACGCTGCTGCAGCCGCTGCAGGCCGGGCAGTTGTCTCGTCTGCGAACGGCGCTCTACGCCATGGGACGCGAATATCCACTGCCCTATCTGGTGGATCAGGTGTTGCGCCCGTTGCGTACCCGCCTCAGCAGCGGGCAATCCGCCATCCGCACCCTGCTTCACCTGCTGGACGGCATGATCGTCAGCTATACGGCTTTTTGCCTGGAGAGCGCCCGCAAACGGGGCGACCGGAATACGATTGTCGCCGGGTGGAACCTGAGCGACGCCACCGAAATCTGGCTGGAAGCGCTCAGACGCTGCGGTGAAGCACGCCGATACGAGGTGGTGCCGCACCCCATGACGATGCCGCAGCCGGAACTGTTTCCCACTTGCGACTGGGTGCTGATTTGCGCACGGCCGCTGTCGCCAGAGCAGCAGAGCGTGTTCCAGCAATGGATTGCCAACGGACTGAGCGTCGATATCGTACTGCTCGGTAATGCCCCTTAACATTAACGCGCTACCGCCGGAATCAAGGAATCGACCATGATCAATGTCCGAATACCCGATCTCTTCCGTGTTTATTGCCGCTTTCCGGCTTCTTTCGATGTACAGGCTACCCGCCGAAAACACGCACCAGCGCACCAGCGCATCGCGTTGTCCTGTTTAGTCGCTTCCCGGCAACCGTGCAGGGTGACACCATGAAAATCGCGATTATCGGCGGGGGGATCGCCGGAATGACCTGCGCCTGGAAACTGGCCGACGGGCACCAGGTGACTCTGTTCGAAGCCAATGATTATCTCGGCGGGCATACCGCGACGGTCGATGTCGCGCTAGGCGGCCGCAACTATGCTATTGACACCGGTTTTATCGTTTACAACGAGCGGACTTACCCCCGTTTTACCCAGTTGCTCAACGAGCTGAACCTGCAAGGGCAGAAAACGGAAATGAGCTTTGCCGTCCATAGCGCCCATAGCGGCCTGGAATACAACGGGCATACCCTCGCCACCCTGTTTGCGCAGAAACGTAATTTGCTCAATCCGCGCTTCTGGCGCTTCCTGAAGGAAATCCTGCGCTTCAACCGTTGTTGCAAACAGTGGCTGACCACCAGTTTGAACGATGCTATGACGTTGAACGATCTGTTGCGCAAAGAAAGATTCGATGACTATTTTGCTCGCCACTATATCCTCCCGCTGGGCGCAACCATTTGGTCATCTTCCATGGCGGCGATGCGTGTATTCCCTTTGCGGTTGTTGTTGCGTTTCTTTAATCAGCACGGATTACTGGATATCGTCAATCGTCCGCAATGGTATGTGATCCCCGGCGGCTCGCGGGAATACATCCGCCGGATGGAACAACGGCTGAAAGGCCGACTCGATATTCGCCGTCACGCCCCGGCACTTGGCGTGTGGCGGGAGCCGATCGGCGTCAGGATCCAATCCGTTCACGGGGGCGAGTTCTTCGATGAAGTGATATTCGCCTGTCATGCCGATCAGGCGCTGCATTTACTGGGCGATCCACGACCGACGGAATTGGCCGTACTGCAACAGTTACCCTACCGCGCCTGCGATGTGGTACTGCATACCGATATCCGCTGGCTACCACGGCGCCGCAAGGTATGGGCCGGCTGGAATTATCGCCTGATGCACGACGGCACTGACGACGAACAGCTCCCGGCCAACATCACCTGCAACCTGAATATCCTGCAGAGTTTACGCGGCGCCCCCTGTACTTTCTGCCTGACCTTTAACCCATCGCAGCCGATCGACGATGCATTCGTATTACACCGTTTTGTTTATCACCATCCAATCCTCAACCAGCAAACCCTGTTGGCGCGACAGCGACGGCGGGAAATCAACGGGCGTCACCATACTTGGTATTGCGGCGCTTACTGGTATAACGGTTTTCATGAGGACGGCGTGCGCAGCGCGCTGGATGTGGTGAATACCCTCTCCAAACGCCTGACCGGCAAGTCCTAGGGGATAACGCTGTCCGCACATACCCGAACGCGGCGTTTTTCATCACCGTCTCGATGCGTCAGGCAACAGCGATGTGGTTTTCCGCCGCATAGACAACCGCCTGACGCGGGTTTTTCAGCCAGAATCGACGCATTTATTCATCAGCCTGGCTTGACTATTCTCAACCAAAACAGGGGGCATATTTCTCGTCATGCTTGCGCCATGCCGGATAGGCACACGAGGACATCAGCATGCCGGCACCTGACGACGAAAAACGCAGCAGCGCGCCCACCGACGCCGCTACGGTCGCCCGGCCGAAGAAACGCGCCGAAAGTTGTGATCCGGTCTGCGGACAACCGTCATGCAAGGAGCACATCATCAGAGATACGGACTTCCCAAAGGCAGGCCGTACACTCATTAGCTGCAATGAATGCATTGGGAGATATTATGGGATTGATATCGTCGCTCTTCCGCACTACCCACCTAAAAGGCTTGCGCAGAAGCCAATCCGCCAGTGGCGCCTACCACTGTGAAAACCTACCCACCGCCATGTCATCTCTCGGTCTGACTGACAAGCCCGGATTACTGCTTACCTTTGTGCCGCCAGAGGCTGATTTTTCTCAGGTCAACCACGCCTGGCAGCGTCTTTCCGGCGCGAAACGCACCGTACTGACGCTGTCATCCACCGGGACATTGTGTAGCCAGCGCAACCGGTCAGTCTATCGAGATATGACCGGTCAACAAGGTAGCTGGTTATGGTTGCCGGACTCATTGATTGCACACCATGAAATCCATCTGGTTGATTTGCACGTCAACGATAAATCCAGCGCCCACATGCGCATCAATGCCATTCGTCGTGAACTGGATAGATTGAGTGTGAACATGCCGCTTTCAGCCGATCGCACGTTTGCGCTGATTTATTGCGACGGGCTGGCGGCGTCCGAAGGTTTTCTGATGCAGGCCTGGTATACCAGTCGCCGTTTTCCCTGCCTGGCCATCGGCGGCGCGGCCGGTGGTTTGCTGGATTTCAGCGGTACCTACATCGGTAACAGCAATGCGGTCTTGCAAGGCAAAGCGGTGATCGTGTTTTGCCAAATGGCGGAGGGGAAATCCTTTGCGCCATTTAAAAGCCAAAATTTTGAACCCACCGATCAGCGCTGGCTGGTGGCGGAAGCGAATCCGGTCGCCCGTACCGTGACATCGGTATTCGACGCCCATGGCCGCACGCGGCCAATCATCGACGCTATCGCCGACGCCCTGCACTGTGCACCTAACCAGATCGCGCAATATCTGGAAGGCAAAACCTTCGCCGTCAAGGTAAACGACGAGTATTTTGTTCGCTCTGTCGCCGCCATCAAGGAGGACCATATTGTATTTTTCTGCGATCTGGAATTCGGCGATCAGCTCTATCTGATGCAGGAAACCGACTTCATCACCGCAACACAGCATGACTGGGAGGCGTTTGTCGCCCAATACGGCGACCCCGAGTTACTGCTGCTCAATGACTGCGTCCTCCGCCGGGTCGGTAATACCCGGTTGCCGGAGGCGCATTTCTTTCACACCATCCCGGCGGCCGGTTTTTCCAGCTTTGGTGAAATTCTGGGCGTTCCTATCAATCAGACGTTGTCGGCACTGGCGTTTTTTGATCACGACGTGCGTGCCATGACCCACTTTCCGGTGGAATATGCAGCCTACGCCGCCCACTACGCCCAACGTTCGTTACGGCGTTGGGAAGCCTTGCACGGCATTCAGTCCACCGTCGTCAAACAGGTTGTGGACTACGAGCAAACGCTGGCGCCGTTGTTAATGACCATGCCGCAATTGGAACAGGCGACCTTGCGACAGAGCGAAACACTTGAACTGGCGCAAAGCAGTATCCGCGCCATCAGCGACGCGGCGACGCAAACACAACAGTCGCAACAGCGGCTGGAAAGCGGACTCAACGATCTTGAGCGTATTTCGCAGGGTATCAGCCAAATTACCAGCGGCATCAACGCCATTGCCGATAAAACCAACCTGCTGGCGCTGAACGCTGCGGTGGAAGCCGCACGCGCCGGTGAGGCGGGTCGAGGGTTTGCCGTGGTGGCGGAAGAAGTGCGTAAGCTGGCCAGTTCCTCCAAAGAGCAGGTTGAGGCGACCACCCACAGTATCAACGAAGCGGTAGACACCATTGCCCACATCCGCACCATTGCCCAGCAAACCGTGACCACCACGCAGCAGATGGCGGGCAAAAGCATCTCGGCCGCCGACCAAATCGCTACCATGAGCGCGGAAACCGAAAAAGATCGCCACAGCATGAACGCCAACCTCGGCAACCTGAAAGAACTGGCACGCGGCATGGATGCTATGCAAGACGCCGTCAACCAGTTGACGCTCCTGCAACGGCTGTCATCCACCTGACAGCCGTTGCGTAGTCAAGAAGAAGCACGGTTTCAGTGCTTCTTTTTTGCACGCAACAAGTGACAACGTCACTCAATCAAAAATCGCATCACGCTCAGTTGGTGGATATTCCCGGTGTCGCTCACTGCAACAACCGGCGCCGGCCATCTGCCCGCGTTTTTTGTGTGACTTATTTCACAATTAAGGCGAAAATAAATGTGATTTAGCGCTCATCAGACCGACAAGCAGTAATGTGACGCCATATTGCTCAATGAATCCGCCTCATCGCAGCAGAATGGAAAACCACGCTAAAAATAAGGATTAAATAATGCAAACCTTCCTGTCCGATAAGCTAAAAACGCCGCTCGGAGAATTATGGATAATTGCCGATGAAAATTATCACCTTAGAGCGATTGAATGGTGTGAGTACGAAGAGAAATTATATCGAACGCTGAATAAGAGTTATCACCGGGATCCCTTTGTGTTGCTGGCTTGTAATAATCCTGGGGGATTAACCGCGCGTCTTGAGGATTATTTCTCCGGCAATCTGGATGCCATCGCAAATTTACCCGTCGCCGCAGTCGGTACTGAATTCCAGCAACGGGTCTGGCGTGAACTGCGTACCATTTCATGTGGCAACACCATCAGTTATGGCCAACTGGCCGTTCGACTCGGTCAGCCGGGTGCCGCCCGCGCCGTGGGCCTGGCGAATGGTTCAAACCCGATCAGCATTGTTGTTCCCTGCCATCGGGTCATTGGCGCCAACGGTACATTGACCGGGTATGCCGGCGGCATCGAACGTAAACGCTGGCTATTAGCTCACGAGGGTTATTTGCCTTCATCGGATTTATTCGATGTCGGCCATTAAGTTATGTATTTCTCTCTCAACGGGGAAAATTACCCGAACCCAGTCGCCAAAATATTAATAAGCTCACTATTTATTGGTAAGTTCGGCGGCTTGTCGATCTTATCAGGCACAATAAAAGCTGTTAAAATTGACCGGTATCAATTATCGCCAGAGTAAATCCCATGATTCCTGAAAAGCGCATAATCCGACGCATCCAGTCTGGTGGCTGTGCCATCCATTGCCAGGATTGCAGCATCAGCCAACTTTGTATTCCCTTTACACTGAATGAGCACGAGCTGGATCAGCTCGACAATATCATCGAGCGGAAAAAGCCGATTCAGAAAGGCCAGGCGCTATTCAAGGCGGGCGATGAACTGAAATCCCTCTATGCCATCCGATCCGGCACCATCAAAAGCTATACCATTACCGAGCAAGGTGACGAACAAATCACCGGGTTCCATCTGGCAGGCGATCTGGTCGGGTTCGATGCCATCGGCAACGCGCTGCACCCCAGCTTTGCCCAGGCGTTGGAAACCTCTATGGTCTGCGAAATTCCGTTTGAAACATTGGACGATCTGTCCGGGAAAATGCCGAACTTGCGTCAGCAGATCATGCGACTGATGAGCGGTGAAATTCGTGGCGACCAGGATATGATTCTGTTGCTGTCGAAGAAAAATGCAGAAGAGCGGCTGGCCGCGTTTGTCTACAATCTGTCTCGCCGTTTCGCTCAGCGCGGGTTTTCTCCCCGGGAATTTCGTCTGACCATGACCCGAGGCGATATCGGCAACTACCTCGGATTGACGGTAGAGACCATCAGCCGTCTGCTGGGGCGTTTCCAGAAAGGTGGCATCCTCGCCGTAAAAGGCAAATACATCACCATCGAAAACATTGATGCGCTTGCAGAACTTGCCGGCACCACCAAAAACAAAGCCTAATCCCATTGCCGGATCAATGACGACACCAAATTATTGATCCGGTTCTCATCCCCAGTTGTCCAAATTGATTTCGTTGCGGTACTCTTAACAGGCAGGTTGTAGACTGTTGCCTGTCGACAGGAGGAGCTATGGCGAAGTATCAGAACATACTGGTAGCTATTGACCCGAATCAGGATGACCAGCCCGCACTGCGGCGAGCGGCCTATCTGGTTCAACGCATTGGCGGCCGAATCAAGGCTTTTCTGCCCATCTATGATTTTTCCTATGAAATGACCACCTTACTCTCCCCGGACGAACGTACCGAGATGAGAAAAGGCGTCATCGAACAGCGTAAAGAGTGGATTGAAGAGCAGTGCAAATACTATCTTGAGGCCGGCATTCCGATTGATATCAAAGTGGTCTGGCACAACAAGCCTTATGAGGCCCTTATTCAGGAGGTCATTGCCGGGAATCACGACCTGTTGCTGAAAATGGCTCACCAGCATGATCGTCTCGAGGCGGTGATTTTCACGCCGACGGACTGGCAGTTACTGCGTAAATGCCCGTGTCCGGTCTGGATGGTAAAAGATCAACCATGGCCTGAGAATAGCCGTGCTCTAGTTGCCGTCAACCTGGCCAGCGAGGATCCTTATCACGACCCACTGAATATCAAATTGGTCTCGGAAGCCATCGATTTGGCCAAGCAGGTCAATCAGACGGAAGTCCACTTGGTGGGAGCCTATCCCGTCACGCCAATCAACATTGCCATCGAATTACCGGATTTCGACCCAGGCGTATACAACGACGCTATTCGTGGTCAGCACCTGTTGGCCATGAAATCGTTGCGGCAGAAATTCAATCTGGATGAACGGTTTACGCATGTCGAGAAAGGGTTGCCCGAAGAAGTCATTCCCGATCTGGCGGAACACCTGCAAGCCGGCGTCGTCGTTCTCGGCTCATTGGGGCGTACCGGTCTGTCGGCGGCGTTCATCGGCAATACGGTAGAACATGTGATCGACCATCTGAAATGCGACCTGTTGGCCATCAAGCCGGACGATTTTGTTTCCCCCGTCACCCAGCAAGGTGACTCACCAACTGAAAACAGCTGATTAAGACAAAAAAACAGGGGGCTTCCGCCCCCTGCCATGTTTTTATATACCCGCCGACCCGTTACAACGCTTTGAGAATTGCTTCGACGCTGTCTTTAGCATCGCCAAACAGCATTTGGGTGTTCTCTTTAAAGAACAACGGATTTTGTACCCCAGCATAGCCGGTGTTCATGGAACGCTTGAACACGATAACGTTCTGGGCTTTCCAGACTTCCAGTACCGGCATGCCGGCGATGGGGCTATGCGGATCCTCCTGTGCAGCAGGGTTCACCGTATCATTGGCGCCGATAACCAGTACGGTATCGGTATCAGCGAAATCGTCGTTGATCTCATCCATCTCCAGCACAACGTCATAAGGCACTTTCGCTTCCGCCAGCAACACGTTCATATGTCCAGGCAGCCGCCCCGCCACGGGATGGATGCCAAAACGGACATTCACGCCTCGGGCGCGCAGCTTGGCCGTAATGTCGTGCACCGGATATTGCGCCTGGGCAACCGCCATGCCGTACCCGGGAGTAATGATCACGGAACTGGAGCCCTTCAGCAGTTCAGCCACTTCTTCCGCCGTCGTTTCGCGGTATTCGCCGACTTCCTCACTGCTGCCGGACGAGGAGCCGTCCGTACCGAATCCCCCCGCAATCACGCTGATAAACGAACGGTTCATCGCCTTGCACATGATGTAGGACAGGATCGCCCCTGACGAGCCCACCAACGCCCCCGTTACGATCAGCAGGTCGTTGCTCAGCATGAAACCCGCCGCGGCCGCGGCCCACCCCGAATAGGAGTTGAGCATGGAAACCACGACCGGCATGTCCGCCCCACCAATGGAGGCCACCAGATGCCAGCCGAACGCCAGCGCAATCAACGTCATCAGCAACAACGCAAAGAACTGCATGCCGACGCTGTTGGTTTTAACGAACACCAGCAGCAACAGGAATGACAATACCAGCGCCGCCAGATTCATTTTGTGACGGTTCGGCAGCATCAGCGGCTTGGAAGAAAGCAACCCGCGTAGTTTGCCGAACGCGACGATGGAGCCGGTAAAAGTCACTGCACCGATGAAAATACCGAGAAAAACTTCGGTCAGGTGAATATTCACCATGATCCGATCAGTGATGTCGCTTTCATCAATGAAACTGTTAAAACCCACCAACACCGCAGCTAAACCGACAAAACTATGCAGGATAGC
Source organism: Musicola paradisiaca NCPPB 2511 (assembly GCF_000400505.1). Lineage (NCBI taxonomy): Bacteria > Pseudomonadati > Pseudomonadota > Gammaproteobacteria > Enterobacterales > Pectobacteriaceae > Musicola > Musicola paradisiaca. Next base: position 2,198,275 of record NZ_CM001857.1, on the reverse strand, counting down.
GACCAGCTCCGGCATTTCGGTCATTTCAACCTTACGTGCCAGGTGAACGCCGACTGCGCCGCCAATCGCCATGGCGACGATAATCCAGCCTACGCTGCCGGCGTTCGGCCCCAGGATCGTCGCCAGCAGCGCAATAGTCATCCCACTGACGCCAAAGATATTTCCCTGCCGGGATGTTTCATGTTTGGATAAGCCGGCAAGACTGAAAATAAACAAAATAGCAGCAACGATGTATGCCGCCGTTACTAATCCACCAGACATCGGCTACCCCTTAATTCTTGCGAAACATCTTCAGCATGCGCTGAGTTACGGTGAAACCACCGAAGATATTGATGCTGGCAATCAGCACCGCGATGAACGAGAAGAACGACACCCATCCACCATGCCCTATCTGCAACAACGCGCCCACCACGATAATCCCGGAAATCGCGTTGGTGACAGACATCAACGGCGTATGTAATGCATGACTGACATTCCACACCACGTAGTAACCGACCACGCATGACAACGCGAACACGGTAAAATGCGACAGGAACTCTTTGGGGGCGACATTCGCCAGCCAGCCGAACAGAACGATGGCGATAGCCATAAAGATGAACTTTCTCAACGGCGATGCGGGCTTTTCCTCGGCTTGCGCAGCGGCGGCCGCAGGTTTTGCCTGCTGAGGCTGGGCGGACACCTGGATCGGCGGTGCCGGCCAGGTCAATTCACCGTTACGAATCACAGTAACGCCGCGAATGACGGTATCGTCGAAATCGATATCGATCTCGCCGTTTTTCTCTTTACACAACAGTTTGAGCAGGTTAACCAGATTGGTGCCATACAGTTGTGAGGACTGCGTAGGCAGACGGCTGGGTAGATCGGTATACCCGATGATTCTCACCCCGTTTTCCGTCACCGTTACCTGATCAGCCACGGTTAACTCGCAGTTTCCACCGGTCTGTGCAGCCAAATCGACAATCACACTCCCCGGCTTCATGCTTTCTACCATCTCGCGCGTAATCAGACGCGGAGCCGGTTTACCTGGAATCAACGCCGTGGTGACGATGATATCGACCTCTTTAGCCTGCGCAGCAAACAGTGCCATTTCAGCGTTGATAAAGGCTTCAGACATGACTTTGGCGTAGCCATCGCCGCTACCGGCTTCTTCTTCAAAATCCAGTTCCAGAAACTCGGCGCCCATACTACGCACCTGTTCTTTCACTTCAGGACGGGTATCGAATGCGCGGACAATGGCACCCAGGCTGCCGGCAGCGCCAACAGCCGCCAGACCGGCCACGCCGGCGCCAATGATCATCACTTTGGCCGGAGGCACTTTACCCGCAGCAGTGATTTGCCCGGTAAAGAAACGGCCAAACTCATGGGCGGCCTCTACAATCGCGCGATAACCGGCGATATTCGCCATAGAGCTCAATGCATCCATAGACTGAGCGCGGGAAATACGAGGCACAGCATCCATTGCCAGTACAGTAATCTGACGTGCAGCCAATGTTTCCAGCAACGCCGGATTCTGCGCAGGCCAGATAAAGCTGACCAGCGTGCTGCCAGCCCGAGTCAATTCCACCTCATCATCCAGAGGCGCGTTCACTTTGAGGATGATATCGCTCTGCCAGACAGTCGCCGTATCCTCAATCGTCGCGCCGGCCTGTTCATACGCAGCATCATCAAAGCTGGCCAATTTCCCAGCCCCGCGTTCAATAGCGACCTCGAAACCCAGTTTCAACAGCTGCTCCACCGTTTTCGGCGTCGCTGCGACACGGGCTTCATTGGCCAGCCGTTCTTTCGGTACACCAATACGCATTATGAGTCCCTTTTCGTTGTCACGAAGGTTCTTATTGCCAATTCACCATGTAAATGATTTGCCGTACTACAGATACGCATTCTGTTTCTACGGCCAATCACGTTATAACCTACTGAAAATGTAATTTATGATCCACATGTAAAAACATTTAGTCATAAAACGGAGTTATGGCAGGCAACAACACCAATTCGTGGTTATATATCGCAGTTTAAATAAACTTTCTTAGCATTATTACCACTGGAATATTTAAACCTACTTCACAAAAATTTCGTTACTAATTTGTTAAAAATTAGGATGTTAATAAATATTCTTCATGATGCGGAATATGTTATTAACTCAGGTAATTCACAGCATAGTGTCTTGCGTTCCCCGTGATGCGGTTTCGATTCAAAATGCTGGAGCGCCGCCGGATATTCCGTGCCATAATCAGCGGCTACCAAATAAGACGGCTTTGTACGTATTCACCGTATTGCGTCAGGCGAAAGGATTTTTTATGAAGCTGAAAAATCGCGTTTTTGCATCAACACTCCTATCAATAGTAGCGTTTTCCACGCAGGCAGCGCAGGAACTTACTCCTCAAAAAGCAGAATCACTGAAACCCTTCGACCGCATCACTTTTTATGGTCGCTACGATGCTATTTATGAAGCGGCTAACGATGCATCCCGACAAGCCGATGCCCGGGGCGCCGCGGCCTTCTATATCCAAAGCACATCCGAAGTTAACGGCGGCCGCTGGGCAGTCACCATCGATCTCTATAAAAAAGATGCGCCGGCAGCCACCAAAGACACAACATACCGTGAATTCAGCGGCGTAAAAGAGTTATCAAAAGATGAAGCGGTTCGTCTGGAACCCTATGATCTGGTAACAGTTACCGGCGCGTTCGGCACTCAGTTAGAGATCAAGGAAGAAATCGGTCAGGAAGCCAGACGGAAAGGCGCTTACTCCTTCTTCATCGCCCGCCAGGCGGATATTAACTCCAACGGTTCAACCCAATCCGCCACCGCATTCTTGTTCAAAAAAGACGCGCCCAAACGCCAGGTTCAAAGCCCAGATGCCATTCCGGCCAATTCTGACGCCGGTAAGGCCGCGATGGCGGCTGGCGGCACGGCTGCGGCGAATGTTGAGATCCCTGGCGTAGCCACCTCATCCTCGCTAAGCAGCAAACTCAGTAGTTTCTTCGCCAGTAACGGGCCGCGTTACTCCGTCACGCTTCCTGACGGTAAAAAAATTGAAGAGTTGAATAATACAACTGCCGCCCAAATGGCCCCATTCGATTCGATCACCATCCGCGATTCGTTCAGCAGCCCGACAGATATCTCGGAAGCTGTGGCCAAAAAAGCGGCAGAGAAAGGCGCTAAGTTTTACCACATTACCAAACGCTGGCAGGAAAACGGCGAGCGCTACACGATCAGTGCAGACCTGTACAAATAATGTGTAAATACGACCGACAGCAATAATGATGCCGACCGAACTCGAACTGATGTGTAGGTCGGCATCACGTGATAACGTTGCAGCCGGATACTGATGTAAAAAACCCGCTATCCAGCGGGTTTTTTATGGCGGCAATCCAGCATTAATTGCTGGTATCCAACTCAGGGAAACTTTTTACCAGTTCATCAATCGCTTTCATCTGCGCCAGGAACGGCTCCAGCTTATTAAGCGGCAACGCGGACGGGCCGTCACACCTGGCGCTATTGGGTTCCGGGTGCGCTTCAATGAACAGGCCGGCCAGCCCTACCGCCATTCCCGCACGCGCCAGCTCCGTAACCTGAGCACGGCGACCACCGGATGCCGCACCGAAAGGATCGCGACACTGTAAGGCATGAGTCACGTCAAAAATAACCGGCAATCCATGAGATGCCTGCTTCATCACGTTGAAACCCAGCATATCAACGACCAGATTGTCGTAACCGAAATTAGTACCGCGATCGCACAAAATCACATTTTCATTGCCGCCTTCACGGAATTTATCGACGATATTGCCCATCTGTCCTGGGCTGATAAATTGCGGCTTTTTAACGTTAATCACCGCACCGGTCTTCGCCATCGCTTCAACCAGATCAGTCTGGCGCGCCAGAAACGCCGGTAGCTGGATGACATCAACCACATCGGCGACAGGCTGAGCCTGATACGCTTCGTGTACGTCAGTAATCACCTTAACGCCGAAGGTTTGTTTTAATTCCTGGAAGATTTTCATCCCCTCTTCCAGACCCGGGCCGCGGTAGGAATGGATTGATGAACGATTGGCCTTATCAAAGGATGCTTTAAAAACGTAAGGAATCCCCAATTTTTGAGTTACCGTTACATAATGTTCACAAATCCGCATTGCCAGATCACGCGATTCCAGCACGTTCATACCGCCAAACAGTACAAACGGAAGATGGTTGGCAACCGGGATATCCCCGACGTTAACCACTTTGTTGTTCATAGCATTACCTTAGTCGGATTAAATAAGAAAACATTGTTAATGCAGGACGATCTGCTTCTGCTCAATGGAGTGAATCTGAACCTTGATCATTTCACTGACCGGATCTTCCGGGCATTGCTCGACAAAATAATTCAAATCAGACAATGCGATATGGTCACAATCAAGCTGGGCGTAAATCAGCCCGCGGTCACGAATCTCGTAAGGGTCTTCCGGATCGAACTGCAACACCGTCTCGCTGGCACGTAATGCAAGTTCCATCTGTTTTTCTTCCATCAACGCGATCTTCAACGTATCCAACAACTTGCGGACAATCATGACATTTTCGGCTTCATCCAGATCTTCATCCGCCAGGCTGGCAGACAAGCCAAGATTTCCTTTTAGCCAGACATCCAGCACATGTTCGTCCAGCGAATCGCCATTCAGCGGATTGATCAGCCACATTTCACCGTCCAGCCAATCGGCCCGAAGAATCAACTGCGTAGGAAAAATCACCGGCATCAGCGGCAACTCTAACTGATGTGCAATATGCAGAAAGATAACCCCCAATGAAACCGGCATACCCTGTCGTGACTCCAGCACTTTATCCAGCCAAAGCACATCCGAAAGTCGGTATACCCCGCTGGCGCCGCCAAAGCCCCAGGTGTGAAAGAACAGCTCAATAAGCTGCTCAAGCTGCTGATCTTGTTCAAGTTCGGTGGAAATCGTCGCACGGGCCTCCTCAACGAGTTGCTGAAGATGACGTTTTACGCTTTCGGAAGAGAAATCCCGACGTATCGACTGGGATACCAGAACCACACCTTCGCTTAACGGTGATTGGTTGAACTCAAAATCAGCAATAGAACTCATAATTAATCCATCAGCAAAAACTCAGGCGGTGAAACCTGAAGACATATTCAGGCCAACCAACAACGTCCTCGCCACGCCTTTATGGGCAAAACCGCTGTTTTACAGACCCCAGCGCGGCGGGTATAGATAATAATGCTAAACCTTTTTTTCGTCAGCCTGCTTTCCATGCCCTGGCGGCAGATAGCCGCCACCGACGTTCTTCCCTGTGATCCCGCTCAAACAAGCCGACCGGTCGGGCTTGATCATGTTCAAGCCGGATGCGCCCACATTCCCAGCGATACCCGCTCGTTACCGCCATAGTCACGACACGTTTCTACCTGTGAAAAACCATACTGCCAGAAAAGCTCACGCACGCTTTCGCCTTGCAGCCAACCATGTTCCAACAGCAACCACCCGCCATCTAACAGGAAATGTCGCGAATATTGCACGATATGACGCAAATCAGCCAGGCCGTGTTCACCGGCCACCAGTGCACTTGCCGGCTCATATCGCACATCGCCGCAATTCAAGTGCGGATCGGCGGCATCAATATAGGGGGGATTACTGACGATCATCGAGAATCGCTGTTCATTCAGCGAAGAAAACCAATCACCCAACAGGAAACGGACGTTATGGATCCCCAGACGCCGGGCGTTATGCGTAGCCAACGTTACCGCATCGGGCTGACAATCAACGCCCAGCACATCGCAAGCCGGACGCTCACTGGCTATCGCCAGCGCAATAGCACCGGTTCCCGTCCCCAGATCCAGCACGGACAACGCCTGTGGCGGCAGGCGTTGCAGCGCTTGCTCGACCAGACACTCCGTATCAGGCCGCGGAATAAGCGTTGCCGGGGAAACCTCAAGCGCTAATGACCAGAACTCTTTTTCGCCGGTCAGATAGGCAATGGGCTCGCCGGCCGACCTGCGCGTCAGCAACCCTTCAAGCATTTGTTGCTGATCGTCGCTTAACAACGTTTCACCAAACGCGATCAGGAAGGTGCGGCGCTTGCCGGTCACATGCCCCAACAGAATTTCCGCATCCCGCCTGGGGCTGTCGCTATCCTGAAGTCGCTCGATAGCCTGATGCAGCCACTGTTGATAATTCATTGATCCTGTTCGGCCAACGCCGCCAGTTGGTCAGCCTGATACTCCTGAACGATCGGCTGAATCAGCATATCCAGTTTGCCTTCAATCGCTTCATCCAGACGATAAAGCGTCAGGTTGATACGATGATCGGTTACTCTTCCCTGCGGAAAGTTATAGGTACGGATACGGTCGGATCGATCGCCGCTGCCCAACAGGTTACGCCGCGTCGAGGCCTCTTCCTGCTGACGCTTTTGCATTTCCGCCGCACGAATACGCGCTGCCAGCACCGAGAGCGCCTTGGCTTTGTTTTTATGCTGTGAACGCTCGTCCTGGCACTCCACCACAATGCCGGTGGGCAAGTGGGTAATACGGATGGCGGAGTCGGTCGTGTTGACATGCTGCCCACCCGCGCCAGAAGAACGGAAGGTATCGATGCGCAGATCCACAGGGTTGATATCCGGCAGTTCAGCCTCCGGCACTTCCGGCATGACCGCCACGGTACAGGCCGACGTATGGATGCGCCCCTGAGATTCCGTCGCCGGAACACGCTGCACCCGATGCCCGCCGGATTCAAATTTGAGCTGCCCGTAGGCGCCTTCGCCGATCACTTTGGCGATCACCTCTTTATAACCGCCATGCTCGCCATCGCTGGCGCTTACCATCTCAACCCGCCAGCGACGCGATTCAGCATAACGGCTGTACATGCGGAACAAGTCGCCGGCAAACAATGCCGCCTCATCACCGCCGGTTCCGGCGCGAATCTCCAGGAAGCAGCCGCGTTCATCATCCGGATCACGCGGCAACAGCAGGACTTTCAACTGCTGCTCGAGCGTATCCCCCGCTTCTCTGGCTTCCTTCAACTCATCCTGCGCCATTTCGCGCATTTCAGGATCATCAAGCAACATTTCCGCTGTAGCGATATCGTCCTGAGCCTGTTGCCAGCGCTGAAAACAGCGCGTGATATCGGTCAACTGGGCATATTCGCGGGATAACATCCGGAAACGGTCCATATCAGAGATAATCGAGGGATCGCCAAGCAGCGCCTGTACTTCTTCATGGCGCTCTTGTAACGCTTCCAGTTTGGCAACAATAGAAGGCTTCATGCGAGCAGTTAAGTCCTGTTTCTATCCAAAGGGGGAAAAGAATGCTAGTTCAGCCCAAGGCTGTCACGCAAAATCTGTAAACGATCGAGATCGCCATCACGCGCGGCCTGCTGAAGTGATTTGGTAGGAGCGTGGATCAGGCGATTAGTCAGCCGATGCGTCAACTCCTGCACCACCGCTTCCACGTCGCCGCCATTCTGAATCGCAGCCAATGCCCGGGCGGTCATCTCTTCACGCAGTTGATCCGCCTGCGAACGATAATCCCGAATGGTTTCAACCGCCGCCTGAGCCCGCAGCCAGGCCATAAATTCCACGCTCTCCTGCTGAACGATAGATTCGGCCTGAACCGCCGCCGCCTGTCGCTGCGCCAGGTTATGCTGAATGATGGCCTGCAGATCGTCTACGCTGTAGAGATAAATGTTGGGCAATTTGCCGACTTCCGGTTCGATATCGCGCGGTACGGCGATATCCACCATCAGCATCGGTTGATTGCGGCGCGCTTTCATCGTCCGTTCCATCATGCCCTTGCCGATAATAGGCAAGGTGCTGGCGGTAGAACTGATCACGATGTCCGCCGTCGGCAACCGAGAATCCAGCTCCGCCAGCGCGATCACCTCGGCCCCCACCTCATCGGCCAACAATTGCGCACGTTCGCGGGTGCGGTTGGCAATCACCATACGTTTGACCCGATGTTCGCTCAGATGTCGGGCGACCAGTTCGATAGTCTCGCCCGCCCCGACCAGCAACACGCTGACATCCCCCAGAGATTCAAAAATCTGTCGGGCCAACGTACAGGCGGCAAACGCGACGGAGACAGCACTGGCACCAATCTCGGTTTCAGTTCGGACTCGTTTGGCAACGGTAAACGATTTTTGGAACAGACGTTCAAGATCGCCGGATAAAGAGTGTTCGCGCTGGGAATCGGCAAAGGCTTTCTTTACCTGACCAAGGATCTGAGGTTCGCCAAGCACCAGCGAATCCAGCCCGCTGGCAACACGCATCAAATGGCTGACCGCCGCATTGTCTTCATGCCAGTACAGGCTTTTACACACATCTTCAGGATTCAGTTGATGGTATTCGCACAGCCAACGAATCAGCTGCTCTCGACGGTTGCCCTCTTCCTCGACGCTGAGATAAAGTTCGGTGCGATTACAAGTGGAAAGCAGTACGCCGCCCTGAACCAGCGGTTGCTGCAGCAGGCTGTGCAAAGCATGTCCAAGCGTATCCGGCGCAAACGACACTCGTTCACGCAATGAGACAGGCGCTGTTTTATGATTGATACCAAGCGCAAGCAGGGTCATGGTTTGCGGAGTAATCCCGGTGTTAGTATGGGTTTCATCTGAAGCGCATTCTACTTGAAGCCCGATGGCAAGAAAAGCGACCCGGTCGCCCGGTTCGGGCTAAGGGCTGGTTTGCCGTCCGGCAATAACAAAGATTGACGCGCCTTGCCAACACCGTTAGCGTGACGCCTTGCAGTAGCCACTTAATGTTTCACAGGATCCTATCGACATGCCCCAAAAATCCTTTCGCTGCCTGCGGTTACTTCCCCTGGCCAGCGTTCTTCTGACGGCCTGTTCCCTGATGCAACCCACTCAACCCGGTAAAGCCCCGACCTCCCCCGAGTGGCGAGAACACGCACAAAAAGTACAGAATTTGAGTCAATATCAAACCCGCGGCTCCTTCGCCTATATTTCCGATAGGAAAAAGCTGTACGCTCGTTTCTTTTGGCAGCAATCCTCGCCGCAGCGCTACCGTCTATTGCTGACCAGCCCGCTGGGAAGTACCGAGCTTGAGCTGCAATCCCAACCTGACAATGTGCAACTTATTGATGGGAAAGGAAAACGTTATGTCGGCAAAGATGCCCAGTATATGGTGCAGCAATTGACCGGCATGGCTATACCGCTCGACAACCTGCGCCAGTGGATGCTGGGCTTACCGGGCGACGCACAGCGCTATGAGCTGGATCAGCACGCACTGCTCCGCAGCGCCAGTTATCGTCAGGGCGATCAGGACTGGTCTGTCAGTTACCAGTCCTACACAGAAGGGGCGCTGCCTTTGCCGCAAAGCCTGGAGCTCAGCCAAGGTGAGCAGCGCATCAAACTGAAAATGGATAACTGGACGGTACAATAACCCATGCAAGCGACAATCACGCAATGGCCGTCCCCGGCTAAGCTGAATCTGTTCCTGTACGTCACCGGGCGTCGCGCCGACGGTTATCACAATCTGCAAACACTGTTCCAATTTCTGGAGTATGGCGACACGCTGACGATCACCCCCAGACCGGATTGTCGCATCCTTTTGCACACCCCCATTGCCGGCGTACCGGATGAACAAAACCTGATTGTCCGCGCGGCCAGCCTGTTACAGGTTCATTGTCAGCAGCACCATCTTCCTTACGCCGGAGCAGATATCGCCATCGAAAAAAGACTGCCGATGGGTGGCGGTTTAGGCGGCGGCTCATCAAACGCAGCCACCGTATTACTGGCGCTGAATTATTTGTGGAACAGTAGGTTATCCGCCAAAGCATTGGCGGAGCTGGGGCTGGCGTTAGGTGCGGATGTCCCTGTTTTCATTCATGGGCATGCTGCATTTGCCGAGGGCGTGGGGGAGGTTCTGACCCCCGTATCGCCGCCGGAAAAATGGTATCTGGTTATACATCCCGGCGTACACATATCAACACCATTAATATTTAAAGATCAGGATCTTAAACGTAACACGCCGGTTATGCCGCTGGATCGCCTACTCACACAACCTTTCCGTAATGATTGCGAAACTGTAGTAAGAAAACGTTTTCGTAAGGTTGAAGAGCTACTTTTATGGCTGTTAGAATACGCACCGGCGCGCCTGACTGGCACCGGCGCTTGCGTGTTTGCTGAATTCGACACCGAGTCCGCCGCACGTCAGGTGCTAGACCGGGTTCCGGAAAGAATGACCGGGTTTGTTGCCCGCGGCGCGAATATCTCCCCGTTGCAACAACTGCTTTCCGGCCTATCAGAAGGCGCATGAAAGTCACCGCTACCGTGATTTCGAGCCTTTTATCCATACACCCGTATGCATACCCTATCATGGCATGCGTCACCCCGCCGGATAGGGTATTTCTCTGGACGCAAGCTTGAGGTTCTTCTCGTGCCTGATATGAAGCTTTTTGCTGGTAACGCAACACCGGAACTAGCACAACGTATTGCCAACCGTTTGTACACTGGCCTGGGCGACGCTGCCGTTGGTCGTTTCAGTGACGGCGAAGTCAGCGTACAAATCAACGAAAATGTACGTGGCGGTGATATTTTCATCATCCAATCCACCTGTGCCCCTACCAACGACAACCTGATGGAACTGGTGGTAATGGTCGATGCGCTTCGCCGTGCTTCTGCAGGACGAATTACTGCGGTCATGCCTTATTTCGGCTACGCCCGTCAGGATCGTCGCGTTCGCTCAGCGCGTGTGCCGATTACTGCGAAAGTTGTTGCTGATTTCCTTTCCAGCGTTGGCGTGGATCGCGTGTTGACCGTTGATCTCCATGCCGAGCAGATTCAGGGCTTCTTCGACGTTCCGGTAGATAACGTTTTTGGTAGCCCGATCCTGTTGGAGGACATGCTGCAGCAGAATCTGGACAACCCGATCGTGGTTTCTCCTGATATCGGCGGCGTAGTCCGCGCTCGCGCCATCGCCAAACTGCTGAACGACACCGACATGGCGATCATCGACAAACGTCGCCCACGCGCCAACGTGTCACAGGTCATGCATATCATCGGTGATGTGGCCGGTCGCGACTGCGTTCTGGTCGACGATATGATCGACACCGGCGGTACGCTGTGCAAAGCGGCGGAAGCGTTGAAAGAACGTGGTGCGAAGCGGGTGTTCGCCTACGCCACTCACCCGATCTTCTCAGGCAACGCACACGAGAACATCAAGAACTCGGTTATTGATGAAGTGATTGTCTGCGATACCATCCCGCTGTCGGAAAAAATCAAGTCGCTGCCGAATGTACGCACGCTGACGCTGTCCGGCATGCTGGCGGAAGCGATTCGTCGCATCAGCAACGAAGAGTCCATCTCCGCCATGTTCGAGCATTGATGCTCCCAGCAGAATGCCCCCCGATGCTTCATCGGGGGGTTTTATTGGATCACGCGACACGTCTCAGGAATCGCCATTTTACTCACCCGATGGATGGCGTCATCGACACCGCCACCTTCCGATCAGCAGGTATTGACGACACGGGCTGTCGCCTCCCCTGATTGATATGCTGAATTCGAGTCAATATTATTGCCCGTCGAACATTTCCTATGGCAAACCGAAAAATAAGGTTACTGATACGGCGTAATGTCCCTATGCCACAATTAATTCGGGTTGCAGGAAATCAATAATTCAATGAATCCCTGAGCGTTTACTCACGTCAATGACCTGAATGAACGACAACTCTGCCGTCAGCGATATAAACACAGCAGGCCGAGGCACCAAAGGGATGAAGCCCAAGAATGCGCCGAGTAATAACACCAGCGCACCGACAACGTAAAGCATGACGGATATCTGCATCGGCACAAAAATTATCGAATTATCCAGATTGGATAATTCGATACTCTTAATTGACTCTCAAGTCATCGCCAGCAAGCTGCACAGCTTAATTCTCTATTAATCGCCCATCAGGGATGACGTTCACGCCGACAGCGTTTATCGAAATGTTTCAGCCACCAATAACGGTCGGACACAGTCTCATGACCGCCGATGCGAGCACCGGTCAACCACAAGATAGCGCCGGCAAAAATGGCGACTAATTCCATATAGGTGGATGAGCCGGGTAAATTCAGCTCAGGTAACTGACTGGCAATAGCATAGGCGATACCAATTACCATGAGCAGCATCCCCACACCCATAAATATATTGCCTACTGTTATTGCATTCCGACGTTTCATATTTCACCTCCAGAAATATTCAGTTGAAATCGTTAATACGAAAGTGCCGCGTATTTCTCTGGTGTGATTACATTATAGGCAGGCGGCTATAACCCGATTGCGGAAGCGATCACAGTTAATGGCACATTTTGCTACTTTCCCCCTCAACCTTTCGTTATCCGCGACATGCGCGGCGCGTTATTGGTGATTCTCACTGCGGCGTGTAAACTGTCGCCCGATAAATGTCTCCTTGACTGCGTTACACCGTAACGCTCAATTCTGGAATCCGATAAGTGAGTAGCATCAAGTTAATTGTAGGTCTGGCCAATCCCGGCGCAGAATATGCCGCCACCCGGCACAACGCAGGGGCCTGGTACGTTGACCAACTCGCCGAGGCCTATCGGCAGCCACTGAAAGAAGAAAGCAAATTTTTTGGCTACACCGCTCGCCTGCAAATGGCGGGGCAAGACGTTCGCCTGCTGGTTCCCACCACCTTCATGAACCTGAGCGGCAAAGCGGTTGCGGCGATGGCGACGTTTTACCGTATCCAGCCCGAGGAAATTTTGGTCGCGCACGATGAGCTGGACTTACTGCCCGGCGTGGCGAAACTCAAACTGGGCGGCGGCCACGGCGGTCACAATGGTTTGAAAGACATCATCAGCAAGCTGGGCAACAACCCCAACTTTCACCGGTTACGTATCGGCATCGGCCACCCTGGCGACAAAAACAAAGTGGTCGGCTTCGTACTGGGCAAACCCTCTGCCCCTGAACAAACGCTGATCGATCAGGCGATCGATGAAGCGGTGCGTTGCACCGAGGTGCTGATGAAAGAAGATATGATTCGGGCGATGAACCGTCTGCACGCCTTCAAGGCTGCTTGATCGTTTGGTTACACAGAAAGCGGCGGCAGAAAGCCGGATCGAGTTACCACGTTGTTACGTGTATAATCGACGCAGATTTCACATCATGTCAGGCTGTTTTCTCTACAGCCTGCAAGTTACGTTATTTAAGGTGATATAAACATGGGATTCAAATGCGGTATCGTTGGGCTGCCTAACGTTGGTAAATCTACTCTGTTCAACGCGCTGACCAAAGCCGGTATTGAAGCGGCCAACTTTCCGTTTTGTACCATCGAACCGAACACCGGTGTCGTGCCAATGCCGGATCTGCGTCTGGACAAGCTGGCAGAAATCATCAACCCCCAGCGCGTAGTGCCAACCACCATGGAATTCGTTGACATCGCCGGTCTGGTAAAGGGCGCGTCCAAAGGTGAAGGTTTGGGCAACCAATTCCTGACCAATATCCGTGAAACCGAAGCCATCGGCCACGTTGTTCGCTGTTTTGAGAACGAAAATATCATTCACGTCGCGGGCAAAGTCAGCCCTGCCGATGACATCGACACCATCAATACCGAACTGGCACTGGCGGATCTGGACACTTGTGAACGTGCTCTGCATCGCGTGCAGAAGAAAGCCAAAGGCGGCGACAAAGACGCCAAAATTGAGCAGGCGGCACTGGAAAAATGCCTGCCTCAGTTGGAAAACGCCGGGATGCTGCGGGCGCTGGATCTGAGTGCGGAAGAGAAAGCGGCCATCCGCTACCTGAGCTTCCTGACGCTGAAACCGACTATGTACATCGCCAACGTTAATGAAGACGGTTTCGAGAACAACCCTTTCCTGGATCAGGTACGCGAAATCGCGGCTAAAGAAGGCTCCGTGGTGGTGCCGGTGTGTGCCGCCGTCGAATCGGATATCGCCGAGTTGGATGATGAAGAACGTGAAGAATTTATGGCGGAACTGGGCTTGGAAGAACCGGGGCTGAACCGCGTGATCCGCGCAGGCTATGAGCTGCTGAACCTGCAAACCTACTTCACCGCGGGCGTAAAAGAAGTCCGCGCCTGGACTATCCCGGTCGGTGCCACCGCGCCGCAGGCCGCCGGTAAAATCCATACCGACTTTGAGAAAGGTTTCATCCGCGCCCAGACCATCGCCTATGAAGATTTCATCGCGTACAAAGGTGAACAGGGTGCGAAAGAAGCCGGCAAAATGCGTTCAGAAGGCAAGGAGTACATCGTTAAAGATGGCGATGTGATGAATTTCCTGTTCAACGTCTAAATAAAATTTGTCGTCTCATGCGGTTTCACCAAATCGCATGAAGACTTAAAAATTTCATAAAATCCATGCAGTTGCGTGGATTTTTTTATGATGTTTCATATTATCCCAAGGCAGCGCACTTAAAATAAATACAATCCGTTTCCTGCTTGATGCAAGGAGTCTGTCTATTCTATTGGCGTTCGCCCGAACCCCACACTGCCGGAATTCACACCGGAGTGTGGGGGTTCATGCATGCATGACTTGCCTGAATCAGGATACTTCGCTTTGAGTTCCGCAAAGCGGCTGGCGTCCCATTCGGTAAAGATAGGTTGAGCATCACAGTATTGCTTTTCTCGAAATAGAAACGTGAGCGCAACACGTTGAAAGTGTCCATCAGTTTTAGATTTGCAGCGGCGGCTGGCGGCTTTCTGTTTCTCATCGAGTTCGCCGATTGACTGTCATGCCTACGCTTTTTATTTCCCAGCCCTCTCCTTTCTGATTTTATCGGCGTAGGAGATAACCTCTTCGCCGGTCTTCCCTGACAGGTCACTTCTCATTTTGTTTTCAAGTATGGATGAACTATCCGCCGCCCCTTCCTGCATCAGTCCATTCATGGTCAGGTGGCTAAAGACCAGAACGTTTAGTGCATTATTGAAAACTAGAGGCCATCAGTACGCAGAGCTTCATCAATATGTGGGGGATTCATTGTCGTTACTTCAGCAACCGAACCTTCACCGCTTTGCCTTTAATTTTCCCCTGCTGCAACTGCTTCCACGCATGGCGCGCCACCGACTGCCTCACGGCCACGTAGGCATGGGTCGGGTGAATGGCAATTTTTCCGATATCGGCGCCATCCAGCCCCATGTCGCCGGTTAATGCCCCCAAAATATCGCCGGGACGCATTTTGGCTTTCTTGCCGCCGTCGATGCACAGCGTCGCCATCGTCGCTTCCAGCGGGATGATGCGCAGCCCGGTCGGCAGCGGGTGCCAGCTGAGTTTCAGATTGAGCATTTCTTCGAGCGCATTGGCGCGTTGGGCCTCTTCCGGTGCGCAAAGGCTGATGGCCAGCCCACTTTCACCGGCGCGGGCGGTACGCCCGATACGGTGGATATGCACTTCGGGATCCCACGACAGCTCGAAGTTAACCACCATCTCCAGCGCTTTGATATCCAGCCCGCGCGCGGCAACGTCGGTGGCCACCAGCACACGGCTGCTGCCGTTAGCAAACCGCACCAGTGTCTGATCGCGGTCACGCTGTTCCATGTCGCCATGCAGTGCCAGCACGCTCTGGTGACTGGCGGTCAGCGCGTCGTATACCGCCTGACAGTCTTTTTTGGTATTGCAGAACACCACGCAGGACGCAGGCTGTTCGCGGCTCAGCAGTTTCTGCAGCAGATCGAGTTTGCCGCTGCGGGAAACCTCATAGAATTGCTGTTCAACCGCCGGCAGTTCATCCACCGTGTCGATTTCAATAACCAGCGGATCGTGCTGGATACGATGACTGATGGCGGCAATGGCGTCCGGCCAGGTAGCGGAAAACAACAGCGTCTGACGCTGATCGGGCACATGGGCGATAACCGCATCGATGGCGTCGGCGAACCCCATATCAAGCATGCGATCCGCTTCATCCAGCACCAGCGTCTGCAGGGCATCAAGGTTGACGGTCTCCTTTTCCAGGTGATCCAGCAGTCGGCCCGGCGTAGCGACAATGATGTGGGGAGCATGGGTCAGCGAATCGCGCTGGATGCTGAACGGTACGCCGCCGCACAGCGTCAGCACCTTGATATTCGGCATGTAGCGCGCCAGGCGGCGCAGTTCGTTGGCAACCTGATCGGCAAGTTCACGGGTCGGGCACAGCACCAGCGACTGGGTATTGAACCGCCCGGCATCAAGATGCTGTAACAGGCCCAGGCCGAAAGCAGCGGTTTTGCCGCTGCCGGTTTTCGCCTGCGCGCGGACATCTTTTCCTGCCAGGATCGCCGGTAACGCCGCCGCCTGAATCGGGGTCATGGTCAGGTAGCCCAGCGCATTAAGGGTGGTAAGTTGTTCCGCAGGAAGCGCGTTCAGTTCAGCAAATGAGGTCACGGTGAAAATTCCAGATGAGATAAGCCGGCAATGATACCATCCCTTTCCTACCGCACCGCGAGGAGTTTTCATCAGGCATATTCACCCGTCATTGATGCCAGCGTCTGCCACTCTTTTTTTACGATAGCCGACACCTCAATGTGGTCGCATCGCCGAGTCTCACGGTTTCCTCGGTTCAGGGCATTCAGTACATAGACGTGGATTGGTGAAAGCGTTTTTCTGTGACCGAAACATGGATGGATAAAGAAAAAGCGCTACGGAACGCGGAAAGAAGCCCGCAGCGATATTTTTGATGACAGCGATATTTTTGATGACATCGAAATGTTTTATAACAGTAAGCGTCGGCATAGTTCGAGCACTCAGAGGTCAGCGATAGAGCATAAAAGCCAATATTATCAACGGCTCGGACATATCCAGATTATCCATGGCGATTCACAACGTCATTGCCGCAGAGGGTTCAATCATGGCTCGGCGCCATATCCGTTAATGAAGATGGAACCCCCCGCGCGCTGTCAAAGGGATCCCGAGTACAAGCCTGGTTAAAACCAGCCAACACGATGAGGACGTGATTTGAACACAATGGTTTCCACAGCCAATACAAGCTACCGATGGGTGATTCTGGCCATTGCGACCCTGGCCCAGGCCTGCGCGTGTTTTTTTGTACAGGGTATCGGGACGATCGCCATCTATATTCAGCACGAACTTCACTTAAGCGCCATGCAAATTGGCTTGTTGGTGTCGGCAGCGCAGTTGGTGCCGCTCGTTGGGCTGCTGGTCGCAGGCGAGCTACTGGATCGATATAGCGAGCGCCTGGTGGTGGGTATCGGCACGTTGGTGGTCGCGTGCGCATTGATGGCCGCCATGCTGGCCGGTAGTTATTCTTCGATACTCATGTTCCTGATCGTCGTGGGCGCCGGTTACAGCACCGCTCAGCCTGGCGGCAGCAAATCCGTGGCGCGGTGGTTCGACAAGCAGCAACGGGGGTTTGCCATGGGTATCCGCCAGGCGGGGCTGCCGCTGGGTGGTGCACTGGCGGCGGCGATCCTGCCGTTTACCGCAGCACAGTGGGGATGGCGATATTCGTTTCTGGTCGGAGGGCTGGTCGCGCTTGTCGGGGCATTGGTTTTTATCCTGTTCTACCGCTCACCCCACATGCATGATGTCGCGACGCAAACTACCACCGGGAGCCTATGGAAAGGCGCCATACTGCGATTACACATGCTTACCGATCCTTCAATGAAGAACATCATGGTCTCTGGGGTCAGTCTGGTATCGGCACAGTACGGCATTTTGGTGTTCACGGTGCTCTATTTACATGATCGGTTACAGATGGAGGTAGCCCTGGCGGCATCATTGCTATTTGTGGGACAAATCGCCGGCGCTATCGGGCGCATCCTGCTGGCGGCATGGAGCGACCACTGCAAATCGGGGCGTTATTTCCCGGTATTTGTGTGCATGATTGCCGCTGTCGTGAGTTTACTGGCTTTGATCTGGCTACCGCTAAGTTCGCCGCTGCCGGTGGCGTTGCTGCTGGCCTGGCTGGGGTTTTTCGGTTTTGGCTGGTACGGCCCCTGGGTTGCCTACGTGGCTGAGTCGGCGCCACCGCAAAAAACCGGCTTTGCGCTGGGGTTGTCCATGGCCGTCAATCAGGTCGCCATTGTGCTCGTGACGCCAGCGTTGGGATTGTTGCGAGATACGACCCAAAGCGATGTACCAGGCTGGTTCCTGTTGGTCACGCTGATAGTGCTGGGGCTACTGTTCACGCGCCCTCAAAGCCAGATCGGGCAGCGTTGAAAACCCATATAACCAAGGCATGCGGCTTTGCGTTGATGTTAAGCCATGCAGTGGGCACTGCATGGCAATAGAACCACCGCCATACTGTAATGTCTCCCTGTCCTGCGCCTCATGGATAACCGTCAGGTTGTTCGCCCCATCAACAGAGCGAGCCATTTTGGTAAAATTCCCCCGCATCCTTGTTGACTTATTTTGCTAAAGGCTTACTTTTCAGGACATGAAAAAAATCCTTATTATCGTTCCCGACGGCGGCTTGCTGTTCGAATCCACCGGTATCGCCGACATTCTGATACAGGCGAATCTGCTGTATGCGGAAGGTTTAGCCCGCCCGCGTTACCAGGTCGATATCGCGACAACGCAACCCCATCAGGTGATCCACGGAAGATCGGGGTTAAACCTGCTGGCTGACCATCGCCTTCATGAGCTGGATCCTCGCGACCCCCTCGACACGGTCATCATTACCGGCCGGGGGCAAAGTGAACAGGAAGACGCCGCCGTCGTCGACTGGCTGCGCCTCGCCGCGCCTCATGCACGCCGTATTGTTTCAATTTGCGGCGGTGCGATGCTGTTGGCGCAGACCGGGCTGCTTAACGGACGACGGGCGACGACGCACTGGAAATTGCTGGAGACCATGCAGTCAACCTTCCCGGATGTAAAAGTTGAAGGCGGGCCGCTGTATATTCAGGATGGCCCGATCTGGACATCCGGCGGAGCCAGTTCCGGTTTTGATTTGACGCTGGCACTGGTTGAAGAGGACTACGGTTTTAGCCTGGCCCGCGATGTCGCGCAGGACTTGGTGATGTATCTGCGCCGCCCCGGCGGTCAGTTACAGTTCAGTCGTTACCATTTACAGCCCCCCAACGGCTCCGGCCCGATCAGCGATTTACAGGCATGGCTGCTTGAAAATATCACTGCCGACCTTTGCGTTGACGCATTGGCGGAAAAAGTCGCCATGAGTCCACGTAATTTCACCCGCGTTTTTACCCGTGAAACCGGCGTTTCTCCGGCGCGCTATGTCGCCGAAGCGCGCCTGGCCGCCGCCCGGCAGCGTCTGGAGCAAACCACCGATACGCTGGACAACATTGCCCTGCAAACGGGCTTTGGCAACAGCATCAACCTCCGCCGTATCTTTGAGAAACAGCTCCACCTGACGCCGGGAGAATATCGCCAGCGCTTTCATTGCTGCAAAATGGCGTAAAGTGATCCTTTTTTGTCATTTACGCCACAAGACCCGCGGCCTACAGTAACCCCAAGACAACACATAAGGAGTTCATCATGGTCAAGGTCGGTATCAATGGTTTCGGGAGAATCGGACGCAACGTGCTACGCGCAGCGCTGGACAACCCGGATATCCAGATTGTGGCAATCAACGATCTGACAGACAGCAAAACGCTGGCGCACCTGCTGAAATACGACTCGCTGCTGGGTACGCTGCCCGTTACCGTGGAAGCCGCCGACGGGCAATTGCGCGTCGCGGGTCGCCCCATCGTCGTATTCAGCGAGCGCGATCCCGCCCGCATCCCCTGGCGTGACGTAGGTGCAGATATCGTTATCGAAGCGACGGGCTTCTTCACCGAACGTGAAAAAGCGGCGGTACATATTCATAGCGGCGGCGCGAAACGTGTCATCATCTCCGCGCCAGGCAAGAACGACGATTTGACGGTAGTGATGGGCGTAAACCACGAACGTTACGATCCACATAAACACTATGTCGTCAGCAACGGTAGCTGCACGACGAATGGCCTGGCGCCTGCCGCGCAGGTACTCCACCAGGCATTTGGTATCAAGCACGGACTGATGAATACCACACATGCCTACACCAATAGCCAGGTATTACACGACCAACCGGAAAAAGATCTCCGCGGCGCACGGGCTGCCGCGCTGTCGATCGTGCCGTACTCCAGCGGTGCGGCCAAAGCGCTGGGGAAAGTCATCCCCGAACTTGATGGCCGTTTGACCGGCTACTCGCTGCGCGTACCGGTTCCGGTGGTGTCGATAGTCGATCTGACGGTTACGCTTGAACGTGATGTGAGCGTGCAGGACGTCAACGATGCCTTCCGTCAGGCGGCAGCCGCTGGGCCGTTGCACGGCATTCTGGGCTATAGCGACGAGCCGCTGGTATCAAGCGATTACCGGGGCGACCCACGATCATCCATCATCGACGGGCTGTCGACGCTGGTTATCGGCGGCAATATGGTCAAAATTCTCGCCTGGTATGACAACGAATGGGGGTTTTCAAATCGCCTGGTTGATCTGGCGCTCATGATGTCTCAACGCGAACAGCAATAAATACTGAGAACGAACACCCGGTTTCAACGGGTGTTCGTTCACGACGCTCCCTCTGTTTTCACCTAACCGTAACAACCAGACGCCATCACTACGTTGTTTGACGGCATCAAGTCCGTATCAGGATCGCGCCGGCGCCACCAGAATTCACTGGCGATATATCGCCAGATATGTTTTAAAATCAGATGGATACATCCTAAAAATTTCCTGTTAACCATCACATTGCGTAGACGAATTCGGGTACGCATGGTGATCGGCAAAACGGCTCTTCATTCGCCACCAGCGCCAAATATCCACCGACATAAACAACAGCACGCTGATCCCCATGACCGGCAATGCATACCCCAGCAGCGCTGCCATCACCCATACCAGTGATTTTTGCAGCACCGTCAATGACAACCACGCGCCGCAAAGCGTATCGAGCGGGTTCATCCGCGCGACGGCCGGGCGCCGCAACCACCACATGCGATACCCCAACACAATCATGCTGCAAAGCCCCAGCCCGAAAAAGACGAGAATGAGCTGGTTGGGCACCCCAAACAGTATCCCCATATGCGCATCCACCCCCCAGCGGGTCAGCTTGGCGGCCAGCGGAAACTGCTCAAACCAGACATGGTCGACGATAGCGAAGTTTTTCGGGTTTACCGATACCGCATCCACCTGCGTTGGCCAGCGGCGATCCACTTCCGTTACCGTCCATGCTTTACCCATTGCTTTGGGTTGACGCAATTCCACTTTTTGCGCCGAAATCCCTGCCGCCCGGGCGGCATCCAGCACCTTATCCCAATCGCCATCAGGCCGGTTAACGGTTGCCGGATGAGACATCCCCGCCATATCCATGCCGGGCATAGGCATGGCTATCCCGGCAGAGTGTTCGGCGTGTGGGTCGGCTACGCCGACAGGGCTTTCAGCATTGATATCGGTTCTGACCTGTGGTGTAAGCCAGTTCAGCGAGCTACGCATTTTGTCGATATTATCGCCAGCCCATTGCGACCAGGTTAGCCCGGTCACGGAGAAAAAGAGCAACCCGATCACCAGCATTAAACCCAGCGTAATATGCCAGTGACGGGAGACGGCAAACCGCCCCCTTATCTTTTTCGCGGCTCGGCGCGGGCGGGTGCCCCGCCAAAGCACCACCCCACCCAGCGCGGCCACCCATAACCAGGAGGCCGCCAGCTCACTGTAGTTTCGACCGAGATCACCCAGCAACAACCCACGATGCAGTTGATCCAGCCACAGTCGCAGCGGCAACACGCCGGAGGTGCCGTAGACGGTCATATCGCCTTTAATGGCCAGAGAATACGGATCGACAAAGACCGAGCGTGACTCGGAAGGGCCAAGGCTCCCGCTGACGAATTGTACGCGGGTGGTCTCCGTCGATTGAGGCGACGGTCTTACCGCGTACACGTTCAGCGCCTCACCCGCATAGTGGCGGGCAGCGGCGACTTGTGCCGACAACGGCTTGGCTTCGCCCGCCGGAATAACCGTCAGCGCATCGTTATACACGTAGTTTTCCAGTTGCGGCGTCAGCACATACAAGGTGCCGGTCAGAGCCGCGACGAAGATAAAAGGCGCAACAAACAGTCCAATATAAAAATGCAGACGTCGGATAAGGTTAAACAGCGCACTACCACCCACCCGTGCGTTGGTCTGAGCATTCGACATAACTCACCGTTTCAGTTTTCAGAAATGATTCAACGGCGGAGGTTGTCACTCCGCGTCGTGAATGAATAAAGATTCCCCACCAACTGAAACGAGAGGCGGCGCCCTTGGCATATGAAACGCCGCACTCAGGCGCAGATAAAGCGCGACGATAGTAACGCTTTGCGAATGCCAGCAGGAGAAAGGAACAAACCGAAGTTCAGGCGTAAAAACCCACAAAAACAGTGGAACATGGATAAGCAGTTCGCAGTAATCACAGGCACTGTCTTGCGCAGGATAATCATGTCGATGAGGGCTTGCTGACGGAGTCACCCCCATCGCCGCCGCGCCATGCATTGACGAATGATCCATCCCTGGCATCGTCATGGCGGAATGCGCGACCGCGCTGCCGTCGTCGCGCGATTCAGACGCAAGTAAGCCGCTGGATTGCAGATGTTTTGAGACAATCGGCGCGCCGAGCAGCATCACCATGGCGAACATCGCGATATATGCAGTCAGGCGAGTGATCAGGCGACGGGAAAACATCATCACAATGAACGGGGGCTGAAAAATGTGCCCCCGATGTTAATGTCGCACACAAAAAAGTAAAGCGCGGGTGTCCAACTGGGATGCTTTCGGTTAACAACCTGTGATCCAACGCAGGCGGCACGAGCAACACGCTACCCAGGGTTTATCGGGTAAACGCGCCGCAACGCTCTGCGCACAAGGCTCATCAGAATATCATTCATCCCGCACCGGATAGGCGGCACAACGGATCATCCCACAACGCAGGCAACCGTAGCGGCACGTGCCGGCGGTTATGTCGCGGCGCCGGTCAGCGTTATCTGTTGAATATTCAGGTGGTGCGACAGTTCGCGCACAATCACCAGGTAGCTGATGAAATCCGCGCCGTCCGGGAACTCATCGTGATATTTAGGGCTACCGGCGATCACATCCGCCACCCGGTTAAATACGTTCTCAATCTGCTGTTGAGTCAACAACGGCCCGTTCACGCCAGCACTGCGGGCGATTGCCGCCAGATAACCGTCGGCACAAGCGAAATGTGACGCCACATGATGCAGCGCCGGCGTCGCCTGAATCGTATCTTCAATGGCGGCGATCGCCATTTCAACCTCATAGGGCGATGGGATATCACGGTGGAAAAAACGGCGGGCAATAGCGCGGTATCCTAGCGTCAGCACGGCATCCGGTGTGGAAAAGCGCACCCAATCAGCGTCGATAGTCAAGGTGTTATGCATACGTATACCTCCTGAAACCAGCATCGAATGGTCTGCACAATAGCGCTGATTCGCCGGGAAGTGAAACCTCCCCCATCACCTGCCGAGCTGACTGGCTTTGCCTGCTGTTCGCTCTTCGCGACACCGCATCCGCGGCCATCCCCCCTGCGTCCGGCATCTTGTCGGTAGCCCCGGCCGATGCCGGCGCGTTTATCTCGCGTTGTGGGCATACCGCGCATTTGCCCGCCATCAGCGGCCCCTTCACCGCAACAGGATCATCAACGAGTCACATGAACCGCCGGCAATGCGCGATTGAAGAAACTGCCGCCCAGCGCACGCTCTACCTGCGCCGCGAGTTGTAACAGTTGGCCGTCGTTACCTTGCCGGGTCTGGAAATGCATCCCCAGCGGCACGCCCGATGTCTGCCGCGCCAGCGGTATCGAAATCCCCGGCGTTCCCGTCAGGCTGGCCAGCGGCGTATAGGAAAAGATATCCCACAGGGTGTAGAACCAGTCGAGCACATCCGGGTTATCGCTCAGCGTCAGGTATTTCTTCTCGCCCATCAGCGGCGTCGGTTTGGAGAATGTCGGCGTCAGAATCATGTCCCACGTCTCATAGAAACGACCAAGGCGGCGCGAGGTGGTATTGAAAACATCCTGCATTTTCCAGCGATCGCTGTAGGACATATCAATCCCTTTCTGCCAGATTTTGATGTTGATGGGCTCAACCTGATCATCCGGCGGCGCCGACAACCCGCGCTTCTCCAGCAGGCGCTGGATGAACTGCGCAAAATTACTGATGTAACAGGTAGTTTGCGCCCGGAATGCCTCATCGAAATCGATATCGGGCGTCACCCACTCCACCTGATGACCCAGCTCTTGTAAAAACCGAACCGTCCGCTCCAGCTCACTCACAAAATGGGGTTCGGCGCGGTACTGCCCCCATTCGTGCGACACCGCAATGCGCAACGGGGCCGGATCTTTTTTGATGATGTGGGTATAGGCCTCGTCGCTTTTCCAGTAGGGCATGAACTCGCCCGGCGCGCCGCCGCGGCAGCTGTCGACGAACAGTGCGGTATCCCTGACGCTGCGGCTGACGCAGCCCTGGGTGGAAACATACCCGGTGATATCGGACAACGCAGGCGCAATCGAAAACACCCCGCGGGTACTTTTCAGGCCGATCAACCCTTGGGAACCGGCGGGAATACGGATAGATCCGCCGCCGTCGGTGGCATGGGCCAGCGGCGTGATGCCCGCCGCAACCGATGCAGCGGCGCCGGCAGAAGAGCCGAACGTCGTATAGTCGGGGTTCCAGGGGTTACGGGTGACATAAATCTCCGGATTTTCCACCGAACCGCACACGCCGAACTCCGGCGCCGTGGTTCGCCCGATGATATTCAACCCGGCGTGGCGGATCTGGGTGGTAAGAAATGCATCTTCCGCCGGTCGGTTGCCCCGCAGGAATTTGGAACCCTGTTCCTGCAAACGCCCCTTCACGCCCGGCCCCAAATCTTTCATCAGAAAAGGTATGCCACGAAACGGGCCGTCAAGCCGGGTACCATCGGTTTCCGGCGCAGCGATGGCGTCATCGAACAGCGCGATCACCGAACCGATATGCGGATTAATCCGGGCAACGGCAGCCGCCGTTTGCTGCGCCAGCTCCGTGGGCGTGACCTCCCCTTGCTTCACCAGTTCCGCCATTTTGGTCGCATCACACGCGGCCCACTCATCCCAGCTCATCACAGTCTTCATCGTTAATGCATCCTGTACCTTGTAAAACGGATAGGTTTCGTAAAACGGATCGGTTTCGTAAAACGGATAGGTTTCACTCAACGCCAGACGACGGTAGCCGTCGGTCGTGTCCTAAACGCCATCATGCCCTCGATGGCGTAACCCAACGCGGCATCGCCTGTAGCAAACTGCGGGTATAAGCCTGCTGCGGCGCCGCAAACAGCTGCGCGGTCGGCCCTTGTTCGATAATGGCGCCCTGCTGCATCACGATCAGCCGATCGCACAACCGGGCAGCGACGCGCAGGTCGTGGGTGACGAAGATCATCCCCAGCCCCAGATCGCGCTGAATCTCTTCCAGCAGCGCCAGAATCTGTTGCTGCACCGATACATCCAACGCCGACACCGCTTCGTCGGCCACCAGCACGCGCGGCTTACACGCCAACGCGCGGGCGATGGCCAACCGCTGGCGCTGACCGCCGGAGAATTGATGCGGATAGCGCGACAGCGACTCGCGCGGCAAGCGGATGCGATCCATCAACGTCTCGGCCAGCGCCTGCGCGCTCTCGCGGCTCAGGCCGAAATTCATGGCGCCCTCGCGGATCGACGAGCCCACGGTACGCCGTGGGTTAAACGAGCGATTGGGATCCTGAAACACCATCTGAACTTGCGAGCGCAGCGACCATAACTGGCGTTCCGGCAGCGATTGCACCGCCTTTTCCCCCCACTGGATCACGCCGGATGACGGGTCGATGAGCCGCATCAGACAGCGGGCGAAGGTGGATTTGCCCGAGCCGGACTCGCCGACGATGCCCACGGTCTCGCCGTAGTGCACCGCCAGGCTGGCGTCACGCAGGGCGGCCACGGTCTGACGACGGCCGAGAAAAGTACGACGGACATAGTTTTTCACCACCGCGTCAGCATTCAGCAGCGGCGTGCCGCGCTGCTTGTCGCCGCTGCGGCACGGTACGCCGTCAGGCACGCAATCGAGCAGCATCCGGGTATACGCCTGGGATGGCTGCCGCAGAACCTGTGCCGCCGCCCCCTGCTCCACGACGGCGCCTAAGTGCATCACCAGCACGTCATCGGCAATCTCCGCCACCACCCCCATATCGTGCGTGATGAACAACACCGCACAGCCATTTTCTTGTTGTAACTCACGGATCAGGCTGAGGATTTCCCGTTGGGTGGTGACATCCAGCGCCGTCGTCGGCTCATCGCAAATCAGCAGACGCGGGCGCAAAATCACCGCCATGGCGATCACGATGCGTTGCCGCTGGCCGCCGGAGAGCTGGTGCGGATAGCTGTGGTAGATACGTTCGGGATCCGGCAATTGTACCCGGGCGAATATCGCCAGAATCGCCGCTTTGCGCTCATCCCGCGACATCCGGCTGTGTGCGCGCAACATTTCATCCATCTGCTTCCCGCAAATCACCACCGGGTTAAGCGCGGTCATCGGCTCCTGAAACACCATACCGATCTGCGCGCCGCGCAACGCTTTGAGCACCGCCGGCGCCGCATACCGCCCTTGATTCAGCAACAGGGTGTCCCCCAGCCGCACCGTGCCATGCCGCACGGTCAGTTCACCGGCCAACAGGCCCATCAATGTCATGGCCAGCACCGATTTGCCGGAGCCGGATTCCCCCACCACACACAGGGTTTGCCCTGGATGCAGGGTCAGGGACAAGTCTTCTATCGCGTCGGCGCGATCGCCGCCAGCCGGCAGCGCCACGCGCAAGCGATCAATCGTCAATAGCGCCGGATCGGCGATCGGCGTTAATTGCGGGTCGGAATCGAGAGCAAACACGGCAGACATGGTTTTCCTCCGAATAGCGGCCATCAGGCGCGTTGGGCGAATTTGGGATCGAAGACGTCGCGCAGGCCATCGCCCAGCAGGTTGAACGCCAGTACGGTCGGCACCAGAAACAGCGCCGGGAACAGCACATTGCCGGGGTTCTGCGCAAACTGAATGCGCCCTTCGGACATGATGTTGCCCCAGGTAGGGATATCCGCCGGCAATCCCAGACCGAGAAAGCTCAGAATGGCTTCGGTCATGATGGCCGAGGCGGCGATAAAGGTGCCCTGCACCAGCAACGGCGCCAGCGAATTCGGCAGAATATCGCGCCACAGAATGGTCATGGACGGCGTCGCCAGCGCTCTGGCCGCCTCCACAAAGGGTTCATCGCGCAGGCTGATCACCAACGAACGCACCAGCCGGGTCACACGCGGCACTTCCGGGATGGCGATCGCCAGCACCACGGTCGGCAGGCTGGCGCCCAACATCGCCACCAGCGTGATAGCCAGCAACACCGAGGGGATCGCCATCAACCCGTCAACCACGCGCATCAACACCATGTCGAACCGGCGGTAATAGCCCGCCAACATGCCGATCAGGCATCCGCCTGCGACCGCCATCAGCGCCGTCGCAACGCCAACCAGCAACGAGATGCGCGTACCGAACAGTACCCGGCTCCAGATATCCCGCCCCATGCTGTCGCTCCCCATCAGAAACAGATGAGAAATGGTGCGGCCATCCATCAGCGTCACGTCGCCATGTGTTCCCGCCGCAACGGAAATAAAGTTGTAATCGATGGTGGTGGGGTCAAAGGTACCGAGCACCGGCGCCAACACGCCGAAGCAGAGCAACAGCGCCAATACCAGCGTCCCACAACGTACCGACAGGTTGCGCCACAATTTTTTCAGGGTATTCATTGTCTCGTCTCCGGGTCAGGTCAACCCGCGCTCAATAGCGAATACGCGGATCGAGCACCAGATAGCTGATATCCACCAGCATATTCACCACCACATACGCCAGCGCGAAGAACAGCACCACGCCCTGCAACACCGGGAAGTCCCGGTTAAGCACCGCGTCTACGGTCAACTGCCCCAGCCCCGGCACCGCGAACACGGTTTCCGTGACCACCACGCCCCCCAACAACAACGCCGCGCTGACGCCGATGATGGTTGCCACCGGCACCGCCGCATTTCTCAGCGCATGCCCCGTGAGCACGCGCCACTCATCAATCCCTTTGGCGCGGGCGGTACGGATGTAGTCCTCGGTCAGCGCCTCGCTGACTGCCGCGCGCGTCACCCTGGCCAGCAGCGCCACATAGGTAATCGACAACGACAGACAAGGCAGAATCAGTTGACGCAGCCAGGGCCAGAAACCGGCGCTCAACGGCTGGTAGCCCTGAACCGGCAACAGCGAGGTTTTTAACGCCAGGAAATAGATCAACACATAGCCGATGACGAACACCGGGATCGAAAAGCCGGCGACCGAAAACGCCATCACCGACCGATCCAGCCAGCCGCCCATCTTCCAGGCCGCCAGCGTCCCCAGCGGTACCGCGATCAGTACGGTCAACACCAGCGTCAGCAACGTCAGCGACAGGGTCGGCCCCAGACGCTGGCCGATCAGGTCGATGACCGGCGCGTTGAGGAAATAGGAGTACCCCAAATCACCGTTGGCGACGTGCTGGCACCAGATACCAAACTGCTGCCACAACGGCAACGTCAGTCCTAATTGGGCGCGAATGCGTTCCAGATCTTCGCCGCTGGCGCCGTTGCCGCCGATGATCGCCGCCGGGTCGCCGGGAGTGAGGCGCACAATCATGAACACCATCACCGCGACAATCATCAGCACCGGGATCAGGCTAAACAGCCGTTTTGCCATAAACATCAACATAGGAACCCTCCCGTATGACTATTGGGCGTTCGGGGCGCTACCCTTACGAATATTCCAGTACACCTGCGCCCCGGCCGGCACAATGCCGCTGACCGTATCGCGCACCGCCGCCGGGATCATGTACTGCCCCAATGGAACATGCGTCACCACCTGATAAGCATGACGTTGGATCTCACCGGCCAGTTGCTGTTTCACGGCGTCGTCGGTCGCCGCCGCGAAGCGCGCTTTCAACGCTTCCAGCTGCGGATCGTTCTGCCAGCCGAACCAGCCCTTGTCGCCGGTGGCATTCAGCATGGCGTTGTTCAGCGGATTCT
Source organism: Musicola paradisiaca NCPPB 2511 (assembly GCF_000400505.1). Taxonomy (NCBI): domain Bacteria; kingdom Pseudomonadati; phylum Pseudomonadota; class Gammaproteobacteria; order Enterobacterales; family Pectobacteriaceae; genus Musicola; species Musicola paradisiaca. The sequence continues at coordinate 2,169,277 of NZ_CM001857.1, read as the reverse complement.
GGATATCCTCCGCGCCCCAGGCGCTGATAAAGGCATTCCAGCCCCCGGCGTTGGGCGCATCTTTCTTCGCCCGCCGCGACACCAGGCTCTGCCAGTCCATATTCATCATTTCCACCTTGAACCCGGCCTGTTGCAGCATCTGCTGAGCGACCAGCGGCAACTTGCCGATGGTGGCGTTATCGGTCGGGCGCAACAGCACGATGGGCTCGCCTTTATAGCCAGACTGCTGCAACAGCGCTTTGGCCCGCGCCGGATCCGCTTTGCCGGTGAAAGCCGCGCCAGGGTCGGAAGCATAAGGCGTGCCGCAAGGGAACAGGCTGGCGCAGGTGCGATAGTATTGCGGCTGCCCGACTTGAGTGCGCAGCATCGGCTCCTGGCCGAGCGCCAGCATCGCCGCCTGCCGCACCTTCTCGTCATTGAACGGCGGCTGAATGAAGTTGAAGCGGAACATGAACTGATAGCCATTAGGCTGCGCATTGATCAGCTGCACATGAGGGGTTTTCCCCAACGTGGGAAGCTGCTCGAAGGCCGGCTGCTCCAGAATGTCCACTTCGTTGGCCAACAGCGCGTTCATCTGCGTTTGCGGGTCGCGGATGATTTTCCACTCCACCTCATCGACAAACACCTGTTTACCGCCAGCGGTGCCTGATGGCGGCTCACTGCGAGGCTTATAGGCGGTGTTTTTGCGGAACCACAGACTCTCGCCCGGCCGGAATTTTTCGGTTTCAAACACATACGGCCCGGAACCGATAATCTCCTTGATCGGCGTATCCGCCGGGGTATCGGCAATCCGCTTCGGCATGATGAACGGTACGTTGGAAGACGGTTTACCCAGCGCCTCCAGCACCGGGCCGAACGGCGTGCGGAAAACCAGTTTAAAGGTACGGTCATTGACGACGTCGTCATGATCCAACGCCCCGGCCATCAGCCCGCCCAAGGTATCTCGCGCCATCCAGCGTTTCAGGGAAGCCAGCACATCGGCGCTGGTGACTGGCGCGCCATCGCTGAACGCCAGCCCTTCGCGCAGGGTAAACGTCCAGGTTTTCTTGTCGTCGCTGGTTTGCCAGTCCTGCACCATCTGCGGTTTGATGGCGCCGCCCGCATCGGTGCCAAACAGGGTGTCAAACACCATATAGCCGAAGTTGCGGCTGGCGTAGGCGGTGGTCCATATCGGATCCAGCACGGTAATGTTGGACGCAGGAACAATACGCAGCGTATCGGCGACGGCAGGCATGGCGGGAAGCCAGTGCATCATGGCCAGAGACAATGCGCCAAGCAGGGGCAAACGTTGCCGGACAGGGGAAGAAACGTTCGCCGGGGATAAACGGTCATGCTTCATTGCCATCTCCTCACATGATTAAGAAAACGAATACGCTATTTACAAGGATGCTCAGTCAACGCCAGTATAGGAGCCGACGGGACAAGCACATATATACAGTGAAAATAAAATATTTAATAACAGTATGTTAGCCTTGCACCTTCAGAATGCGTTTTTTTAGAAACTCATCATTGCGGTGCATCTCTCGCACCAGAAAAGAACAAAAAAGCGACAAATCGGAGACAAAAATGGGGCTTTTGGATACGACATCGACGCAGCCGCTGGTGCGGCAAATTGTTGACCGCATCGCCGGACAAATTACCAAACGGCAATTGGCCCCAGGCACGCGCCTGCCTTCCATCCGGCAGCAAGCCCAGTTTTTCAACGTCAGTGTGATGACGGTGACTAACGCTTATAGCCGGCTGGTGGCGGAAGGCTTTCTCGTCGCGCAGGCCGGGCGGGGATATTTTGTCAGCGATACGCTGCCGCGCGGCGTCGTCGAACCGGAACCGGGCATCGATGTGAAGGTGGACAGGCTATGGCTGATCCAACGCGCTTACGAGGAAAACAACGCATTACTGAAAGCAGGTTGCGGCTGGATCCATCCGCAATGGCTGTATGGCGACGGCATGCGCCAGGCCCTGACCCGGCTGGCGCGCAACAAAACCCATAACCTGACGCAATACTCCTCGCCCCAGGGGTTGCTGCCGTTGCGTCAACAGCTGGAGCAGGTGCTGGCCCGGCGCGCCATCCACGTACCGGCCCGGCAAATCATGACCACCTCCGGCGCCACGCAGGCGCTGATCCTGCTGGTGCATTGCCTGACCCGGGCAGGCGACACCGTCTTCGTCGACTCCCCCGGCAACAGCACTTTTTTTATCCAATTACGGGCATTCGGCCTGAATCTGGTCGGCGCCCGACGCAGCCCCGACGGCTACGATCTCGTGGAGCTGGAGCAGCAGTTGCGTCAACATCGGCCGAAGCTGTTCTTCACCACCAGCCGGCTGCACAACCCCACCGGTTCATCATTACATCCGCGGGTCAGCGCCCGGCTGCTGCAACTGGCGCAAACCTACGACTTCACGCTGGTGGACAATGACGTGATGGCTGGATTAACGCCATCCGGGTTGACGACGCTGGCCAGCCAAGACCAACTGCGCCGGGTTTGTTATATCGGCAGCTTTTCTAAAACGCTGTCGCCGGAGCTGCGGGCCGGGTTTATCGCCTGCGATGAAGCGCTGAATGAGAAGCTGATGCTCTATAAGATGATCCACGGGCTCACCACCTCGGAGCTCACCGAAACGCTGTTATGGTCGATGCTGACGGAAAAAGGCTGGAATCTGCACCTCAAAGGCCTGGCGGCCAGGCTGGCCGAGGCGCAAAACGCCGTGTGCGACCGGCTGGAAGGGATCGGCCTGCGTCTGTTTCACCGCCCCGAGGGCGGGCCGTTTCTGTGGGCTTGCCTGCCGAAAGCGGTGGATCTCATGGCGATGACCCGCACCGCAGCCGAGCACGGCATCCTGCTGGCGCCGGGGCACTTGTTCCACGTCGAGCCCTGTCAGGAGCCCTGGCTGCGGTTTAACGTCTCCTATTGCCACCGGCCGGAAGTGTACGATTTCCTGTCCCGCTACATGAATGGCGATCTCCATTAATGGCGATATCGCCTGAAAACGGGACAAGGCGCGATCAGCGGCCGGAAGACAACGCGGTGGTTCGCCGTACTGCCGCCATAACGCTGCGCTGCAAACCCGCGGCGAAGTCGCTGTTATTCAGCTCGTACAGGCCGTTAATCCCCACCCCGGCCGGGGAGTTATTGATATCCATCAGCTGGCGCGGATGGCAGCCGCTGGCTTTCAGCATCTCCACCGCGCCCACCAGATTTTCCCACGCCACCTGCGTCGCCTGTTGACGAGGCAACCCGGCCAACACACCCGCATCCGCCAGCGACTCAATGAAGTAATACACATAATTCACGCCGGCCACCGCATAACCGGTAAAGACATCGATCAGCCGCTCCTCCAACATCATCACCTTGCCGAAACTTTCGAGGAACGGTCGCAACGGTTCGATCTTGGCCTGCGCATTGCATACCACGCCGCTGTAACCCAGGCCGGTATCGGTCAGGGTATTGGGGATGGTGCGCACGATGGGCCGTTCCGCCCCCAGCAGGGACGCGAGCTGCGCCAGCGTGACGCCCGCGATGATCGAAATCACCGTCGCCTGCGGTGCAGCGTACCGGTTGATCGTCTCGGCAACCGCCGCGATGTCATCCTGCGGGCGTACCCCCATCACGATGTAATCCGCACCCGCTATCGCCCCATGCTCGCTGAGCGGGTTGGTTAGCTGGTAACGCTCGCGCAACGTCAGGACACGTTGCGGGTCGATATCAGACAGCGTGATCTCGCCGGCGCTGACGGCCTGACGACGAATAGCCGCGCGGATAATGGCTTCGGCCATCTGGCCGGCGCCGATAAAATGAATATGGCTCATGCTCGCTCTCCCGAAAACAGACGAATAATACAGTTATGCCGCTTAACCTATGCCGCTTAACCACGGTCTGTGTTGGCTGAATGGATGACTGCCTTTTTATGGCAATCTGAAGAAAAATGATGAGTAATACCGCCTCAAGAAATATAACCCTGACAACATAATGCCAATAGCCAATAGCCAATAGCCAATAGCCAATAGCCAATAGCCAATAGCCAATAGCCAATAGCCAATAGCCAATAGCCAATAGCCAATAGCCAATAGCCAATAGCCAGCATTGGCAACAATCCTTCCAGATTCAATATTATTTCAGCGCGGCGCGCCATCATTCCGAACGCCGCCGTTCTATTGAGTGACAACGCAAAATTCAGACTACTGACGATGATTTCTTACCAAAATAAATACGCGCCAATCCCTCTTTGGTGACTTCAACAGCATGTTCTGCGCTCAGGGAAATATGTTGTTCAATTAATTTAACCCCGGTATCGACATCCCGTTGACGCAATGCAGCAATAATGTCCACATGCTCATCATAGGCATTATTCCGACGCACCGGCGTTTCCAGATCAATACGGCGAAAGAAACGGCTTAATGAATTTAGGCTGTCCAACATTTCATACAGCCGGGCATTTTGGGAAATACGGGCAATTTCCATATGAAAATGCTCGTCGGCCTCGGCAATCTTTTCCCAATCCTGAGGCACCTGCTGCTGAGCCTGTCGCAGGCTGACATCCTCCCAGATCGCCGTCGTCGCGGCGATTTCTTCATCGGTAGCCCGCAAACAGGCGAAGCGAAACGTCGCCTGCTCAATCACCATGCGGACTTCATACAACTCGCGCACCCCTTCTGGCGTGAGGTCGCGGGAATAAAAACCCCGGTTTGGCACAAAATTCATAAACCCGTCCTTAGCCAAGCGATTGAGCGCCTCGCGTACCGGCGTGCGCGACACACCCAGCTGCGTGGACAGTTCCACCTCATTAATCCGTTCACCGGGCCGAAAGTGGTAGTCGATAGCCAGTGTTTTTATCTTTTCATACACTTTCTCAACACTATCGGCACTGCGCGCCGTTTTTTTGGCAATAACCACAATGACCCCTTTTATTCTCTTCGATTATTTTTATCCGTGATGAACCCGATTTAAAAAACGGGAAAATATTATTCACACCGATAATGAATAATTCATAGCACAGCTATAAACACAACTCAACACAAAACTGCATACACTTTTTCGATAAAGATGTTATGAAAAAAATACGCTAAAAAAAAGAATACATTCCATATCACACCATTATTTTGCACCAAAATATGGCATCGGCTGCGCCAAAATAGCAATAAGTGTATACACATATGCACATAAAGACCTATAACCCTTGTTGAATAACGATGACGGACGGCTCAGAGATATTTTTATTTTATTTAACCGACCCGTTGTATTTATTCATAAAACCCCTGACTTCACGCTCGCATCTCCAGGTATTTTTCTGTTATGCGCCATCGGCTGGCACGTTGGTTGCTTAACACACAACTGTATGCACTTTTACATTCACTTGTGCGTATTACCGTTATCCCCATAATAGTTCGTGTTGCAGGGCAATCGGCCGACATTTTGAACCACGCTACACGTCGACCTTTTACAGGCAAGCTCGCCATGACGTCACCACATGGCGAATCCTCACATGCTGATGACAACCATCAGCGGAAGGAGTGAGTAAAGCCGATGCGCCGAAAACCTGAAATTATGACGGGCATAACCTATTCGTCAGCACCGGAGACCCCTTATGAAGAGTCGTTTACGTCAGGTTATTACGCTGTCCGCTGTAACGGGCATGGCCTTGTCAGCGTCGGTACATACCGCTTATGCCGATGTGAATCTGGGCGCGATTTTGCCGCTAACCGGCACCAGCGCCAGCATCGGCGAAGATCAACGCCGCGGAATCGAACTGGCGGTGGAAAACATTAACGCCCACGGCGGCGTTAACGGACAAAAACTCACTGTGATTACCGAAGACTCTGCCGGCAACCCGGTAACGGGCCTGAATGCGGTACGCAAACTGACACAAGTTAACAAGGTGCCGCTGGTCGTGGGCGACTTTTCTTCCAGCGTCACTATCCCGGTGGGCCAGTATCTGGTGAAAAACCATCTGCTACACATCAATATCTCCGGCACCAGTACCGATGTGCGCAAAATCGGCAAGACCTCATGGAGCGTCATCGGGCTGGACGATCTCTCTGCCCGCTTCTCGGCGCAAGATGTCTGGAAACAAGGCTGGCGTAAAGTGGCCTTTGTCGCCCCCGACGGCGCCTACGGACAGGGCATGGCGGAACAGTTCACCCAAGCCTTTGAAAAAGCCGGCGGCAAAGTCGTCGCCAACGTGTTGTACACCAGCGGGCAGCCGTCTTACCGCCGCGAACTGGAACAAATCGCCCGCGCGCACCCGGATGCATACGTTTATACCAGCTACGGCCAAGATGCGATCGTGCTTAACCGCGAAGCCTGGGAGCTGGGGCTGCACCAGACCCCCTGGTATGGCATGTACCTGACCATGGCTATCGCCGGCTCGCCGGCCCAGTACACCAACGGTCAACTCGGTATGGAAGTGGCCGGCATCGGGGATCGCGCCGCCGTCGACGGCGATAAAAGTTACGCGGTCACTTATCAACAACGTTTCAATGAAAAGCCGCGCTCGGTATACGGCAGCTACGCCTTCGACAGCGTCATGCTGGCCGCCGCCGCCATCCGGCAGGCACACAGCGCGGAACCCGCAGCGATGATTAGCGCCATGCAAACCGTTGCGCCGGGCTTCACCGGACTGACCGGCAAGCTCGATCTGGATACGGACAACCAGCGTCAGAGCCAACCGTACTTGCAGGTCAAAGCGGCCGACGGAAACCTGATCGCACGCTAATCCGACATCCTCGTTAACGTTACGCCAGCAGGGATACGTTATGTTGCAGTTTATTCTCGACACATTGATTCGCACCGCGGATTTGTCGCTGGTCGCACTGGGGTTAAGCCTGGTGTATGGGCTGGTACGGTTCGCCAACATTGCCCATATGCAATACGCCATGGTCGGTGCCTTTCTGACCGCCGCCGGGTTGCAACTGGGCATGCACCTCTCACAGGCGATGCTGTTTTCCGCGGTGATCTGCGGCTTGCTGTCCATGCTGTTGCACCACTGGGTCTTTCAGCCCTTACTGAAAACCGGCACCGCCAACGCCATGATTGGCTCGCTGGCGGTATCGATGGTGCTGATCGCCCTCATGCTCGGGGTCGAGGGATCGTCCCCTATCAGTTATCAGCTGCCCATCAGCGACATCTGGCAGATAGCAGGCTCACGGATTTCCGCCGACGAAGTCTGGAGCCTCGCCTTTACCGCGGCGCTGGTGCTGATCTTCGGCGCCCTGCTGTTCCATACCCCGCAAGGGCGCGCCATCCGGGCACTGGCCAGTAACCGTGATCTGGCGGCGGCCTCCGGGTTGAACGCCAGCGCCATCGTGCATAGCGTCAATCTGTTGGCCGGTATGCTGGCCGGCATCGGCGGTTCGATGATGGCGATGAACGCCAGCGCCTATATCAACCAGGGTAACGATCTGATGCTGCCGGTGTTGGCCTCGGCCATCCTGGGCGGGCTCGGCAACCCGCTGGGCGCACTCTTCGGCGCGTTGCTGATCGCCACCACGGAAACACTGGTGACGACGATCAACTGGGGCTGGTTAGTGGATAGAGAGATGGCGTTTATCCCGGTGACTTGGGTTAACACATCGTCATTCGTCATGCTGCTGTTGGCGCTGCTGTTGCGTCCATACGGCCTGTTCAACCGGGAGGTGCGCCGTGTCTGAGTTCTTATTGCATATCTGCTGTATCGGCGGTATCTACGCCATTATTGCGCTGGCCCTCAATCTGCAGGCAGGTTATGCCGGCCTGCTGAACTTCGGCCATATCGCTTTCGTCGGCATCGGCGCTTACGCCATCGGTATCGGCAGCCAATTCGATCTACCGCTACTGGTGGTCATCCCGGCGGGGATCCTCTGTGCGCTGCTGGTGAGCATACTGATGGCGTTGCTGGGGCGTCAGCTTTCCGCCGACTATTGGGGGATCGCCACCCTCGCGCTGGCGGAAATCATCCGTATCGCCGTCATGAATGCTGGCGGGTTGACCGGCGGCGCCCAGGGCATCGGCGGCCTGAGCGCCCCCTGGTCGAGCGACGGACAAGCCACCGACGCGCTGATCTTCGCCGCACTGATTTTCATTGTGCTCATACTCTGCACGCTGGCGTCGGTACGCCTGGCCGACAGCCGCTTCGGCCGTGCGCTACGTCTGATGCGCGAACAGCCGCAACTGGCGATGTGTATGGGCTACGCCCTGCCGTGGCTCAAGTGCCGCGCCCTGATGTGCAGCGCCCTGATGTGCAGCCTGGCCGGTATGCTGCTGGCCTGGTACACCGCCTATGTCAGCCCCGACTATCTGTTGTCATCGGAAACCTTTCTCATCTGGAGCATGGTGATGATCGGCGGGCTGGGTAATATCCGTGGGGTGTTGCTGGGCGTGGCGTTGGTGGAAGTCTTATACAACTTTATTCCTTTCGCCAGAGACTATCTGCAGATCGGCTCCGACCTGACCGGCGCGCTGCGGTTAGGGCTGACGGGACTTGCCATGCTGTTATGCCTGCTGACCCGCCCCGGTGGACTGCTGCCTGAAAAAATGAGGGTCTTATCATGACCCGACTGCTTCATGTGGAGAACATCAGCAAAGCCTTTGGCGGCAACCGGGTACTGGAATCGGTCACGTTTAGCCTGCATCGGGGCGAGATTCTGGGGCTATTGGGGCCCAATGGCTCCGGGAAAAGCACTCTGCTTAACGCCATCTCCGGATTTACCCCTGTCGATCGCGGCACCATCACGCTCAGAGAGCAACGCCTCGATACACTGGCGACGCATAAAATCATCGACGCCGGCATCGCCCGTACCTTTCAGCTCCCGGCCATGCCGGCAAAAATGAGCGTATTGGACGTGGTGATGGCGGCCGGCACCCGCCATCACGGCGTCTGGAACGGCCTGCTGTCGCTGCCTTCCGGCCGCCGCGCCGAGCGGGAGGATCGGGCCCAGGCCCGTGGGTTACTGGATACACTACGGCTGGACAACGTGCGGGACTTGCCGGCCGCCGCGTTGTCCGGCGGGCAGAAAAAACTGCTGGGCATCGCCTGCGCCCTGATGGGCAAACCATCCGTGCTGATGCTTGACGAGCCCATGGCCGGCGTACACCCCAAATTACGCCAGGATCTGGTAGAGACCTTGCGTAGCTTGAGCCGGCAAGGCATCTCCCTGCTGGTGATCGAGCATGATATGCACTTCATCGGCACGCTGTGTCAGCGCTGCATCGTGCTGGATCGCGGGCACATCGTCGCCGATTGCGCCCCCGACGAACTCTCGCGCAATCAACAGGTACTGGACGCCTACCTAGGGGCGGGCAACGCAACATTACGGGAGGAGGCGATATGATCGCACTAAATCAAGTGGTGGCCGGTTACAGCGCCGGTATTGATATCCTGCACGGTGTGTCGTTGACGGTGGCGCAAGCGGAAATCGTTACCCTGCTCGGCCCCAACGGATGCGGCAAGTCCACACTGCTGAAATGCATCGCGGGTTTTCTCTCTCCGCGTCAGGGCAGCATCGAGATTAACGGCCAGGAAACCGCCGCCATTCCGGTGCACCGCAAAATCCGCGAATGCGCGCTGGGGTTCGTACCGCAGTTGGATAATGTCTTCAACAACCTGACCGTGGCGGAAAACCTGCAAACCGGCGGGCAGTTTCTGGCCCCCAGGCAACGGCGTCTGCGCATGGCGCAACTGGCGGAACAATACCCGATGCTGCGCCGCAAATGGCACGCGCCCGCCTCGGCCCTCTCCGGCGGCGAACGGCAGATTCTGGCGTTGGCTCGGGCGCTGATGCCCAGCCCTTCGGTGCTACTGCTGGATGAACCCTCCGCCGGATTGTCGCCTAAAATGTTGCAGGACGTGTTCAGCGCCATCCAAACCGTTCGCCGTCAGGAAAAAGTGACCATCCTGATGGTGGAGCAAAACGCCATGGAAGCGCTGCACATTTCCGATCGCGCCTATGTGTTGGCGCTGGGAAAAGTCGCCATGAGCGGCCCCGCCGACGCCTTGTTGAATGACCCGCAGATGCGCGAACTCTATTTCGGCGGGCGCGCCGCCTGATAAGCCACGGAGAATCACGACGATGACCAAGGAGAATACATAATGCCGCTCACGCCTGTTATCGATCACGCGGTGATCAATGTGAATGAGCAGCTCGACCGGGCCTGTGCGTTGTTCCAGCGCATGGGGTTTCAACTGTCCACACGCGGCCATCACTCGATGGGCTCCAGCAACCATCTGGCTATTTTTGGCGACAACTATCTGGAACTGCTGGGCTACGAACCGGAGAGAGCACCGGGCAAACGTGGTCTATGGCAGACGCCGCCCGGCCTGGCCGGGTTGGTGTGGAAAACCACGGACGCGCAGCAGGTCTACCCGCAGTTGCAACGATGCGGGCTCGACGGCGAACCGCCGACAGCATTTTCGCGTCCGGTCACGCTACCGGACGGCCGTCAGTTGACGGCGAAGTTTTGCATCACCCGGCTGAACGCTAACGCTATCGATTACGGCTTCAGTTTCTTCTGCCAGCACCTCACGCCGCAGGCGGTGTGGCAACCGGCATGGCAACAGCACCCCAACAGCGTCCAGGCGATGACCGCGTTCGTCATCATGGCGGAGGATCCCCACGCCGCCATCGCGCCCTATGCGCGCCTGTTCGCCCAATCCCCGCTGGAGGAAACCGCCGAACACGGCTGGCTGCTGCCGGCGGGAACGGCCTGCCTGCGGGTCATCACTCCATCGCAGGCAATGGAGGAATACCGTCTACCGCCGGAGCGCGCCAAGGGGACGCGGATGATCGCCCTGGATTTCCGGGTGTCATCGCTATCACGGTTGACCGACAGCTTGCGCCACGGCGATATCGCGTATCAACACTCCGTCGGTCGGGTTCTGGTGCCCGAGCAACAGAGCAGCGGGTTGGCGCTGCGTTTCAGTGAATAGCCGCCGACGGCGTCCACGCCGTCCGGACGCCTGACGCGCTAAAAAAACCCTGTACCGCCCGACAACGGCGCCGGGCGACGCCAGCGTGGTGTCGGTACAGGGAAACTCGCTCTCGATAAGCATGATTTCAACTATGTGCTCGACGTGCGCCAGCTCACCACCATGATGGGGTTGGTGGCGGCCAACGATAGCGTCAGTATCGTCACCGGATTGACCCGGTTTCAGTTCCAGCACCGGGACATCACGATCGTGCCCTTCCGCGATCTGTCACTGCAACGCGGGGTTTATTGGGTGACGGATCGGGAGCGGAAACTCTCGCTGTGCGCCACGGCGTTCTATGATTTCCTGCAGGAAAAGGCCCAGAGTTTTTATCACCGCGTCTCCCGGTGAACGAAGTGGCAGCGCCTCATCTGGGCGCCACAGTAACGTGCGCACGGCCACGAAGGACGACCACTCACACATCACGACGTTACCGCCCATAGTGTGGGCCGGCCGTCACCGAATCACGCAAGATGAGGCGGGCCGGGAAGGTTTTACGCTGCTGCAACGTTCCGCCATCCAGCATAAAGATCAGCGTATTGATGGTTTCCTGGATCATCTCGGTGATTGGCACTTTGACGCTGGAAAGTGAAGGAATGGTAAACGGCGCCATCGGGATATCATCGAAACCAACTACCGATACCTGCCCAGGCACGGCGACGCCGCGCTCGAACAGCCGTTTCAACGCACCGATAGCCATATCGTCATTGCTGGCCACCAGCGCGGTGAATACGGCCTGACGCTCAAGCAACGTATTGACGGCATTCACACCGCACGGCGGCGTCCATTTCCCCTCGACAATCAGCGCGTCGCGCACCGGGATCCGGTACTGCTCCAGCGCCGCTTTATAACCGGACAGTCGTTCCACGCCGGTGGGGGAATCTTGCGAGCCGGTCACAAACGCGATGTCCCGATGACCCAGTTCGATAAGCTGCGTTACCGCATCAAAGCTGGATGCCCGTTGATCGGAATAGATACAGTAGCTGTCGTTTTCCCGGAGCCGTCGGTTTATCACCATGATCGGTTGTTTATGCTGGTTGATGATGGCGTCCATGTCATCAATGCTTAAAAACCGCGGGTGCGTGATGAGCGCATCGCAACGTAAATCCAGCAGAAACTGGATCGCCGCCCGTTCCTCTTCCGCGCTGTGCTTACCATCCGCCAGAATCAGCTGGCGGCCTTGCGCCTCCGTCATTCTGGCGGCGTGGAACAGCAGTTCGCTAAAGTAAGTGCCATGGTACAGGGCATTGGTGATCACCAACCCGATAGTTTGCGACTTTTGCGTGGCGAGATTACGGGCCAGCAGATTCGGGCGAAAACCGCTCTCCGCGATCGCCTTAAACACCTTATCGCGGGTCTCCTGGCTGACATACCCATTACCGGACAACACCCGGGATACCGTCGATTTGGCAACCCCCGCCCGCTTCGCCACTTCAAGTATGGTGGTCATCTTCGCTCCCCGTCTTCACGTCGTTAATGCCGTCAGTTTATCCAATTTACGCTTAGTTTTCAGTAGGTTCATTCTTTGCGTTGCTATCGCTGGGTTATTTATGGTGATCACCATCACGAAAAAGAAAATTGCTCACATCACCATCTTGTCTGTCCGAATGAAACTCTTCATGATTTTGTGGAACCGGTTCCCTATCCCGATTTATGCCGCAGAATCCTCACCCGCACGGAGCATCGGGCAGGCAGGCGCGAGTCGGGTGTAAGACGTTCTACGCTGCGGTCAACAGACCAACGCGAAGGTGTACCTGACTGCTATTAAGAGATAACCATTTCATGTCAAAGAATTACGCGCTGACCTCCCGCGCCATCGTCGATGCGCTGGGCGGACTGAACAATATCGACGCCGTCACGCACTGCATGACACGTTTGCGGTTCGTGGTGAAAGACAAATCACAAGTAGACAACGCCACGCTGAAGGCCATTGAGGGCGTGATGGGCGTGGTGAACACGGAATCCCAGTGCCAGGTGATCATCGGCAATAACGTCGCCAAAGCCTATCAGGAAGTGTTAAAACTCGGCCCGGCGGGGGCGCTGGGCGAGGCGCCGACGACAACACGTAAAATTACGCTGAAGAGCATCGGCGCCGGTATTCTCGACGCGCTGATCGGCACGATGTCGCCATTGATCCCGGCGATCATCGGTGGGTCAATGGTCAAACTCCTGGCCATGATCCTGGATATGGCTGGCGTCTTTACTAAAGGCTCCTCGACGCTGGTCATTCTCAACGTTATCGGCGACGGCGCATTCTTTTTCCTGCCGATCATGGTGGCAGCCTCGGCGGCGTTGAAATTCAAAACCAATATGTCGCTGGCGATCGCGATCGCCGGGGTGCTGGTACACCCGAGCTTTATCGACCTGATGGCGAAAGCGGCCGCCGGGCAACCGGTGCAACTGGCGTTTATCCCGGTGACAGCGGTGAAATACACCTACACGGTGATCCCGGCGCTGTGCATGACCTGGATCCTGTCTTATATCGAAAAAGGCATCGATCGCATCACCCCGGCGGTGACGAAAAACTTCCTCAAACCGATGCTGATTGTGTTGGTTTCCGCGCCCATCGCCATCGTGCTGATCGGCCCGCTGGGGATCTGGATCGGTAGCGGCATCTCCGCCATCGTGTATACCATTCACGGCTATCTGGGCTGGCTGTCGGTGGCCATCATGGGCGCGCTCTGGCCACTGCTGGTAATGACCGGCATGCACCGCGTGTTTACGCCGACCATCATCCAGACCATCGCCGAGGCCGGTAAAGAAGGCATGGTGATGCCATCCGAGATCGGCGCCAACCTGTCGCTCGGCGGCTCCTCGCTGGCGGTGGCCTTCCGCACCAAAAACCGCGAACTGCGTCAGACGGCGTTGGCGGCGGCCGCTTCCGCCATCATCGCCGGGATTTCCGAACCGGCGTTGTACGGTGTGGCAGTGCGACTGAAACGTCCGCTTATCGCCAGCCTGATCAGCGGCTTTATCTGCGGCGCGGTGGCGGGTATCGGCGGCCTGGCTAGCCATTCGATGGCGGCGCCGGGGCTGTTCACCAGCGTGCAATTCTTCGACCCGGCCAACCCGATGAGCATCGTGTGGGTGATTGGCGTCATGATGTTGGCGGTGGTGCTCTCGTTCATCATCACCTTGATCATGGGCTTCGAGGATATTCCTGAAACCGACGAGGCGCCTAAAGCACAAGCCACGGCGGCGCCGGTTGCCGCACAGCCCGTTGAGCCGGTCAAGACGGCCAGTGCCAGTTAACCCGTCCCCGTCGCACTGCGGCGGGGTATTGTCATTTCCGAATCAGTGACAGCAATGCAAGTAAAAGAGGTAATTCATGTCAGCATCGACATTCCCTGACGGGTTTCTATGGGGGGGCGCCTTGGCGGCAAACCAGTCGGAAGGCGCCTATCTGGAGGGCGGCAAGGGGCTGACCACCGTCGATATGATCCCGCACGGCCCGAACCGGCTGCCGGTCAAACTGGGGTTGGAAAAACGTGTTGCGCTGCGTAACGACGAGTTCTATCCCAGCCACCAGGCGATCGATTTCTACCACCGTTACAAAGAAGACATCGCGCTGATGGCGGAGATGGGCTTCACCGTGTTCCGCACCTCCATCGCCTGGAGCCGTCTTTACCCAAACGGCGACGACGCGGCGCCGAACCCGGCGGGCATTGCGTTTTACCGCGATGTATTCAATGAATGCCGTAAATACGGCATCGAACCGCTGGTGACGCTGTGCCATTTCGACGTGCCGATGCATCTGGTGACGGAGTACGGCTCATGGCGCAACCGTAAAATGGTGGACTTTTTCACCCGCTACGCCCGTACCTGTTTTGAAGCCTTCGATGGGTTGGTGAAATACTGGCTGACGTTCAACGAGATCAACATTCTGCTGCACAGCCCCTTCTCCGGCGCCGGTTTGGTCTTCGAAGCGGGAGAGAATCAGGACCAGGTGAAATATCAGGCAGCGCACCATGAGCTGATCGCCAGTGCGCTGGCGACCCGAATTGCGCACGAGGTCAATCCCGTCAATCAGGTGGGCTGTATGCTGGCAGGCGGTAACTTTTACCCCTGGTCGTGCAAGCCGGAAGACGTGTGGGCGGCACTGGAGAAAGATCGCGAGAACCTGTTCTTTATCGATGTGCAGGCGCGCGGCGCTTATCCCTCTTACTCGGCGCGGGTGTTCCGTGAGAAAGGCGTCCATATCGACATGCTGGACGGCGACGCCGAGATCCTGAAAAACACCGTCGACTTCGTCTCCTTCAGCTACTACGCCTCGCGCTGTGCCTCGGCCGACATGAACGAGCACAACAGCAGCGCCGCCAATATCGTCAAATCGCTGACCAACCCGCATATTCAACGCAGCGAATGGGGTTGGGGCATCGACCCGTTGGGGCTGCGCATCACCATGAACATGATGTACGACCGCTACCAGAAGCCGCTGTTTTTAGTAGAGAACGGGCTCGGCGCGCGGGATGATATCAACGTCGACGGCAAGATTGAGGACGATTACCGCATCAGCTACCTGCGTGAACACATCCGCGCCATGGCCGATGCGATTGCAGACGGCGTCCCGGTGATGGGCTACACCACCTGGGGCTGTATTGACCTGGTGGCCGCCTCCACCGGCGAGATGAGCAAACGCTACGGGTTCGTCTACGTCGATCGGGACGATCATGGCAACGGCACGTTGGCGCGTCGGAAGAAAAAATCGTTCGGCTGGTACCGGAAGGTGATCGCCAGCAACGGCCGGGATCTGGACTGACCGATCCTAGGGCTTCTTCGCCTACATCCCCGACAGTCGCCCGCTTCGGCGGCAGGCGTCGGGGTCGGAAGCCCGGTTTAGAACGTCAGCCGATAGCGGACATAATCGTCCGCCGGCTGAAACTCGTCGTACAGGCGACGCGCTGGATTGTTCTGCCGGGTATGCCAGTACAATCTTGACCATCCCTGCGCCTGGCACTGTTCAACCAGATCCTCGATCAACCGTCGTCCAATCCCCTGCCCGCGACAATCCGGGCTGACAAACAGATCCTCCAGATAGCAAACCGGCGTGACGACCCAAGTGCCCTCGTGCAATACGCTGAGGCTGAACCCCACCACCTGCCCCTGACGCTCCGCCAGCCGACACAGCAAAGTCGACGCCGGATCGAGAATGCGCTGCCAGGTATAGGCCGTCACCTCCGGCGCCACGTTCGACTGATAAAAACCGTTGTACCCCGCCCACAACTGCCGCCACGCGGCCTCATCCTCGGCCTGTGCCTGCCGAATCACGATGGTATCGTTCACGTTTGTCTCCTCGCTGGATGCACCCTGATGGGAAATGATGAAAGGCAGTATTAAATGCCTATCCCAATAGGTAGTTAACTTACCATTTCGGACTTACGCTCAGCACTACCCACCACGTTATGAAAACCCTCGGCCTATTCACGGGAAGTCAACATGACCTGACAAACGTGTACTGGTATTCAGAGCACTTAGCCGGTTATTGGCCAAAAATAGACGTCGCTAACATCACTGTGTTGATCAACCGGGCACCGCTCAATTCAAAACAGGCAATCCCTCTTAAATCGAATTTTTCATAAATTAATTCTAATAAAACGATCCACATGCTCTGAATTTACTACCAGATAAAAAGCATAAATTTACCAATACGACGCACCCTGCCGGTACTCTGCGGCCAGTAGCCAACAGAGATTAAGAGCCTATCCCATGAGGGCTATTTCACTTGCCATTTGGGCCCTGGGCAGTGCTCGAAATCCTCACCTACTCCGTGTACGCTCCGGTTTCTGTGCGGCTTCCCGAGTCCAAACTGGCTGCGCCAATACGCCTACTGGGATAGGCTCTAAGCGGGTGTAATGTTTTTAAACGATGAATCATGCGGAAGGACTTTCGAAACATGCTCAAAATACTCGGCAAAACGACGTCAATCAATGTGCGTAAGGCGCTCTGGACTTGCGAAGAAGCGGGGCTGGATTATGTTCAGGAAGATTACGGTAGCGGGTTTGCCTCGACGCAAACCGATGCGTTTCGCGCCATGAACCCGAACGCCATGGTGCCCGTGCTGATTGATGATGAATTTGTGCTGTGGGAATCCAATTCGATTTGCCGTTATCTGGCACGCAAAGCCGGGCGTAACGACTTGCTCCCCAACGAACCGCAGGCGTGCGCCAACGTTGAACACTGGATGGACTGGCAGGCAACCGAATTTAACAACGCCTGGCGCTATGTCTTCCCGGCGCTGGCGCGCAAGAACCCGGCCTATAACGATCAACATGCGATTGCCGCAGGCATTAAAGAGTGGAACCACTGCATAGGTATTCTTGAACAACAACTCCAGCGCACCGGTGCATGGGCGGCCGGTGAGACGTTTACCCTGGCGGATGTGGTGCTTGGGTTGTCGGTGAACCGCTGGAAAATGACACCGTTTCCCCACCCCGAAGTCCCTGCCATTGACGCATGGTTTACGCGCCTGAATCAGCGGCCGGCATTTTTGCGTCATGGGAATAACGGGATGGTCTAAGAAATCAGGTTTGTAAAAGGTCTGCCGCTGTCTCGATATATCTCTTGCGCATCTACATCAACAGAGTAAAGCGTCCGGCAGACCCGCCCCATTCACAAAGGGAGTATGTACCACTGTTTCTGCCTCTTCGCACCCGCGGCTAAAAAATCACTCACAAAATTACCCGGTTGGGAAAATTTTTTTACGTCATTAATTCTTTCCATTCTTCTGTTTGCACAACTAAAAATTTACCATTTCCTTACCTTTTAAATTTGTTTATTTCAAAATATAAATGAATATGGGGTTTATTTTCTGTTTTTTTACAATCAGCCTTGGCTGGAAATTTGACGGTTTTTTAAATCCAATAAATAGACTCTATTTTCCTGTGTTGTTTATCGGATAGTTTTCCGCATCCTTTAACGTTAATTCCCCCCTGATAGCAAAAAAAATATGGCTGCTATATATAGGCAGAGCAGTACTGTAGTTATTGAATGTATTAACAAAAAATTTGCGTTTAATTACACGCTATCCTTCAGTAAAAACAGCAAGGAAATATTATGTCTATATCCATATCATCGGATCTGTATAACTCTATCTGGCAGACATCCAGCCTGAAGAGTTCCAGTTCCTCGTCATCATCGTCGTCATCCACTCCATCGATCACCTCGATGGACAGTAATAACCAGGATGGCGGTCTGTTGCAGGCACTCTCCAGCGCGCTCTCCTCATTGGGGATTACGCTGAGCTCCAGTAGCTCCGACAGCACCTCCACGGACGATCTTTCCACTGACAGCACCACCACCTCCAGCACGTCCAGCACCACCTCAACGGACTCTCAGGAAGCGGTAGCCGAGTTCATGTATACGCTGATGAATACCCTGCACAGCATCGGCGAATCCTCCAATTCGACCTCACTTTCCGACAACCCGATGAAGACCGATCTGGATTCGCTGGTCAGCGCGCTGTCGTCGTCCAGTTCGTCCAGTTCTTCCAGCTCATCATCCAGTTCCACCGTGTCCGACAGCGCGCTGAGCGATCTGCAAAGCGCGTTCGACTCGATGGTATCGGCGCTGGGCGGCGACACCAGCACCGCATCGCTTTCCAGCTTCTTGCAGAGCTTCTCGTCATCGCTGTCGTCCTTCTCCAGTCAGGGCAACCTGACCAACACCATCGCCTGATCACGGTGGCGTCAACAAACCCCGGCCTGTGCCGGGGTTCCTGTGTCTTGCCTGATGCCGATACGGATTGCCGACATCAGGTTATTGTCAGTATCACAACTCGCCGGCGCGCGTCGCCGCGCCGTCCCCCACACACCTGGCTTGTCGTGGCGCACGACGGTTGAGTACAGATGTAAAGAAACGCGCTGCCGGTTAAAAAATCGTTTCAATATACCCCGGCATCCGGGGTAATTATTTGGTATTACAGGGTTATTCCTTCGTCCAGAAAAATCGACCGACTATGTTTAAATCCTTTTTCCCGTATCCAAGACTGTTTTTCCCTTCTGCGCTGTTGTGGGCGCTGTTCGCCGTCGTGGTCTGGTACGTCTGGTATCTGCCGCTGGGCACGCATCTGTTGCAGTTTGCGGAACCGCTGCCGCAGGGCGTCGCCCGTTTCTGGTCGCCCGCGTTTCTGTGGTTTTACAGCTATTACCTGATTTGTACCGGGATTTTCGCCGGCGCCTGGCGTCTGCTCCGGCCCCATCCCTGGCAGCGCTGGTCAGTGTGGGGCTCTGCGCTGATCATCTTCGTGACCTATTTCTCGGTAGAAGTGGGCCTCGCGGTCAACGATTGGTACGTCCCTTTTTACGATCTGGTGCAAAAGGCGCTGAGTGCACCGAATGCCGTTAAAATTCAAGATTTTTACCGCGAACTACTGGTCATTTTCGGCATTGCCATGGTGGCGGTGCTGGTCGGCGTCATGAATTTGTTTTTGTCAGCCACTATGTGTTCCGCTGGCGGACGGCGATGAACAATTATTACATCGACCACTGGCAGCAATTGCGCCATATCGAAGGCGCCGCGCAGCGTATTCAGGAAGACACCATGCGCTTTGCCTCCACTGTCGAAAGCCTGGGGGTGGATTTGGTCAAATCGTTGATGACGCTGATCGCCTTTTTGCCGGTGCTGATCGCATTGTCGGTGCACGTCAAGGAACTGCCGCTATTGGGCGCGGTACCTTATGGATTGGTGATCGCCGCCGTGCTGTGGTCGCTGGCGGGTACCGGATTGCTGGCGTTGATCGGCATTAAACTGCCCGGTCTGGAATTCAATAACCAGAAGGTGGAAGCCGCCTATCGAAAAGAACTGGTTTATGGCGAAGACGATGCCGCTCGCGCCACGCCGCCGACGGTGAAACAACTGTTCGCCAATGTGCGCAAGAACTATTTCCGTCTTTACTTCCATTACACCTATTTCAATATCGCCCGGGTGTTCTACCTGCAGGCCGACAACGTCTTCAGCATCATCGTGCTGCTGCCGTCGATTGTCGCGGGCAGCCTGACGCTGGGTTTGATGACGCAGATTACCAACGTGTTCGATCAGGTACGCAGTTCCTTCCAGTATCTGATCAACTCCTGGACGACCATCGTCGAGCTGATGTCTATCTACAAACGTCTGCGCAGCTTCGAGTCTGTCATTTGCGACAACACATCCGTAGATAATTCGACCAACGTCAGTCTACCTTCCGGGATTGAATCTTCCGGGCACTAATCTTGATGCCGTCATTGATGCCCCGCAACACATCAATGGCGGTCTCTTTCATTAATTCCCGTCTCATCCGTAGCCGGCGCTTCATTATTTTCCCAATAGCTATTTCCTGCTGAAGGCAGGCCATCACATTCGCACACATCTTATTTTTTCGTAAAATTTACTTAAAATGATCTTGATAAAAATCATTCTCAATAATTAATAAAAACTATTTATTAATGTGAGAGAACAGACATATAAAATATAATGAATTACTCCATGTGCGCATAGAATAATAAATACATCAATACGTTTTTAGAATAAAGAAATGATCTCATAGCATCATAAGGTCTCCCTTTTTCGTTGGTGGCGTATCTCTTTCCCGTGATAGAATTTTCCTGTGATAGAATTCACACGAACACAGCCATTTGTAAAAAGAATGTATATTCCTTGAATGAATTGCGTTAGCCAAACATCAATCACCTCGTATTATTTATAGGTTTTCACAATGAATAACGTCTCAAATACCTATACCAATCTCAAAGTCGGTATCAAACTCGCTATCGGCTTTGGGATTATTTTAGTCATGTCCGCTTTTATTACTTTTTTCGGCATCAATGGATTAAATAATATCGATACCTATGTAAAAAAAGCGAACATCAGCAACGACATTAATAATTTGATTAATGATGCCAGGCGCTTTCGCATCACATTTCAATATACTCACGACTATAACGCGATAAATCAAAATGGCGAGCTACTGGAAAAAGTCGCAAAATCACTTGAGGAAGCGAATAAATATACCTGGCGACCACGTCCGCAGGCTTTACTGGAACAGCTTGCAACAGCTCAAAAAAGTTACTCCGCAGCTCGTAATACCCTGGTGAATGCCAGTCATCAGCGCGATACCATCGCAGAAAAATTGGATCAGAATAGCAGTCTCAATGTCCTTGATACGCTACATGCACGGTTCAAAGCCGCATCGCTGCCCGCAGAACAACGCCTCGAATACCAAAACCTGCGGGAACGGCTGCTGGATATCCGGGATCTTACCAACATGCTGCTGTTGCAACCATCGCCCCAGGCTGAAACCGCACTGCGTCAATCATTGCAACAAACAGCCGCCGCGTTTAATCAGTCTCTACCGCTGTTTGCGCCAGAGCAGCAAAGCTGGTTGACGCAGGCATGGCACTATTTTTCCGCCTATAACGGCTATCTAACGGACTACCTGTCCGCCCTGAAAAATGAGCAGGCCGCCGCGGCCGAAATGGGCGTAAATGCAACCATACTGGATAACGCTTCCGACGAACTTTATCAAACGCAGGTCACATTCGTTTCCGATACCATCGTCAACACGATGTGGCAGTTGCTGGCAACAGGGGGGGGTATTTTTTATCATTGGGTTACTGTTTGCCTGGCGTATCACTGTACAAATCACCCACCCGCTGCGGGATAGCCTGAGCATGGCTGAACGGATCGCACGGGGGGATTTAACCACGTCAATCACCACCACGCGGAAGGATGAACTGGGCAAGCTCATGACAGCGATGAACACCATGAGTACCAAACTGCGGGAGATGATTCGAGAAATACGCGAGGGAGTGAGCAATGTGGCCACCGCCTCGGCGGAAATCGCCGCAGGCAACACCGATTTATCCTCACGTACCGAAGAGCAGTCCGCCGCAGTCGTGGAAACCGCCGCCAGCATGGAACAGCTGACCTCAACGGTAAAACAGAACGCCGACAACGCGCATCACGCCTCGCAACTGGCGGCGGAAGCCTCGTCAAATGCCAGTCAAGGCGGCGCCATCGTTACCGACGTGGTAAAAACCATGAGCGATATCGCCGGCAGTTCCAAACGTATTTCCGAAATCACCTCAGTCATCAACAGCATCGCGTTCCAGACCAACATCCTGGCGCTGAACGCTGCGGTGGAAGCCGCACGCGCCGGGGAACAGGGGCGCGGATTTGCGGTTGTCGCCGGCGAAGTGCGCAACCTGGCGCAACGCAGCGCGCAGGCGGCCAAAGAAATCGAAATGCTGATCGGCGAGTCGGTGGATCGGGTCAACGCCGGCTCCATACTGGTGGAAAATGCCGGCAAAACGATGACGGACATCATCCGCTCCATTACCCATGTTCACGACATCATGGGCGAAATTGCCTCCGCGTCCGACGAGCAAAGCCGGGGCATCAATCAAATCTCCCAGGCAGTGTCCGAAATGGACGCCACCACCCAGCAAAACGCCGCGCTGGTGGAAGAGTCATCCTCAGCCGCCAATTCGCTGGAAGAACAGGCGAAAACGTTGGAACAGGCAATTTCCGTATTCCGTTTGAGCCATGACGACACTCAGCATGCATCCCGTCCTGCCCCCAGAGCGGGGGTGATCAGCGCTAAAAAACCGCTGATGCTGGCGACTACCACGGCGGGATCCCGCGCCGCTAAAGACGAGTGGGAGTCGTTCTAAACACCCGACGGGATACGGCCACCGACGGTGCGGCCACACGCCGTATCCCCTTCCACCGCACCGTTCAGATATTGCCGTCAGGTACGTCGTCACCGTCACGCCGGGGCCATGCCTCGGCAGCCGTCAATCAGCGAAACCCATACTTCTCCCGCAGCCCCAGCTCCGCCACAATGCGCACCCCACGCTCCAGCGCGTCGCCGTCCAGGTCGCGCAGCGGGCGACGCAGGCTGCCCGCAGGCAGGCCGACCGCCTTCATCAGCGATTTCACCGCCACCGGATTGATGGCGGAATAGGTGTAGTGCAGCAGCGGCAGCAGATGCTGATAAGCCGCACGGAAACGCTCGGCGTCCCCCGCGTCCCGCCACGGCCGGGAGATCGCCGCCAGCTCTGCCGGCGCGATATTGCCGGTCATATTGGCGGTGCCGTGGCCGCCCAGCGACATCGTGGGTACCACCAGCCCGAGATTAGGCGAATCACAGCACATCACCGACACATCCGGGTTGCCCGCCAGCACTTGCGCTACCTGGCCGACGCGGGTGGTGGATTCCTTATGGATCACGTAATTCGGGTGCTTGAAGATGCGCAGCAGCGACGTCCAGTGCAGGTCGGTCTTCACCCGTGGCGGGTTGTTGTAGATACCGAGCGGCAGGTCGGTGGCATCGGCGATCTCCAGAAAATAGTGCTCGATATCGCTTTCGCTGGCGCAGATATAGGCGGGCGCGGCGATGATGGCGCCATCGGCGCCGTTGTCTTGGGCAAAACGCACATAGTCGATGGTGGTATCGGTATTGTTGCCGGTACAGCCGAAAAAGATCTTCATCTTGCCGCTATTGAAACGGGCGGTGCGACGAATGATTTCCCGACGTTCTTCCGGCGACAGCATCGACACTTCACCGGTAGAGCCCATAATCAACACCGCGGCGGTACCGTTTTGTTCCTGAAACTGCAACAGGGCTTCAAATGCGCCGAAATCCACACTGCCGTTGTCGTTAAACGGGGTGATTAGCGCCACAAACGACCCTTCGATTTTTGCTCTGCTCATAGCCATTCCTATCTATTAACCATATGATTATCATGAAATATCTAATCAACAACCACCCTGCCGATTACGCAGCGAACCCCGCACTGACAAACCGCAGCAATTGCTGCAGCACTTGTTCGTCGTCGTTGCTGTCGCATAACCCTTGCGATAACAGCGACAACCGGCCGGATCGCGGATCGACGTCCGCCAGCACATGCATGGCTGCGCCGCGGGCAAACTCATAACGCCAGATAGCCTCGGCGCGCGAAATATGCGGCACCGCCCGGCCGAACGCCTGAATAAAACGGTGAGCGGTGCCATCGAAACGATCCGACAGCAACAGCGATACCTCGCCTTGCGGCGTGGCGCGCAGGTGCTGCAACAGCCGTACCGCGATACGACCGCCGTCCGGCGTGCGGGCACTCTGCACCAGCGGGCGCAACAGCGCATCCAGCAGCGCTCCTAGCGGCGGCGACTCGCCCCAGCGCCGCTCCGCCTCGTCCAGCAACCGGCCGCGCTCGGTGTTCAACGGCTGCAACACCGCATCCAGCACCGCCTGCAACAACCCATCTTTGGAGCCGAAGTGGTAATTGATGGCGGCGACGTTGACCTGCGTCGCTTCGGTAATCTCCCGCACGGTGGTCAGATCGCTGCCCTTGTGGGCGAAACGCGTCATCGCCTCCTGCAGGATGCGCTGGCGAACATCCCCTTCTTTTTCTTTAGCTGCTGTATGCATTGCTTGTCCTTTTTGCCGTCCCGTTATCGTGAACCCGTGCGCCCCGACGCAGTTGGCGTTTATCGCCTGGCTATGCCGTCTTGCCATCCAGATGCGGAGGCATCTCGCACCAGCGTCAATTGCGTCATTCAGCGACCCGCCAACGTCAACCCGTCCAGATCGATATCCGGCGTTTTACCGGCGATCGTATCCGCGACGATACGCCCGACGCCTGCCGCCTGCGTCCAGCCGTTGGAACCCTGCCCGCAGGCCAGAAACAGCCCGGCTATCGGCGTGGCGCCCACATAACCGGGGCCATCCGGCGTCATCGGCCGCAGGCCGCACCAGCGCTGCGCCGCTTGATAATCGCCCGCACCGGGAAACAGCCGCTGCGCCACGCTCGCGACAAAGTCGCTCTTCTTCGCATCCGGCCGGGTACTGGAATCGGAAATCTCGGCGATCCCCGCCGCCCGCAACTGGTTCCCCAGACGGGCGATCATCACCTTATGATGCTCGTACATCACACACACCTGCGGCGCGGCGGCATCGTCGGCGATCGGCAGCGTCGCCGAATACCCTTTCACCGGATAAATCGGCAACCGGATGCCCACCTGACGCAGCAAAGGCACCGAAGCACACCCCAGCGCCACCACCACCGCATCCGCCGTCAGCGTACCGGCGCCGGTTTCCACGCCGCTCACCCGCCGCTCGTCACTCATTCGCAGGCGTTCAATCGGGGTATTGAAATGGAAACGCACGCCGCGCTGCTGCAACACCTCCGCCAACCGCCGGGTAAACAGCGCGCAGTCCCCTGCTTCGTCATCCGGCAAATAGAGGCCGCCGATCAGCGGCGCGTCCGCCTGCGCGAGCGCCGGTTCGATGCGCGTCGCTTCCCGTCGATCCACCAACCGGTGGTTGACGCCGAACTGTGTCAGCACCTGCGATGCATGGTGCGCCATCGCCAGTTCCTGTTCGTTGCCGAACAGTTGCAGCACCCCCAGCGACGATTGGGCGTAGTCCAACCCTAGCTCGTCCCGCAACTGGTGCAGGCATTGCTGGCTGTAATGGGCGATACGCTGCATCCGGCCTTTGTTGGCGCGATAGGCGTCCAACCGGCAGTTGCGGGCGAAGCGCCACAGCCACTGCCACTGCGCTGGGCTAAGCGCCGGGCGCCATTTGAGCGGCGCCTGCGGCACGAACAACCAGCGGAATGCCTTGAGCAACATGCCGGGCGACGCCCACGGGCCGGCAAAGCCGGGGCACACGCCGCCTGCGTTGGCGAAACTGGCCTCCAGCGCCGGGCCGGGCTGGCGGTCAATCACCTCGACCTCAAACCCTTGTTGATACAAATACCAGGCGCTGGTGACACCCACCACGCCCGCGCCAAGCACCATCACCTTCATGCCAGACCTCCTGCGATCGGCAGTTCCTGACGCACCAGTTCCGCCCAGTAACGGACTCCGACCGGGATCAACGCATCGTTGAAATCGTAATGCGGGGTATGTAGCGGCCGGCCGTGCGCGTCGTCGCCAGCGCCGTTGCCTGCCATGATGAACGCACCGGGGCGCTGCTCCAGCAGATAGGCGAAATCCTCCGCCCCCAGTAGCGGCGTCATCTCGCCGTCGACCGCGCCCACGCCGGATACCCGCTCAGCAGCCCGTCGCGCGCGTTCAGTCATCTCCCGGTCGTTAACCAGCACCGGATATTGAAAGGCGTAGTCGACCTCCGCCGTCGCGCCGAACGCTTGCGCACTGTGCTGCGCCAGGGCGGTCAACCGTTTGGCCAGCAGTTCACGGATCACCGGCGAGTAGCTGCGCCCGGTGCCGGTCACGGTGACACGGTCGGGGATCACGTTGGGTGCCAGCGGATCGCCGCCGCCGATATGCCCGACGCTCAAGACCGCCGCCTCCATCGCCGGGACATTGCGGCTGACCACCGTCTGCAACGCCAGCACAAACTGCGCGGCGGGCAGCGTCGGGTCAATCGACAGGTGCGCGCCGGAGCCGCCGTGGCCGCCGGTGCCGCGGAACACCACCCGCCAGCTGTCGCTGGCGCACAACATCGGCCCGCGGCACAACGAAAAGCGCCCGACGTCGATGCCGGGTTTGTTATGCAACCCGAACAGGCGCTGACACGGGAAGCGGCTCAGCAGGCCATCGTCGAGCATCGCCCGCGCCCCGCCCAGCCCCTCTTCGGCGGGCTGGAAGATGAAATGCACCGTCCCGGCGAAATCCGGATGGCAGGACAGCAACCACGCCGCGCCCAGCAACATGGCGGTATGGCCGTCATGGCCGCAGGCGTGCATCTTGCCGTCATACGCCGAGGCATACGGCAGGCCGGTTTGCTCTTGCAGGCGCAGCGCGTCCATATCGGCGCGCAGGCCGATCACCCCTTCGCCCGGCTGTTTCCCGCGCAGCGTTGCCACCACGCCGGTGCCGCCGATGTCAGTGACCACCTCCAGCCCCCACTCGCGCAATTTCTCCGCCACCAGCGCCGCGGTACCGAACTCCTCAAAACCGATTTCCGGATGCTGGTGAATATGGCGGCGGATGTCGGTCAGTACCGGAATCATCTGCCGCAATGTCTGTTCATCGTCCGCCATGTCGTGTTCCCTCTGGGTTGCGCCTGCCGGTGGCAGGTGCAACGGTTAAACGGTTAAACAATTAAAACGTGCCCGGATAACTGCCGCCGTCGATCAGCCAATTCTGCCCGGTGATGAACGCCGCCTGCCGCGAGCACAGGAACGCACAGGCGGCGCCGAACTCCTCCGGCTGCCCATAGCGCCCGGCCGGGTTGGCCGCCGCCCGCGCCTGGTGCAGTTGCTGATAGGATTTGCCGGTCTGCGCCACCAGCGACTGAATGTGCTGCCACTGGCCGTCGGTATCGAAGATGCCCGGCAGCAGGTTGTTAATGGTGACATTGTCACGCACCACCGTGCGGGACAGCCCGGCGACAAAGCCGGTCAACCCCGAGCGGGCGCTGTTCGACAGCCCCAGCTCCAACTGTGGGATCTTCACGCTACGGGAGGTGATGTTGACGATGCGCCCGAAACCACGCTGGCGCATGCCGTCCACCGTCAACCGCATCATTTCGATCGGGCCAAGCATCATGCCGTCGAGCGCGTCCAGCCAATGCTGGCGTGTCCAGTCGCGAAAATCGCCCGGCGCGGGACCGCTGGCGTTGTTGATCACAATGTCCGGCTGCGGACAAGCCGCCAGTGCCGCCCGTCGTCCTTCATCGCGGGTGATGTCCGCCACCACCGCCCGCGGGCGCACGCCGATCGCCTGTTCTATTTCATCCTGCGCCTGGCGCAGCACGTCCGCGGTGCGCGCCAACAGCGTCACCTGCACGCCTTCCTGCGCCAGTTGGCGGCCAACGGCTTTGCCCAGCCCTCGGCTGCCGCCCCAGACCAGCGCCTGTTTACCCGCAATGCCCAAATCCATATTGATGGTTCCTTATGCGTTAACCACGGAAAAACGGCCGGCATCCGATTGCGTCGGCTGCCGCCCCGGCACGGAGTCCAGCAGCAGACGAGTATAGGGGTGCTGCGGCTGGCGCCAGATTTGCTGGCCATCGCCGCTTTCCACACACTCACCGTGCTGCATCACCATCACCCGGTCGGCGATGTAGCGCACCACGGACAAGTCGTGCGAAATGAACAGCAGCGACAGGCCCATTTCGCTCTTCAGCTCCACCAGCAAATTAAGAATTTGCGCCTGAATCGACACATCCAACGCCGATACCGGCTCGTCGCAAATCACCAGCGACGGGTTGACCACCAGCGCGCGCGCAATGCCGATGCGCTGACGCTGGCCGCCGGAAAACTCGTGCGGATAGCGCTGAAGGCTACTCTGCGGCAGCCGGACGCGCTCCAGCGCCTGGCCGATCAAGCGCTGACGCTCCGCCCGTCGGGTTACGCCATGCACAATCAGCGGCCGCTCCAGAATGCGCTGGACATCGTGACGCGGATTGAGCGAGGCATAGGGATCCTGAAAAATCATCTGCACCCGGCGGCGCAGCGGCTGCAACTGCGACTCGCTCAGATGGGTAATATCCTGACCGTCAAACAGCATCCGGCCCTCAGCAACCGGCAGCAGGCGCAAAATCGTTTTCGACAGCGTCGATTTGCCGCAGCCGGATTCCCCCACCAGCCCCAGCGTTTCGCCGGGATAAATGTCGAGCGAGATATCCTGCACCGCATTGACCACGCCTTGCGGCGTGGCGTAGCGGGTATGCACCCGATGCAACGACAGCAGCGGCGACCGCGCGGTGTCTGGGGCCGGTACGCTGCGCAGTGGCGGCGTCACCAGCGTCACCTGCCCGGCGTCGCCGTTATCAGGATGGCGGATTTCCGGCAGGCGTTGCCGCCGATAGTGCAGGTCATCGGCCAGATGCAGCGACGTCGCCAGCAGCCCGCGGGTATAGGGGTGCTGCGGCGCCCGAAACAGCGCGTCGGTCGCCGCTTCCTCCACCTTGCGCCCACCGACCATCACCGCGACGCGATCCGCCCACTGCTCCACCACCCCCAGATCGTGCGTGATCAGCAGCAGGCCCATCGACAACTCACGCCGCAGGTGATCCAGCAACGCCAGAATCTGCGCCTGAATGGTGACGTCCAGCGCGGTGGTCGGCTCATCGGCAATCAGCAGCTTCGGTTGGCAGGCCACCGCCATGGCAATCATCACCCGCTGACGCTGCCCGCCGGACAGCTGGTGCGGGTAGTCGTCGATACGCCGCCTGGGTTCAGGGATCTTCACCACATCCAGCAGCTCGATGGCGCGCGTCCGCGCCTGAGCCGGCGTCAGCGGCTGGTGCGTGCGCAAGGTTTCGACGATCTGCTGGCCGATGGTCAACACCGGGTTGAGCGAGGTCATCGGCTCCTGAAAAATCATTGAAATCACGTTGCCGCGCAGCTGACGCACCGCAGAATCCGGCAGCGCCAACAGATCCTGCCCATCGAACAGCATGCGTCCGGCGACCTGCCCCGGCGCGCCCACCAGCCGCATGATGGACAACGCGGTGGCGGATTTTCCGCAGCCGGATTCGCCCACCAGCGCCAGCGTTTCACCGGGATTAAGCGCCAGATCGAGACCGCGCACCGCCTGATGGCCGGGGAAAGTCACCCGAAGATCCTGAATCTCCAACAGTGGCGTCATACACGTTCCCTCCGTGAGCGCGGATTCAGCGCGTCGTTGAGCGCATCCCCCACCAGGTTAAGCGCCAGCACGGTCAGCACCAGCGCGCCGCCGGGGATCACAGTTAAAAACCACGCCGAGCGCAGCGACTCGCGTCCGGCGCCGATCATGCTGCCCCAGCTCACCCGGTTCGGATCGCCGAAACCGAGAAACGACAGCGCGGATTCAATCAAAATGGACGACGCCACCATCACCGAGGTGGTGACGATGATCGACGGCAGCGCGTTGGGCAGGATCTCCTGCGCCATGATGCGCAGGCTGGAAAAGCCCTGGCTGCGCGCCGCCAGCACAAAATCGCTTTCGCGCCAGGTGCGAAATTCCGCCCGCACCAGTCGGGCGATGGTCGGCCAGGAGGCGACGCCGATGGCGCAGGAAATCAGCGTCACCGACGGCTGCCCGATAGCCACCAGCACCACCACCAGCAGAAAGGTGGGAAAGGTCTGGAACAGTTCGGTGGCATGTACCAGCAGATGGTCAACCTTGCCGCCGAAGAAGCCGGCGCTTGCGCCGACAGTCATGCCGATCAGCAGGCTGACCGCCACGGCGGAAAAGCCGATCTGCAATGACACCTGCGCCCCGTGCACCACCCCGGCGGCGACATCACGCCCCAGCGAGTCGGTACCCAGCGGGAAAGCCGGATCCTGCCCCGGCCACAGAAACGGCGGCGCCACCATATCCAGCGGGTCGCCGGGGTACACCCACGGCGCCGTCAACGCCATCACGACCACCAGCAACAGCAGCACGACGCCCGCCATGCCGGACGGATTGCGCAAATACAGCATCGCCGCTGGCGACAGCCGCACACGGCGACGCGGCGGCGCCGGCTCGCCAACCGCCGCGCGGGAGGAAACGGTATTTTTCATCTCAGTTCGCCTTAATTCGGGGATCCAGCCAGCTTTGCAACACGTCAACCAAAATATTGGCGACGATCACCAAAAAGGCCGACAGCAGCAGTACGCCCAGCAGCACGTTGAAATCGCGCGCCATCACCGCCTCCAACGCCAACCGGCCCAACCCCGGCCAGCTGAATACGGTTTCCACCACCGCCGCGCCGCCCAATAGGTTGCCGATATGCATCCCGGCGACCGTCGTCACCGGCAACAGCGCGCAGCGCAGAATATGGCGCAGCGTCACCCGCCACGGGCTTAGCCCCTTGGCATGGGCGGTGCGCACAAAATCCTGCCGGTCGATTTCCAGCATCGCCGCGCGCGTCAGGCGGGCGTAAATGGCGATGAAGAAGCTGCTCAGGGCGCCGACCGGCAACACCGCATGCTGCAACCGATCGCTCAAATAGCCCCAACCGTGCAGATCCACGCCGATAGTGGCGCTGCCGCCACCCGGCAACCAATCAAGCTGAACCGAGAACAGAATCAGCGCCATCAGGCCAACCCAGAACCCCGGCGTGGAATAGAGCAGCAGCGCCAGCAACGACAGCAACCGATCCGGCCATTTCCCCGCCCATACCGCCATCACCGCGCCCAGGGCGATCCCGACCACAATCGCCACCAGTTGCGAAGCCAGCATCAGCAACAGCGTCTGCGGCAGCCGAGACAGAATCAAGTCAGTCACCGGCGCGTTGTAACGCGGCGAAAACCCCAGGCTAAAATGCGCCAGGTTGGACAAATAGTTGTACAGCTGATGCAGCACCGGCAGATCAAGCCCAAACTGTCGACGCATCTGCGCCATGGTTTCGGCGGTGGCGCTGCCCGCCTCGGCGGCCAGCACATCGGCCGCATCGCCCGGCACCAACTGCAACAAAAAGAACACCACGATCACGATGCCGATCGCCACCGGCACCGCATGCAGCAACGTGCGCCACAGTACCCGTCGGATGCGTTCCATGTTTCTCATCACTCACCTTCTATGTACAGGCGGCATTTACGGAGCGACCCGGAGCGCGCCGACACATACCGGCGCGCTCCGAGTTCACGGGTTATTGATCCAGCCAGATTTCCGCCAGGCTGCCGTTGGCGCCCTGGATATCGGTCAGTGGGTTGTGAACGCGCGTGTTGTAGATGGTCAGACGTTTAAGCTGCAACAGGTTGATGTCCGGCAGCTCCTGCGCCACGATGCGCTGGAAGGCGCGAAACGCCTCCACACGTTTGGCCGGGTCGGTTTCCACTGCGGCCTGTTCCAGCAGTCTGTCCACCTCTGGGTTGACGTAATGCGAACCGTTGCCGAACGCGACGCCGGGTTTAAACGCTTTCGACCAGTACAGACGCTGCACGCCTACCGTCGGGTCAAACAGGTTGGAGATAGAGTGGTTGGTGAAGTCAAAATCTCGGTCGGTGTACACCCGTTTGATGTAGGTAGCGAAATCCTGTGAACGAATAGTGACCCCGATCCCCACTTTGGCCAACGCGGATTTCAGGTATTCCGCCACGCGCTTGAAACCATCGCCGTAGGGCATGTAATCATGCACCAGACGAAAACGGATGCCGTCGGCCTGACGCGGAAACCCGGCCTCATCCAGCAGTTGTTCGGCTTTTTTCAGGTCGAACGAATATGGCGACGGCGCGCTGTCGTGGAACTGCGCCAGCTCCGGGGTAATTGGCGTCGGCGAATTAACGGCGTAGCCGTACCACACCACGTTACGCAGCACATCGCGGTTGATGCTGTGGGCGATCGCCTGCCGCACCTTCAGGTTTTTCAGGTACGGATTATCCAGATTGAACTCGATACGGGTCTGCGTCGGGCCGTAGCCATAGCCGCCGGTTTCAATCGCCAGTTTGGGGTTTTTCTTGATGCGTTCCAGCTCATTGAGCGGCACCGGCGACTCGCTACCCAGATCCAGCGCGCCGGTTTCGAAGGCAATCAGGCGAGTGGCGGCGTCAGGGATGAATTTCACCACCAGGCGATCCACATACGGTTTCGGTTGATCCCAGTAGTTGGGGTTGCGCTCGTACACAATATGGCTGCCGCGCACCCACTCTTTGAAGATGAACGGCCCGGTGCCTACCGGCGCCGAGTTGTAAGGGTTAGCGCGAATGTCGGTGCCGTCATACAGGTGTTTGGGAACAATCGGCGCTTCGTTGGCGGAAAACGCGCTGATCAGGTAGGGCGCGGGCTGCGACAGCACCACGATGGCGGTATAGGGATCCGGCGTTTTCACCTCGGTGACGTTGGCAAAGGTGCCCTGGCCGCGGGAATTGTATTTTTTGACCGTCAGGATGGAGAACGCTACATCCGCGGAAGTGAAATCCTTGCCATCGTGCCATTTCACGCCCTGGCGCAAATGGAACCTGTACTGTTTGCCGTCCGGGCTCACTGACCAACTGGTCGCCAGTTGCGGAATCGGCTTCATGTTGAAGTCGTAGTTCAGCAACCCTTCGATCACCTTGGCGTTGACCTTGATCACCGACCCGCCGCTATTGACCAGCGATGTCAGTACCGGCGGTTCCGGTTCGACCAGAAAATTCAGCGTACCGCCGCGTTTGGGCGTCGTCTCCGCCGCCTGGATCGTCGCGCCAAACAGCGATGCGGCCACCAGCAATGCCGCAAAAAGCGATTTCTTATTCATCGTGTTATCCCTGGGTGAAATGGGTAATGTCCGGTCATGGGTTGCGTCGCGGCAGCATGATGATTGGGTCTGCTTCGGCGTGCGGCCGGTATCCGCAATGTCGGTTCAGCGGCAATCAACCGCGCCCGGTGGTCAACATCGCTGCAGCCGCCGGCCGGCGTCATAGCGGTATGGAAAAATGCCGGTGTGCATATACCGAATCCTGTGGGTTATTGAGTCTGGATTGCCGTTGCATCGCAGCGACTTACGCTGCGGCAAAACTAACCCAACGCTTGTTTGAAACGAACGTTTAATTTCGGATAAGCAATGCGGAAAAACGGATAATGACAGGCGAGAATGCCGACAGTACTGCGGACGCAGTAACCATAAAAAAGACGGTTAATGATAATAAAAAAGGTGATTAATGATAATTAATAATAACGTTAGTGTTAAATTCATGTTTCGATAAAAGTACAATAATAGATATTATAAATAAAAGAATAAAAAAATAATAACTCCGGACGCTTCACTGTTGAAAGGGTGGTATAAAAAAACAATCTTGCTTTTTTATTCATGCGCCCTTTTTATATTACCAAAAATTATGCAACTATATTCTCTGCCCGTTACAGGAGGTTTGCCCAGCTTGAGTTCCCCTCGGTAAACTCAACCGACATGAAAGTCACGCACACATACAATATTATATAAATAATATAATGTATTGTTTTTGTTAATAAATAATAAAAATCAAACAGGAGTACCCTATGCGTGCCATTATTCAATCATTTAACAATTTAAAAGTTGGCATCAAACTTGCTTGTGGATTTGGCGTAATACTGATAATGTCTGCGCTCATCACGCTAACGGGAATTAATAGCTTTATCAGCATTGATACTTACGAAAATAAATCCATTATTAGCAACGATATTAATAATACCTTGGATGAACTGCGCCGTGTTCGTTTGAATTTCCAGTACACCCGTGATTACAACTCCATGACCAGAAATGGCGAACTGCTGAAAAAAATCGCCGAACAATTGGCGCAGGCCAGCGCCATGAAATGGGACGACAGCGCCCACACATTATTGAACCAACTTAACGATGCCTATAAGACCTATGCCGCCGCTCGCGACGATTTGCTCAAAGCCAGCCGGCAGCGCGATATCGCCGGCGACCAGCTCAACACGGCCCGCAGCGCCGAGGCCATCAATACCTTAAAAAACCGCTTTGCCGCAGCCAATCTGGCTGCGGATACGCGACAGGAATACCTCGCCGTGCACGAGCAACTGATCGACATCCGCGACCTGACCTATGCCCTGTTGATCACCCCCTCTGCTCAGGTAGGAAGCGATCTGCACCAATCGCTCAACCGTGCAGCCGGTATCGTGAACGCCGCGCTGACGCATTTTTCACCCGAACAGCAAGCCTGGCTGAATCAGGCATGGAGCGTTTTCTCCGCCTACGACCGCTACATCACTGATTATATGACCGCTTTTAACGCGGAAAACGACGCCGCGCGTATTCTGGTCAGTTCGGCGGCGACGTTGGACAATGCCTCTGGCGCACTGTATCGCCAGCAGCTGGAGCAGGTTTCCCATACCACGCGCAACGCCCAACAGGAATTGCTGGCGACCAGCATCATCATCATTTTGTTGGGAGTATTGATGTCGTGGCACATTACCCGGCAAATCACGCATCCGCTGAGTCAGAGCCTGGCTGTTGCCCAGCGCATCGCCGGCGGTGATCTCACCGCCACCATCACCGCCCAGCATCATGATGAGTTAGGGCGATTGATGGCCACCATGGATGAGATGAGCCAAAAGCTGAACGCCATGATTCGCGACATCCGCGTCGGCGTAACCAGCGTCGCCGCCACCTCCATCGAGATAGCCGCCGGAAATACCGATCTGTCGTCCCGCACCGAACAGCAATCCGCCGCAATTGTCGAGACCGCCGCCAGCATGGAGCAACTCACCTCCACCGTGAAACAAAACGCCGATAACGCCCACCACGCCTCACAGTTGGCGGCGGAAGCCTCCGCTAACGCCACCCAGGGCGGCAATATCGTCACGCAAGTCGTCACCACCATGAACGATATCGCCGGCAGTTCCAGGCGGATATCCGAAATCACCTCAGTTATCAACGGCATCGCGTTCCAGACCAACATCCTGGCGCTGAACGCCGCCGTAGAAGCCGCCCGCGCCGGAGAACAAGGCCGTGGTTTTGCGGTTGTCGCCGGGGAAGTGCGGACGCTGGCGCAACGCAGCGCGCAGGCGGCCAAAGAGATTGAATCCCTGATTGGCGAATCGGTCGGTCGTGTTGATGCCGGCTCGGCGTTGGTCGAACGTGCGGGCAAGGCGATGGACGCGATCATCCGTTCAGTGACGCAGGTTCATGACATCATGAATGAAATCGCCTCCGCCTCCGACGAGCAGAGCCGCGGTATCAACCAGATATCGCAGGCCGTGACGGAAATGGACGCCACCACCCAGCAAAACGCCGCGCTGGTGGAACAATCGTCTGTGGCGGCCAACTCGCTGGAGGAACAAGCGGCGGCGCTGGAGCAGGCCGTGGCCGTCTTCCGGCTAAATGCGCAGCCGACCACTGCCCAGCCGGCCGGCAACCGACCTGTATCCGCGCTGGAAACCGCGAAAAGCGCCGCCCCCGCGCTGAAAAAACCGGCCCCGCCCGTTGCCGACGACGATCGGTGGGAATCCTTCTAATCTATGCCGACGCGGCGGGAATGCCCTGCCGCCGTCGGTACGGCGTTACGTTTGGCGCGAGACGCCGATTAATCCACAAATTCCAATAGCGTATTGAACGCGGGCAAAGCGACCAACAGCCGCTGCGGCTCGACGTGGCAGGGTAACGGAACCTGCTCGGCCTGCCGGGCTAGCGCCGGACGATCGCCGCCATGCAGCCGCAGTACCGTAAACTGACTGGTTCGCCCGCCGCCGGGCGGCGGCAATTCGGCATAGCGTTCGCCGAACGCCGTCGGCGTGACAAACTCCAGCGCGAACGCCACATCCAGATCCCCCAGCGCCTGAAAGCGGCGCGCCGCGTCGTCCGGCGCCGCCGTCACCCCCACCAGTCGGCTCAGATGCGTTACGCCGTTGGCGTGGCGCCGCCATTCGTCACGCCACACCAGCTCCGGCGTATGGTGCTGACAGAAATAGACCCGGCCTTCCACAAACAGCTCGGCCGCCAGATGGACGGTGCTAAAACGCGCTGGATGGGATTCACCATTAAGTATCACCGGGCGCGAAAAATGGCGTACCGGCTGAATCGCCAACCCCGCCGTCTGCAGCGCGGCGGCGCTGGCGTCAATATTCTGACTGCGGAACACCACCCCATCCAATCCGCGCGGCCCCGCCAACAGCTCCTGTCGCTGCGGCGTTTGCTCGGCCGGTAGGCCAAGCAGTTCCAGATAACTGTCGCCCAACAGCACCAGATGGTTCACCGACCCAAGCGAATGATGGCCTTTGGGCGTCAGCGTAAAGCCCAGTTGTCGGAACAGCGCCGCAGCGCCGTCGGTATCGTAGTGGGTGTTCAACACCAGGTGATCGAGAAAGAGTCGCATATCAGCTCCTGTTAGTGACTGAAACCTGCGGCGACGCGGTTTTCCCCGCATGCCCCAGCGTATGCATCAACCGATTGGCCCAGCCGAAAATCGCCGCGGCATGGATCAACGCCAGAATGTCCTCGCGGCTGAAGCCCGCGTCTTGCAACGCCTGTACCTGCTCGGTCGAGGCCGCCACCGGCGACTGCGACAAAGCGCGGCAAAAATCCACCACCGCCGTCGGCGGGCATCAGCACGCTGTGGCGGCAATCGGCAATGCCGGCGACCCACTCCGGGCGCCGCCGGCGCAGCGCAGACAGCGCGCCCTGCGGATCCAGACCGGCGAGACCGGTTCACCACAATCCTGATCGTCATTCTTCATGCATTCCTCCTGTTGTCAGCCACTCGGGCGGCCTTTCTCGCTACGACACGGCAACCGCATGCCGCATCAATACCGGCCGGTTCGGCCCGGTGTTCTTTACACGATGTTCTTTAGATGTGTTATTGCGCCGGCGTCAGGTCGAAAGCGCGCACCCAGTCATCACCGCGTTTGGCCCAGTGGACGTTTTTTGCCACGCCGTAGGTAGCGGGCTGGGCATACAGGAAGATCACCGGCGCTTCATCGCACATGATTTCCGTCGCCTGGCGGTAGGCCGCCAGCCGCTTCGCCGGGTCGATGCCCGCGCGCCCGTTCGCCAGTGCCTGACCAAAGCCGGCGTGGTGCCAGTACGCATAGTTGTTGCCCGGTGCAAATAGCGTCAGCAAGCCGTCGGCATCCAGCGTCGGCCAAGCCTGCGCCAGCAGCGACGTCGGCGCCAGCTCATGGGTCTTCAGGTATTTGTTCATGTAGCTGCTGAACTCCAGCTGATTGATGGTCACTTTCAGCCCGACCTCGCCCAACTGCGCCGCCACCACCTGCGCGACTTCGTTGCCCTGCAGGTAGGTGCCGGAAGGCACGTCCAGCGTAATACTCCGGGACAGGTCGGCCCCGGACTGCTTCAGCAGTTGGCGCGCCTTGTCCGGGTTGTAGTCATACGCCTTGAGCGCCGGGTTGTAACCGAAATAGGACGGCGTCAGCACCTGGCACTGGGAAACCGGCGCCTGACCGTCGAACAGCACCTGGGAAATCGCGTTTTTGTCCACCGCGTAGTTGAGCGCCTGCCGCACCGTCTTGTTATCCAGCGGCGCCTGCTCGGTATTGAACTTGATCATCACACTGCGCATCGACGGCACCGCGCCGGCCTCCGCTTTGCCGCTTTGGTTGATGCGCGCCAGCTCCGCCGTCGGGATGCCGGTAATCAGCGATACCTCCCCGGTCAGTAACGCGGCGATGCGGCTGGCCGATTCCGGAATAATGCGAAACTCGACGGTATCAAACGTCGGTTTGGCGCCGAAAAAGTCTGGGTTGGCCTTCAGCGTCAGGTGGTCGCCCGGCACGTTTTCCGCCAGCACATAACGGCCGCCGGACAGGGTTTCCGTCGCCGGGTTATGGCTGCCGGCCCACGTCGGCGGCAACAACAGGAACATAGAGATCTGATCGACAAAACCGGGATATGGCGACGCGGTGATCACCTCCAGCTCGGTGGGGGAAATCACCTTGACGTCGGAAACCTGCGTAAACCAGGCTTTGATGCGGGCGTTGACTTTCGGGTCGCGCACCCGATCCAGATTCCACTTCACCGCCGCTGCGTCCAGCGGTTCGCCGTCGGCGAATTTCGCCCCCGGACGCAGCGTGAAGCGCCAGGTGGTATCGTTCACCGCCTGCCACGACGTCGCCAGTTCCGGATGCAGTTTCAGATCCGGCCCACGCAGCACCAGCGCCGGGTAAATGTGACTGAGCACGCTCAGGTCGGTGCCGACCGACGCGGTCATGTGCGGATCCAGCGTATTGACGGTGGTGCCGAGCGCAATACGGGCGGTCTGCGCCCCGGCGACGCTGGAAAACATCAACGCCGCAGCGATGGCGACGGTCGCCCTGGGCGATATTATCGTTCTCTTCATGTGAATCCCCTGGTTGAAGCATGATTTATGGTGGTTGTCGGTCATTGTGGTGTAGGTTATTGTTTTATAAATTATTTATTTATAAGTCATTTATTTATAAGTCATTGTGGTTGCAGGACAAAGTGCTGCGGCGCCGCTTCCCGCCATTGCATCGGCGCATCCGGCAGGCAGGCGGCGATATCCACGCTCAGCGGCCGTCGTTGCCGCTCAATACGCGGATCGGGCACCGGAATGGCGGACAGCAGCGCCTGGGTATACGGGTGGCGCGGGTGCGTGAACAGGGCTTCCGTCGGCCCCATCTCCACGATCCGCCCGCGCAGCATGACCGCCACCCGGTGACACAGGTAGCGCACCATCGCCAGATCGTGCGCGATGAACAGATAGGTCAGGCCCAACTGCTCCTGCAAATCCTGAAACAGGTTGACGATTTGCGCCTGAATCGACACATCCAGCGCGGTAATAGGTTCGTCGGCGACGATAAAGCGCGGGCGCAGCGCAATCGCCCGGGCGATGCAAACCCGCTGACGCTGACCGCCGGAAAACTCGTGCGGGTAGCGCCGCATGAAATCCGGCGACAATCCCACCAGCCGGAACAGCTCCGCCACCCGCTCGCGCCGCGCCTGCGCGCCGGTTGCCAACCGGTGCACCACCAGCGGCTCCGCCACGATGTCGCCGACGGTCATGCGCGGGTTGAGCGCGGAATAGGGATCCTGAAAAATGATCTGCATATCGCGCCGATAGGGCTTGAGCTGCCGCGGCGACAGCCCGTTCAGGCGCTGGCCGTCAAAGAGAATCTCGCCGCGGTCGGGCCGCTCCAGTTGCAGCACCAGTCGCCCGGTGGTGCTTTTGCCCGAACCGGACTCCCCCACCAGCCCCAGCGTTTCTCCCGGCCAAATATCGAAGCTGAGGCCGTCCACCGCCTTGTGCGGCGTCTCGCCGCCCTGGAGCCAGCCCGTCGGGCGGTAGGTTTTCCGTAATCCTTCGACGCGCAGCAGCGGCGTCGGGTTGAGTGTCTCATGGGTCATGCCGCACCTCCCTGCGCCGCCAGCAGCGCAGGCAAATCGTACCAGGCCGCCACCTGATGGCCGGGCGCGCCGCCCGCGACCTGGCGCAGCGGCGGGACTTCCCGAAAGCAGCGCTCGGTGGCGAACGGATTGCGGGGCGCGAACGGATCGCCCGGCGGCAGGCGGGCCGGATCCGGCGGATTGCCGGGGATCGGGTACAACCGCCCGGCGCCGCGCCGGGCAATGGTCGGCAGCGATTTCAGCAGCCCCCAGGTATAGGCGCTGTGCGGCGCGTCGAAAATGGCCTCCACCGGGCCGCGCTCCATGATGCGGCCGCCGTACATCACCTGAACGGTATCCGCCAGCCCGGCCACCACGCCCATGTCGTGGGTAATCCAGATAACGGTGGTGCCGATTTGCCGTTTCAGGTCGCGCACCAGCGCCAGAATCTGCGCCTGGACGGTGACATCCAGCGCGGTGGTGGCTTCATCGGCGATCAGCAGCTTCGGACGGCAGGCGATGCCGATGGCAATCATCACCCGCTGGCGCATACCGCCGGAAAACTCGTGCGGGTACTG
Source organism: Musicola paradisiaca NCPPB 2511 (assembly GCF_000400505.1). Classification (NCBI taxonomy): domain Bacteria; kingdom Pseudomonadati; phylum Pseudomonadota; class Gammaproteobacteria; order Enterobacterales; family Pectobacteriaceae; genus Musicola; species Musicola paradisiaca. The sequence goes on along the minus strand of NZ_CM001857.1, from coordinate 2,129,125 downwards.
GCCCAAGCGCTGACGCGGATTGACGATCCCCACCTGATCCAGCAGATCGACCGCCTGCTCCCGCGCCGCGCGCGCCGACAATCCCAGATGACGCCGCAATGGCTCCGTCACTTGACGCTCAATGGTCAGCACCGGGTTGAGCGAGGTCATCGGATCCTGAAACACAAAGCCGATCTCCCGGCCCCATACCGTGCGCCGCTCTCGCCGCGAAAGCCGCAGCAGGTCGCGGCCGTCGAACCAGACCTCGCCGGCCGTCACCCGCCCCGCCGACGCCAGCAGCCCGACCATCGCCAGCGCGTGCACGCTTTTACCGGAGCCGGACTCGCCGACGATCCCCAGCGTCTCGCCGGCCGTCAGCGTATAGGACAGATCGTTCACCGCCCGTATCGGCCCGGCGGCGCCGTCAAACACCACGCTCAGATTTTTGACTTCCAGCAACGCCATGACGTTACACCTCAAGGTAGCCGCCGGCGGTGCGCGTCAAGTATTCGCGCCCCCCGTCGGTAATCAGCACGGTATCGGAAATCTGGGTGCCCCCAACGCCCGGCACCCGCAGGTTCGGCTCAAAGGTGATCAACATGCCCGGCGCCAGCACCAGCGACGATCGCGAGTCCAACGAGGCGTGCTCATGCGCCCCTAACCCGATGCCGTGGCCGATGCGGCCGGGAATGTAGTCGCCGTACCCGTGCGCCGTCAGCCGGGATTTCACCGCCAGAAACAGCTCCCGATAGGGCGTGCCGGGGCGGATCAGCGCATCCACCTCGCTGCGAATCGTCAGGATGGTATCCAACAGCCGCCGTTGCGGGCCTGCCAGCGGGCCGAGCGCCACCGTGCGCTCGTTTTCCGCATGGATGCCGTTGGCGATGCTCCAGATGAAGATGCCGACGGTTTCGCCCGGCTGCGGCCGGCGCGTGGTCGGGTTGTCGCAGTTGAAAAACAGCCGTTCCCCCGCCAGCGCCCAGGTCGCCAGCCCGCTCTGGACGCCGCCTTCCAGCGAGCCGAAGTCGCACACTTCCACCTGCGGATAATCCTGCGCCCATAACTGTTGCATGGCGGTGGTGGATGCCAGGCTGATGTCCCGTTCGTTGCCGCCGGCGGCGACCGCGGCAATCGCCGCGTCCATCCCCCGGTCGGCCAGACGCGCGGCGATACGGGCGTGGGCAATTTCATCCGCGTCCTTGATCAGGCGGGCCTGTTCCAGTAGCGCCGAAATGTCGGTAAAACTCGCCTGCGGCAGCGTCTGCCGCAGTTCATGAGCGCGTCGCAACGACAGAAAATCCTCTTCGATGCCGACGGTTTTATTCGCCAGGCCGAGATCGCCCAGAATCGCCGCCAACGCGGTCTGCCAGTCGGCGCCCAGCGTCACCTTGTTCGACCAAGCGCCGTACAGACGCACATCGCTCACCCAGGCACTGCCGCGTCCGTGGTTGTCGCGCAGTGCGTGCACCAGCATGATCGGGTCGAGCCCGACGGCGACAATGGCGATCACCGGGTGGGAATAGATAATCGGGTTAAACCCGCTGAGGTAGAAACTGTGCTCCGGCTTGAAGCACACCATGACGTCGACCCCTTGCGCCGCCATCGCGCGGCGAACACGCTCGACACGGGCCGGAAGCCGCGACGCGGCAGAAGTATGCAGCGGTGAATTCATCGTTGGTTCCTCAATGTCGGGTCAAAATAGTCGCGCAACCCATCGCCCAGCAGGTTGACGCTCAATACCGTGAGCAGAATGCTCAGGCCGGGAAAGGTGACGATCCACCAGGCGCTGGACAAGTAAACCCGCCCGTCCGCCAGCATCCGCCCCCAGCTTGGCGCAGGCGGCTGCACCCCCAGCCCGAGAAACGACAGCGCCGCATCCATGATGATGATGCGCGCCAGCTCCAGCGTCGCCACCACCAACGCGGGCGTCAGTACGTTGGGCAGAAGATGGCGCAGCAGAATGCGCCAGCCGCTCGCGCCGATGGCCTGCGCCGACAAGATGAACTCCCGTTCGCGCAGCGACAGCGTCTGCCCGCGAATGATGCGGGCAAAGCGGATCCAACTGGTCAGCGCCAGCACCAACACCAGGTTCTGCAACGACGGCCCCAGCGCCGCCACCACCAGTAGCGCCAACAACATCAGCGGCAACGCCAGTTGAATATCCACCAGCCGCATCAGCACACGATCGATAAGCCCGCCGTAGTACCCGGCCAGCATGCCCAGCAGCACGCCGACGACACCGCCCAGCAGCACCGCGCTCAGCGCCACCGTCAGCGTGATGCGGCTGCCGAACAACAGCCGTGACAACACGTCGCGCCCCAGCTCATCGGTGCCCAGCGGATGCGCCCCCGGCGTCAGTAGCCCACTCCAGCTCGGCGGCTGCATGCGCAGCAGCAGGTTTGACTGGGTGGGCGACGGCAACCCGAACCAGGGCGCCGCCAGCGCCGCCGCCAACAGCAACAGGATCATCGCCAGACCAAACAGGCCGCCGCGGTGGCGGCTCAGCGCCCAAATAACGGTTTTCATCGCGTAGCCTCCTTAACGACGATGGGAAATACGCGGGTCAAGCACGCCGTACAACATGTCCACCATCACATTGATGGCGATGAACAGCACGGCGACCACCACTACGCCGGCCTGGATCACCGGGAAATCGTGTACCTGAATCGCCTGCACGATCAGCCGTCCGACGCCGGGCCAGGCGAACACCGTTTCCGTCACCACCGAGCCGCCCAGCAGCTCGCCGGCGATAATACCCACCATGGTGACGACCGGGATCAGCGCGTTACGCGCCACGTGCCAGAAAAACACCGTATGCGGCAACAGCCCTTTGGCGCGGGCGGTACGCACATAGTCCTCCCGCAGGGTATCGAGCATGGCGGAGCGCAGCAGACGGGCGATGGAGGCGGTGACGAACACCGCCAGCGTGGCGGCGGGCAGCACCACATGGCGCACGCCGCCCGCGCCGCCGGTGGGCAGCCAGCCCAGTTGCACCGAAAACAGCAGGATCAGCATCACGCCCAGCCAGAAGACCGGCGTCGCCTGCCCCAGCAACGCCGCCACCATCACCACCAGCTCCAGCAGCGTGCCGCGCATCAGGGCGGCGACCGCACCCGCCGCCGCGCCCAGCAGCACCCCGAACAGCAGCGCCGTCAGCGCCAGCGTCACGGTGGCGGGCATATGCCGTAGCACCACCTCAAACGCCGGCTGCATGTACTGAAACGAGACGCCGAAATCCCCGTGCAGCATGGCCCACAGCGTGCGGGCGTACTGTTGATACAACGGGAGATCCAGCCCCAGCGCATGGCGCAAGGCGTCCAGCTCCGCCTGCCCGGCACCCACCGGTAACAGCAGCACGGTGGGATCCCCCAGTACGCGGGTGATGAAAAACACCAGTGTCACCACGCCCCAGACGGCGATCAGCGCCTCCAACAGCCGAACCAGAATAAAGCGCGCCATCACACCTCCTGCGGCGACAGGAAGGCGCGGATCGCCGCCAGAACGCGGGCGTTCTGCTCGATATGCACCGGATGATTGGCGCCGGCGATCTCCAGATAGCGCGCCCCCGGAATGCCTTCGGCGATCAGCCGGGATTGCGCCGGCGGGCAGATCCAGTCTTCGCCGCCCACCACCACCAGCGTCGGCGCCTGGATATCCGCCAGACGGTGGCGCAGGTCATAGGCTTTGTCGGCGAACAACGCATTGTGGGTTGTGACGTGCAGCGACAGCGTGCGGGTGCGTTCCAGCGCGGCATCGGCGTCAAACTGCTCGTAATACAGCGGCTGCAACGCCAGCCAGATCAGGCGCAGTTCGACGTCATCCGTCACGCGGTCGGAAAACAGCTTGTCGATCATGGCCAGCGATGCGCTGGGCGCTTTGTGCAACCGCGCGTTGAAGTTGGCGATGGCCTGCGCCTCGTGGTGATGGCTGGGGGCGGTACCGCGCAGAATCAGATGCGATAGCCCTTGCGGATATTTCAGCGCATAGCTCAGGGCGATCATCCCGCCGAAGGAACCGCCGATCACGATAACCGGCTTATCGCCGGCCAGTTGCCGACGCACCGCGTCCAGATCGTCCACCAACTGGTCGAAGGTCAACGGCGGCGTCAGGCTCGACCGCCCGCAGCCGCGCTGATCGTAGGCGATAAGATGGTAGCGATCCGCCAGCGGCAGAAACGCCTGAAAGTCACCGCGGTGATCGCCGATACCGCGGCCACCGTGCAGGATAATGATGGCTTGCGGATGTGATTCTCCCGCCTGCGCGTACACCAGCGAGGCGCCGTTGACGACCATCTCAGCCATGCCGCACCTCGTCGGCGTCGCGCCATTCGTCGCCCAACAACTCCGGCGTCTCAAACGCCAGCAGGTCGGCGTAGTGTTGTTCTCTGTCCTCCACGAACAGGCTGCGGATAATGCCCTGCGTCAGCCGGCGAGCGCCGTCGCTCACCGCCGGAATATCGCCGGACAGCTTGCCGTGGGTAAGGGTCGAGGGGTAATTGAAACAGTGGATCCGCGCCAGCAGCGGGCTTTGTTCCGGCGTTTTGGCCTGAAACTCGAACGCCGGCCCCAGATAGGGCGCCGCCGCTAGCTCCGCGTTTTCCAGACCCGCCGCCGGCGTAAACACATCGCGCCACTGTTTGATGGCCGGAATGAAGTGCGCCAGTTCGCTACGCTGCGGCAAATCCACCTGAAAACCGGTGGCGAAAATCACGAAATCAACTGACCAGTCGCCTTTGGGCGTCGTCAGGCGTACCGCGCCATCCGTCGTGGTCAACGCCTCGACCGAGCTGCCGGCATGGAAAAAGGCGTTGGCATGACGCGACACCCGCAGGGTGGAATCCCGCGGCGGCGGCGTCTGGGCCGCCAGCGTGGTATGCAGAAATTTCCACTTCCAGTCGTCGCTGAGCCCCAGAAAACCCTGCACCACCCCCTGACTGGCAATGCCGGTGAATTTGTTGATACGCGGGATATCCTGCCGCCGGAAAAACAGGTGCACTTCGCCTGCCCCACGCTCCAACGCTTCGGCGGCATTGTCCATCGCCGAGGCGCCCGCGCCGATCACCGCCACACGTTTACCGCGCAGAGCGTCAAAGTCGATGGCGTCGGAGGTGTGCGCCCAGTAGCGCCGATCCAGCGTTTCGGCGATAACCGGCACATACGGCCCGCCTAATCCATCGCGCCCGCTCGCCACCACCACCCGGCGTGCGTAGTAGCGTCGCACCTCGCCGCGGGTCAGATGGCGGGTTTCCAGCGCCAGCAGCCCGTCCGTACCCGGCAGGATCCGGGTGATTTCGGTGTCGTTCTGCACCGGCAGATCCAGCACCCGACGATACCAGACCAGATAATCCATCCACTGGGTGCGGGGGGATCTTGTCCAGCGCATCCCAGGCGTGTTCGCCGAACTGTGCCTGATACCAGGCGCGAAATGTCAGCGACGCCAACCCCAGCGCCGGGCCGGTTAGTTGTTTCGGCGAGCGCAGCGTCGCCATGCGCGCGTAGGTTTTCCACGGCCCTTCACGCCCGGCGCCCGCCCGGTCGAAGCAGCGCACATTGTCCACCCCCGCCAGCCGCAACGCCGCCGCGGCGGCTAATCCGCACATGCCGGCCCCCAGAATCGCCACATCCAGCACCGGTTGCCCCTGCGCCGTTTGTCGCGGCGGCACCCAGGGCCGAGCGGGCAATTCCAGCCATTGCAGTTCCTCTTTCAATCGGGCTTCCAACGCGAGCAACCCGCCCCCCTGTCGTGACGCCATGGATTCCAACTCCTGTGTTCAATCATGCGACGGACGAACATCCGCCAAATATGTGTTTTACACATTATTATCGCGTATTGATTTGTTTAATTAATGATAAAAAACGCTGAGGTTATGAGGAAAATTGCATATACATCAGGGGGAAAATGCCGCATCCTGTCGCCAAAATTGACCAGGCTCACGATGGATAGAGCGCGCGTTGGTGATAATCCCGCCGCGTTTTCCCGTCGGGAAGACACGGAGTGCGTCAACGAGCTATGCGGGAGACCCTGTGAAAAAACCACAACGGACGGAAGACGGCGTCATGGCCCATACCCCCCTGTTGGACGATCTGGATTTACGCCAGTTGGAAGCCTTCGCCACGGTGATTTCCGCCGGCAGCATTACCGCGGCGGCCAAGCTGCTGCATCGTTCCCAACCGGCTGTGACCCGTCTGATTCAGGAATTCGAAAGCAAAATCGGTTATCCGCTGTTTCAGCGCAACGGGCCGCGCATTACCCCGACCGAGCAGGCGTATCAGTTGCACGAATCGGTAGAGCATGCGCTGATCTCGCTGCGGCAGGTGCAAGTCCGGGTACGGGAGATCGCCGACGACGAAGAGAAACCGCTGGTGGTGGCCGCCACCCCGGCGATGTCGGTCGGCCTGCTGCCGCAGGCGCTGGCGCGGCTGACGCTGACCGCACCGTTACAACTGCTCAGCCAATCCGCCGAGCAAACGTTGCAGGCGGTGATTGCAGGACATGCCGACCTGGCCATCAGCAGCCTGCCGCTGGAGCATCAGAATGTGAATCGCCACTGGATTGGCCAATCCCGCTGCGTGGTAGTGCTCAACGATAACGATCCGCTGGCGCAGGCGCCGGTGGTGGCGTTGCAGGCGCTGGCCAGTCGTCGGCTGATTACGCTGTACAACCCGTACCGGCTGCGCAACCGCTTTGAACAGGTGCTGAAAAAAGCGGGCATCAAACCCCGGTACGTGATCGAAACCAATTCTTCCGCCACCATTCTGTCCTGCGTGCGCGCCGGATTGGGCGCGGCGATTACCGAGCCGGTGACGGCCTACGGCCTGCCGCTGGACGGGCTGGCGATTCGGGAACTGGATACGGACATTCCCTACCACTTCGGCGTGGTGACGCCGCAGTCCCGAACGCCAAGAACCCCGGTGCTGCAACTGATCGACGCGCTGGAGGCCAGCGCCCGGGAACGCTTGCCGGCGTTTGCCCTGTTTCATTCAGACGATCATCACCGCATCATGACCACGCTGAATAACTAGGCAGCCAGGCATCGAGGCACGCGGGGCGACCACAGGGATCAAACGGCGCGGCGTAAATTCCGGGAGATAGCGATAATCATCACCGGAATTAAACATCGCTTATCCGGGTATATCGCGCAGGACAAAGAGATTTCCGCCCTATTCATTCATCGGCAATTAATGAATGAATCATGCGCGTAAAGCATAAAAATACCGTCGGCTACCGACGAAGATACATTACCGCCGCTGGCGGGACGGGCTTCGTGCGCACTGGTTTCAGGCCTCGCGCTATCTGAGCGCGCCTGCCGGGCGGTGCTGGAGCATCATTCCGTTATTTCCATCCACCGAGGGGAATTATTCATGCCCGCCGGGCGGAATACGCTATCGCAAATATAACCAGAGCAAAGATAACCCGGACGACATCCGATTCGTGGTAAGGACTCAATGATGAAAGTCACTATTCTGGGAGCCGGCAATATCGGCCTGGCCAGCGCGGGCTGGCTGGCGCACGCCGGGCATACGCCAGTGTTGTGGTCGGCCGTGGCGGACGAACTGCTGGCGTTGCAAGACGCAGGCGCGCTGACCTGTACGGGGATCCTCGCCGGGCAGTACCGGCTGGCGGTCACGCCGGATATCGCGCAGGCGGTGGCGGATGCGCCGGTCGTCCTGCTGTGCGTGCCCGGCTATGGCCACCGGGCGGTGATGGACGCGCTGGCGCCCCATTTGCAGCCGGGCCAGTCGGTTATCATCAACAGCGCCTGCTCGCTCAGCGCGCTCTATCTGGCGGAGCAGCTGGCGACACGCGGCCTTACGCTGCCGATCATCACCTGGGGCACCACGCTGCTGACCGCCCGGCGCCAACCGGATGGCCACTCCGTCGCCATCATGGCGGCCCGCCAGTTCGTGGATGTCGCCACCCTGCCGATAACCCACAACGCGCAGAGCATCGCGCTGTGCGCCGGGCTGTTCGGCGCGCGCTTCCGGGCGCAATCCGACGTCCTGGCGACATCGCTCATCAATATCAACCCGATTGCCCACCTCGGGCTGGCGCTCTGTAATGTGACCCGCATGGAGCGCCATGAAAGCTGGCCGCAGTATCACTACCTGACCGACGGCGTGGCGCGGCTGATTGGCGCGCTGGAGCAGGAGCGGCAGCAATTGGCGGCGGCGTTCGGTCTGTCGTTGCACAGTATTGAAGAGCACTTTCGGCAGTCATTCGACCTGCCGCAACAAGAACTGGCGGATATCGCCGCCGAGCTGCACCGCCGCCGCGGCGGCCCGGCGGGGCCGCAAACGCTGGACACCCGGTTTATTCTGGAAGATACCCCCTACGGGCTGGTGTTCGCCGAGGCGATCGCCCGTTACGCCGGGCTGCCGCTGCCGTTGCACACCGCCGCCATCCATGTCGCCAGCGCCATCTGGGGGGCAGGATCTGCGCGAGCAAAACAACATCCTGCCCGCACTGGCGCTGGATACCCTGCCGCCGGACGCCTTCCGGCGACGCATCCGCCAGGGCTACGCCTGATCTGCGCTACGCCGCGTCCGGTTGCAGGTTCAGCAGTTGGATGATGGTGTGCATCACTGCGTCGTCGTCGTTGGAGCGCGTGATAAAACGGGCGGCGGCTTTGGTTTCCTCAAACGCATTGCGCATGGCGAAGCTGTAATCGCCGCAACGCATCAACTCGATGTCGTTTAACCCGTCACCAAAAACCGCGGTTTCTTGCGGCGTTACCTGCAACATGTCCTGCAACCGGGCCACGGTGCTGCCTTTATGTACCCCGGCATCGGCGATATCGATCCAGGCCGCTTCGGACACCACGATATAAGCGCGATCGTCATAAGGTGCGAGATGAGTACGGGTCTGATGGCAACGTCCGTTTTCATCGAACAGGGAGATTTTGACAAAATCATCCGTTACGGCGTTGAAATCCGGCACCAGCCGGACAGTGGCATAGGATTTTTTGACTTTTTCGATCATCGCCGGCGCCAGCGAATCTTTCAGCACCGCGCCGTTGGGGGTACAGGCGATGATCACCGGCTCCTGATTAACGGCTTCTAGCGTCGCGATCATCTCCCGGCCGAGCGCATTATCGATTAGCGACTGGTAGGCATACCGCCCCCGGTGTTTGATGCGGGTGGCGCTGTCGCCCAGGATCCAGAAATCCGCCGCCGACGCGCCGAACAGTTCTTCCACCCGGTCGCACTGCTTGCCGGTACAGGGTGCGAAATGCACGCCTTTACGCTGCATCAGCGCGTTAACGTCGGGAAACAACATGCGGTTGAAATCGCCGGCGCTGTTCAAGAAGGTTCCATCAAGATCGGTAATTATCAATTTGATCATCACTGTCTCCGTAAGGCGTACTCGCCCCCGTTACATGGTCACGGCTCGGGACACCAACGCTACCGTCGCCAATAACGCGCTGACCACCAGAAATGCGGCGGGCAAACCGCTGTGATGCGCGATAAAGCCTACGCCGGCAGGCCCTGCCAGCACGCCCACGTATCCCAGCGTAGTCACGGCCGGCACCGCTGCGGCCTGCGGCATGCTGGTCTGGCGGCCGATGGCGGTAAACATCACCGGTACGATGTTGGCGCATCCCATGCCGACCAGCGCGTAACCCAGCAGCGTCAGAGGCCAGGCAGGGATCATCACCGCGATCAACAAGCCGAACGCCGCCAGCACGCCGCCCACAGTAACCACCCGGTGCGGCCCCAGACGGCTGACGACGCGATCGCCGGTCAGCCGCCCCAGCGTCATCGCGGCGGCGAAACAGGCGAACCCCAGCGCCCCCAATGTATCCGGCATACCACGGTATTCGGTGAGGAAGACCGCGCTCCAGTCCAGTACCGATCCCTCCGCCAGAAACAGGGCGAAGCAGATACCGCCAAGCAACAACACTGCGCCGCGCGGGATGGCGAATGCCGGGCCTTCCGGCGGATTGGCGTAGGTCAACAAGCCACGGCGGTGCTTCACCAACAGTGCCAGCACCAGCAATGCGACGGCTGCACTGGCGGCTAATGCCGACATACCGCCCGACATCATGCCGCTCATGGCCACCGCGCCCGCGATGCCGCCGACGCTGTAAAACCCGTGGAAGCCGGACATCATCGGCCGCCCCGCCGCCTTCTCCACCAGAATCGCCTGGATGTTCATCGCGCAGTCGGTGATACCGACGCCGACGCCGAAGAACAGCAGCGCGACGGCCAATGCCCCGACGTGGGAAATCACCGCCAGCAGCGGCAGCACCAGACAAAACGCCAGCACCGCGACAACCAATACCCGCCGGCAGCCGAAGCGGGTGGTCAGCAGGCCGCTGGTCGGCATCGCCGCCAGCGCGCCGCCGCCGAGGCACAACAACAGAACGCCCAGCATACCGTCGTTAACACCGGTATTGAGCTTGGCGAAAGGCACCAGCGCCCCCCACGCCGCCGTGGCGAACCCGGCCAGAAAAAACATCGCCCGCGTCGCCGATTGTTCGCGCCGGGCGAGCAAGGCATCATCCTGCCGCATTGCATTGGTCAACACGCTCATCTGCCCTCATCCATCCTGACTGTTATTTATTCAACAAGCGCGCTGTTCACCCGACGGCGTATCCACCGTTGAGCACCCGGAGCACCTCATCGTGCAGCGGTGGACAACCGCAGGCCAGCACTGTCCCGCCGGCCTCAGCCGGTGCCCCCGCTAACGTGGTCACTCTGCCGCCCGCCTGCTCGACAATGGGGATAAACGCCGCAATATCATAAGGCTGCAAGGCATATTCCAGACAAATGTCGATCTGCCCGGCAGCCAGCATCGCCATGGCGTAGCACTCACCACCGTAGCGCGTCATCAACGTGCGTTCGGTCAACTCGTGGAAATGCACATGCGGATAACGGCTGATCGGCTCCGGTGAGGTGGTATGCACGATGGCCTGATCGAGCGACACATGCTGACGAGTCTCCAGTTGACGTATTTCCCCCTGCGGCCCGCCATACCATGCCTTCTCGCCGTCAGCCCAGAAACGCTCGCCGGTAAACGGCTGGCTCATCATGCCCATCACTGCCCGGCCGCTATCCAACAAGCCGATCAACGTGCCCCATACCGGCAGACCGCACAGGAATGGGCGGGTACCGTCCACCGGATCCAGTATCCATTGAAGATCGCCGCTGCCGGTGGCGCCGAACTCCTCCCCCAGCATGGCGTGTTCAGGGTAACGCGCAGCAATCAACGCGCGAATCACCCGTTCCGCTTCCCGATCCGCATCCGTCACCGGATCAAAACGAAACCCCTCTTTAGGTTTACTGCCGATATGCAAATTCTGCCGTGACCGGAAGCGCGGCAACGTTTCCCGGCTGGCGGCATCGGCCAATTCATGGAAAAAAGCGATTTCTGGCAGTGGCTGTCGCATCATTATTCCACCTTTAGGTTGCAGTGATATTGACAAACGCAGCAAGCAACGCTTGAATATGCTCGTTTTGCTCGATTATCCCCGAAATATAAGGATTTTTTATGCTCGATTATGCCTCTTTCCCGGAACAACGGCAATCCCTAATCCGGGAGCTACTGCAGAAGGAAGGTCGGGTCGTCTGTGCCATGCTGTCGCAAACGCTACAGGTGTCCGAACACACCATCCGGCGCGATCTGCAAGAGCTGGCGCGGGAAGGCGTGTGCAAGCGCGTGTACGGCGGCGCGGTCAGCATTTCGCCGTCCTCGGGCAATTTCACCCACCGGGTTAACGACAGCAGCGCCGGCAAAACCCAGTTGGGAAAGACCGCCGCCGCGCTCATCCGCAGCGGCGGCTGTATCTTTATCGATTCCGGCTCTACCAACCTGGAGGTGGCCAAAGCGCTGGCGCCGGATATCGCGCTGACGGTAGTGACCGGTTCGCCAGCCATTGCGCTGGCGTTGATCAATCATCCCAACGTCGAAGTGATTATGTTGGGAGGCCGCCTCGATACATTGAGCGGTGGTTCACTGGGGGCCACCGCGCAGCAACAGCTTGCAGCAATCTATTTCGATCAATGTGTGCTGGGCGCCTGCGCATTGGATGCCGAAGCGGGCGTCACGGTGTTTAACTTTCAGGATGCAGAGCTCAAGCAGGCGGCAGTGCGCCAGAGCAATGAAGTGATCATTGCCATCACCTCGGAAAAAATTCCCGCTGTCGCCCGCTATCGCGTTGCCGACTGCAGCGATATCACCACGCTGGTGGTAGAACAGGATCTGTCGCTGGATAAACTGGCGGGATTCGTCGGCAAAGCCCTTAATATCCAGTTCACTGCCAGGCAATGAAAACCGCCGTTCTTCCTCTGCGCGCTGCGCGTGGGTATTTCCGGCAGCCAGTGGTTGTCCACCGCCTGGCGCGGCCCTAATCCAGCCGGTTCGGCACACTTAGCCCGCCCGCCGCCGCCGCCAATCCATACTGGCATTTACCGGGAAGACATGGGGGGGTGGTTCAACGGGAATTCGGGCCACGGTGAACAGGTCACACGATCAACGCCGGGATATCGATAAATAATCCTGATGAAAATGGGCATTTTCTGGTGTTTTTGAGGGGATCACTTATAGTCACTAACACAATAAAATTGCGGATATACCCTGAATTATTCGAGCGGCGCCCCCAAAGAGGCGAACCCCAAGGATACGCCACCGCACCGGCAGCCTGAAATATGCCGGATATAAACCATGGCATCGCGTAACATTCCCGTCTGATGGCATAAATTAAGGGAAGTGTATGAATTCTATTCAAAAACGCATTCCTAAACTCTCTGGTATGTTGCTGCTGGGTTTCATCGGGGCGGTGGTGTTGCTTTCCATCGCCCAGCTGACGATGTCTCTATTATCGCGAGCGAGTACAGAAACACAGGCAAACCGAATAATAAAATTGTCCACCGACATGGCAAGGGAAATACAAACCGTAGCCACTAACGTAACGAATAATCATATTAATAATTGCCAGCCGGATAGCATTAATAAGTTAAGAACCATCATCTGGGATACGAGTTATATTAACGATATCGGCATCGTCCAGGATAATGCTATTATTTGCTCCGGCGCCTGGGGAATATTGCCCACCCCGATAAATATTCCCAACACGACCATTGATTACAAAGATGGGCTAAAAAAAATCACAGATTTTAATTTCCCTCTTATGGAAAATCACAAAGTTAATATATCACTCAAAAATAATGTCGCGATCATTCCCACTCAGATACCCATGAATATGTTGGATGGTGTGTTAGATCAGAGTGATATTAAGGTTACTACGCTCGATGAAACGCAAGTGTTACACCATAATTCATTCAACGCCCCCACCCCTATTCTGCCATTTCAAACGATTAATTATGTTCGTTGCGACAGCGAGAAAAACCTCTGCATACGCATCACGCATTATGGCGCCGGGATATCAAATCTCTCCGCCACGGTCATTATATTTATCGCTGCTCTCGGTTTTATTTTCGGCCTGATGATTGCTTTGCTAGCCTATTTTATTTCCGGATGGCGTAATACGATTTCCAACCGACTAAAACGCGCAATCAAAAACAAAGCGCTGTATGTCGAATACCAACCGATTGTGGAGCTAAAAAGCCGCGCTATTGTAGGCGCCGAGGCATTGGTGCGCTGGCGAGATGACATTTATGGGCAAGTATCACCGGATCTCTTCATTCAACTTGCCGAGAAATTGGGGATCACCCATGAGATCACCAAACTTGTTATTGATAAATCGCTTGACGAGTGCCAAAGCATTCTCACCCACAGCCAGGATTTTTTTATCAGTTTCAACCTGAGTAGCGGCGACCTCTGCTCGAAAACTTTTTTCACCCAAATTCAGGAAAACATGAAAACGTACCGTATCCATGCGCATCAGATCGCTTTTGAAATTACGGAACACATCAATCTGGATGCTGAGCTATTATCCTCGCAGATAAAAAAATTGATGAGTATGGGCCACAGCATCAGCCTGGATGATTTTGGCACCGGCTCCAGCAATCTGTCATCCCTGGTCGACTTACAGTTTGATACGGTTAAAATCGATAAAATGTTCCTGCATCATTTAAACAATGACAAATTATGGATGGATATCATCTATTCCATTATCCGAATGGTTGAGAGCCATCATAAACGCATTGTTTTCGAGGGTATTGAAGAACAGTACCAGTCCGATTTTATCCTGAAGAATACTCAAAATGTCTACGGCCAAGGTTGGTTATTCTATAAAGCCATGCGCAACGAACAACTGATCACCGTCATCGCCGAGAATAGTCCCCCCCGTCACCACGACATACCGTTCATCGGCGATCACATCTAACGCACATCCCACCTTCACGATAAAAATAGCCCTCGCCAGCATCGGGAACACCGGCAAGGGCTATACCACGACAAGGTACTGACGCGAAGGTCAATGACCGCCGCGCAATTTCTCCGCGCGACGGCGCAAGACTTCCATCACAATCAACAGTGCCAGCGCGGCGGCCACCATCATAGATGCGGCGGCGGCGATGGTCGGATCCAGGTTCTCGCGAATCCCGGCGAACATTTGCAGCGGCAACGTGCGCTGGCGCGGGCTGGCCAGAAACAGCGTGACGATCACTTCATCAAACGACGTAGCGAACGCGAACAGCGCGCCGGAAAACACACCGGGCGCGATCAGCGGCAGCGTCACTTTACGAAACGTCAGCAACGGCGGCGCGCCAAGGCTGGCGGCGGCCCGGTTCAAGTTCTGATCGTAATTCTTCAAGACGGCGGTCACGGTGATCACCACGAACGGCACCCCGAGCACCGCATGCGCCAGCACCAAACCGAAATAGCTGTTCAGCAGCGACAGTTTGGCAAAGAAAAAGAACATCCCCACCGCGACGATCACCACCGGCGCAATCATCGGCGAGATCAGCACCGCCATCACCAGCGATTTACCGCGAAATTCGCCGCGCACCAGCCCCACCGAGGCCAGCACGCCCAACCCCGTCGCCAGCAACGTCGCCAACGGCGCGATCAGCAGGCTATTGCCCAGCGCGCTCAACCATTCGCTGGAGTGGAAAAACTCGCGATACCAGCGCAGGGAAAACCCCGCCAGCGGGTAGCTGAGGAACGAGCCGGCATTGAAAGACAACGGCACGATCACCAACACCGGCACCACCAGAAACAGCAGCATCGCCGCGCCGTAAAAGTTAAAAAACGCATTCCACAACCGGAGAAGCTGCGAACCCTGTTGTCTCATTTCCTTCATCAGTTTCTCCTTCTGTTAACGCGCGGCCGCTTCGGCCCCGGTACGGGTAACACGGATATAGACCACGTACAGCAACACCACGATCACCAGCAGTTGCGTCCCCAGCGCCGCCGCCATCCCCCAGTTCATGGTGGTGTTAGTGAAGAACGCCACAAAGTAACTGATCATCTGATCGCCCGGCCCACCTAACAATGCCGGCGTAATGTAGTAGCCGATCGCCATCATGAACACCAGCAGCGCACCGGCAGTCACGCCCGCGTAAGTTTGCGGTACATACACCCGCCAGAAGGCCACAAACGGATGCGCCCCCAGCGAAATCGCCGCCCGCACATAGTTAGGCGAAATACCCTTCATCACCGCATACAGCGGCAGCACAAAAAACGGCAGCAAAATATGGGTCATGGAGATGTAGACCCCCAACCGGTTGAACACCAGTTCCAACGGCTGGTCGATAATGCCCAGATTGATCAGCGAGCGGTTGATCAGGCCGCCAGATTGCAGCAGCACGATCCAACTGGCGGTTCGCACGATCAACGACGTCCAGAACGGTAGCAACACCAGAATCATCAGCATATTGGCGCGATTATTGGGCTGCTTCGCCAACCAATAGGAAAGCGGATACCCCAACGCAACACACAGCAGCGTCACCATGCCCGCCATCACCAAGGTGCGCAGCAGCACATCGATATACAGCGCTTGATCGGCAGGTTGCATCACCACTTCACCGCGTTGCGGATCCACCTTATGGTCGAATACCGCCAGCAGGTAATAGCTGGTGAACGGCCGCGACGCGCGATCGAGGGTCTTCCAGGTGGCTAATTCCCCCCACAGCGGCTGTTCAGCGATCAACTGCCCGCGGAGATCCGGGCTGTCATCCGAAGGCAGTTTACGCAACGTCCGGGTAATCAGCGTGCGGTACTGCCCGTCTTCATACCCCAGCCGTTTGGTGATGGCGGCAACCTGCCCGGTATTCCGCGCGGTACGTAGATCCGTCACCAGTGCTTTGAATACCGATTCATCAGGTACGTCTTTGCCGGGCCATTGCCGCATCGCCTCAATAGTCAACGGCATGTTCACGCGCAAATCGGGGTTGGAAACGCTTTTGCCCAGAATCGACAGGATCGGAAACAGAAAACTGACCAAAATAAACAGGAACAGCGGCGCTATCAGCAACAACGAACGCTTCTGATAACGGGCCTGCGCCTGACGCAGCTGCTGCTTCAGGGTGGTGCGGGGCGGTGGATTGCCGGGGGAGGTGTCCACCGCCAACATATCGTTCTGGGACATAGTCTATCTCCTTGTGATTGCAGGCCGAACCGAACTTAGTGCTGGGCAGCCCAGGCGTTGAAGCGCTGCTCCAGCTCTTCGCCATGATCGATCCAGAACTCGGTATCCACCTGTACCGACTGGGACAGGTTATCCGGTGCGGTCGGCAAGTTGACGCTGACAGCCGGCGCTAACAGCGCGGTAGTGTTGTTGTTGGTCGGGCCGTAAGCGATGTTTTCCGCGAAGATCTTCTGGTTTTCCGGTTTGTTGGCGAAGGCGATGAACTGCTCAGCCAGCGCTTTGTGTTTGGAACCTTTAACGATCGCCCAGCTATCGAGGTCATAGAGCGCGCCGCTCCAGACAATATTGATGCCCGGCTTCTCTTTCTGCGCCACCGCCACGCGGCCGTTATAGGCGGACGTCATGACCACGTCGCCGGACACCAGCCACTGCAACGGCTGCGCGCCGGATTCCCACCACTGGATATTGGGTTTGATCTGGTCGAGTTTCTTGAATGCGCGATCAACGCCCTCTTTCGTCGCCAGGACTTTGTACACGTCTTCACGTTTCACACCGTCCGCCAGCAGCGCTATCTCCAGTGTGAATTTGGCGCTTTTGCGCAGCGCGCGCTTACCGGGGAAATCTTTCACATCCCAGAAGTCAGCCCAACTGGTCGGCGCTTTCTGCAGTTTGTTGGCATTGTAGGTCAGCACGGTAGACCACACGAAAATCCCGGCGCCGCACTCGGATACCGCCCCGTTAACGAATTCGGATTCATTACCCAGTTTTTTCCAGTCCAGCGGTTCGAACAGCCCTTCGTTGCAGCCGCGCATCAACTCCGGGCCTTCCACTTCCACCACATCCCAGCCGATCTGACCGGTTTCCACCATGGCGCGGATCCGAGCCATTTCGCCGTTGTATTCGCCGGCCTCGATCGTCCCTTTGCCGGTGGCCTGGAACGGTTTATAAAACGCTTTATCCTGCGCGTCCTTGTTGGTGCCGCCAAACGAAATCACGGTCAGGTTTTCAGCCCAGCTCTGTGACGCCATGGCGACGAGCAATGCGGATAAGGCAAATTTCTTCAACATAGTCTGGCTCCTGGAGAGTTAGTCAACGCAATGCCGAAACGGCAAAACGCTTAAATTTTCCTGATGCATACGCATCACTGTGTAAAGCAGTTTTCGTGCCACTTTCTGATGAGTCAGCGGAAATTGACCTAGAAGACCAGCAAATGAGGTATTCCGTAAACTGTTCAATCTGCCCTGTTCTTTCATCAATAAATCGACCGCTCATTTCGCCTTATCATGGTGCAATGTGAAAAATTGATTGCACCATGACAGCCCGGATGCCGCATCGCAGCCCCCTTGCGTCCACCGGAATCGCGGGCGCAAATTTTCACGCGCGCCCTGGGCGCACGTAAAAATAGTCGGACTGAAAAATGAAAACCGGCGATAGGCGAGATGAACGTCCCTGTTCAGCCTGGTTCCTCAGGCGGAGGGCGAGAGGTCAACGCAGAGATATTTCATCTCCAGGTATTCCTCGATACCGAAACGCGATCCTTCGCGTCCAAGTCCGGATTGTTTCACCCCGCCGAACGGGGCGACTTCGTTAGAGATGAGGCCGGTGTTAATGCCCACCATGCCGTACTCCAGTGCTTCCGGCACCCGCCACTGACGGGCGGCATCGCGGGTGTAAACATACGCGGCCAGACCGAATTCGGTATCGTTGGCCATCGCCACCACCTCGGCTTCGTCGTCGAACGGAAACAACGGCGCAACCGGGCCGAAAGTTTCTTCGCGGGCAAAACGCATTTCGCGGGTCACATCGCCAATCACCGTCGGGGTGAAGAACGTGCCGCCTAGCGCATGCAGTTTGCCGCCGGTCAACAACGTGGCGCCTTTGCTCAGCGCATCGTCGATGTGCTGCTGAACCTTGCCGATGGCATCGCCGTCAATCAGCGGCCCTTGGGTAACGCCGGGTTCAGTACCGTCGCCCACCTTGAGTTTTTCGACTTCCGCCACCAGCCGCTCGACCAACGCCGGATAGATGCCGCGCTGCACGTAGATGCGGTTGGCGCACACGCAAGTCTGCCCGCTGTTGCGGAATTTCGAGGCCATGATGCCCTTGATCGCCTGCGTCAGATCGGCATCGTCGAACACGATAAACGGCGCGTTGCCCCCCAACTCCAGCGACAGTTTTTTCACCGTCGGCGCGCTCTGCGCCATCAGGATGCGGCCGACTTCCGTTGATCCGGTAAAGCTCAGTTTGCGGACGACCGGGCTGTCGCACAGCACTTTGCCCACCGACGGCGCATCGCCGGTGACGACCTGCAGTACGCCGGCCGGGATACCGGCCTGCTGAGCCAGCTCCGCCAATGCCAGCGCGGTAAACGGCGTTTGCTCCGCCGGTTTGACGATCATGGTGCAGCCCGCCGCCAGCGCCGGCGCGGCTTTGCGGGTGATCATCGCCGCCGGGAAGTTCCACGGTGTAATCGCTGCGCACACGCCGATGCCCTGCTTGATCACCAACAAACGCTGGTGGGCCTGCGGTGACTGCAGCACACTGCCTTCCACCCGTTTAGCCTCTTCGGCAAACCAGTCAATGAACGAGGTGGCATAGGCGATCTCGCCACTGGCTTCCGCCAGCGGTTTACCTTGCTCGGCGGTCAGGATGGCCGCCAGGTCATCCTGATTGTCGCGGATCAACCGCGCCCAAGCCTGTAGCAGCGCCGCGCGTTCCTTGCCGGTGCGCTGACGCCATGCGGCCAGCGCCTGTTCCGCCGCCGCAATCGCCAGCTGCGTCTGAGCCGCGGTAATCAGCGGAATCGTGCCCAGCACCGCGTCGGTAGCGGGGTTATTCACGCTCAGGTGTTCCCCGCTTTCGCTCTCCAGCCATTCACCGTTAATCAGGCACTGCTGGCGGAATAATGCTTTCTGTTTCAGTTGCATAGCTACCCTTTTCACTTACTTCGCCAGAACGCCGGACAGGATGGACAGCGCGTTGCTGAACTGGGCGTCAGGAATGGTCAGCGGATACAGGAAACGGATCACGTTGCCGTGTGTTCCGCAGGTCAGCAGCAGCAGCCCCTGTTCCAGCGCGGCTTTCTGATATTTTTTGGTGATGTCCGCGCTGGGCTTGCCGGTCTGCGGGTCATTGAATTCGACCGCCACCATGGAACCGCGGGCACGGATGTCGACAATCGCCGGACAGGTCGCTTTCGCGTTTTCCAGCGCTTCCACCAGTGTAGCGCCCAGTTGCTGCGCCCGCTGGCACAGTTTTTCCTCGGCGATCACATCCAGCACCGCCAGCGCCGACGCCACCGCCAGCGGGTTGCCGGCATAGGTGCCGCCCAGGCCGCCGGGGTTCGGTGCGTCCATCACGTCGGCGCGGCCGACGACACCGGAAATCGGGAAACCGCCGCCCAGGCTTTTCGCCATGGTGATCAGATCCGCTTTGTCTTCGTAATATTCCATCGCGAACAGCTTGCCGGTACGGGCAAACCCGGTCTGTACTTCATCGGCGATCAGCAACATGCCGTGTTTGTCGCACAGTTTACGCAGGCCGCTGATAAACTCCGGCGGCGCCACGTTAAACCCGCCTTCCCCCTGCACTGGCTCCAGCAGAATCGCGGCGACCTGATCGGCGGCGATGTCGGTGTGGAACAGACGGTCAATGCTGTCCAGCGCCTGTTCGACGCTCACACCGTGCAGCGCATTCGGATACAGCGCATGGAAAATGGATCCGGGGAACGGACCAAAACCGGTGGAATAAGGAGCCACTTTACCGGTCAGCGTCAGCGTCAACAGGGTGCGGCCGTGAAAGGCGGCGCCAAAGGCGATCACGCCGGGGCGTTTGGTATGCGCGCGGGCGATTTTTACTGCATTCTCAACCGCTTCGGCACCCGTGGTGAAGAAGGTGGTCTTCGCCGGGCCGTCGATCGGCGCCAGCGCGTTAATACGTTCCGCCAGTTCGATATAGCTGCCGTAAGGCACCACCTGATAAGCGGTATGGGTAAATTTTTCCAACTGTTCGCGTACCGCGGCCAGCAGTTTCGGGTGGCGGTGCCCGGTGTTCAGTACCGCGATACCGGCAGCAAAATCAATATATTCACGCCCTTCCTCATCCCACAGCGTGGCATTCTCCGCTTTGGCAGCAAAGAAATCACACATCACTCCCACACCACGGGGCGTGGCGGCCAAACGGCGTTGATTCAATTCGCTATTCTTCATTTTTTGCTCCGATTCGATAAACACACCCGACCTGACGGCGGTTGACGATGTTACGTCTGTGTTGTTATTTATCTCTTGTATGGCCCCACAATCCAGAACCAGTTTTTATTATTTGAGGGATCCACTTTGCGTTCGTTACTGACAGACCTGCTGCTTGCCGGCATGGAACAACAGCAAGCAGGCACGTTGAACAAACGGTTGTATGACGCTATCCGGCTGGCGATTCTGACGGGCGATATTGCGCCGGGACGGCGTCTGCCTTCATCGCGCGACCTGGCGCAACAGCTCTCGCTGTCGCGTAATACGGTGATCGCCGCCTTTGAACAACTGCTGGCGGAGGGCTATATCGAGACCCGTACCGGCAGCGGCAGCTACGTCACGGAACAGTTACCGGACACCCTGCCGCCCGATCTTCGGGACGATACCCAACCCAGCGTCCGCCCGTCCGTGCAGGAAATTTCCCACCGCGGCCAGCACCTGTTGGGCTATGCCGGCGCATCATCCCGCCAGTGGGGCGCGTTCATGCCTGGCATTCCCGATATCGCCAGCTTTCCCCACGACCTCTGGCGCCGCTTGCAAAGCCGGATATCCCGGCGGCTCAAACCGGAACAGCTCTCCTACTCGCCGATCGGCGGTTGTCCGGAACTGCAACAGGCGCTGGTGGACTATCTGCGGGTGGCCCGTTCGGTGACGTGTGCGCCGGAACAGATCCTGATTACCGAAGGCACCCACCAGGCGATGGATCTGCTGGCCAAGATGCTATGCAACCCCGGCGATGTGGCCTGGATCGAAGACCCCTGCTACTGGGGCATGCGCAACGTCTTGACCATCAACGGATTACGAGTAGCGCCCATTGAGGTGGACGAACAGGGCATGGTGCCGCCGGAAGACATTTCGCCGCAGCGGGTGCCGCGGCTGATTTGCGTCACGCCGTCGCATCAATACCCGCTGGGCGCGGTGATGAGTTTGGCGCGACGCCAGCGCTTGCTGGCGCTGGCGCAAGAACACGGCGGCTGGGTGATCGAAGACGATTACGACAGCGAGTTTCGCTTCTCCGGCAGCCCGATCCCGGCGTTACAGGGTCTGCAAACGGAACCGCCGGTGATTTACATCGGCACCTTCAGCAAAACCCTCTACCCCGGCCTGCGCGTCAGTTACATGGTGCTGCCGCCCCACCTGGCGCGAGAGCTGAAAACCGCCCATGCCGAACTGTACCGCGGCGGTCATCTGCTGACGCAACTGACGTTGAGCCAGTTCATCCGCGAAGGGCACTATGCCGCCCATATCCGCCGTATGCGGCTGCTGTACGCCCGCCGCCGGGCGCTGCTGAGCGACCTGATCGTTCAGCACCTGGGAGAGGCCTATCTGGGGCATAACAGCAATGCCGGGCTGCACCTGATCCTGCGTCTGCCGCACCATCTTGACGATGTGGTGTTGAGCGCCCGGATTATGCAGCGCGGGGTTTTGGTCAAACCGCTATCCAGCTACTACCTGCTGCCCGCCGGGCAGCGTGGGTTACTGTTAGGCTACGCCGGCGTTGATGAGTTGGATATGGCGCAAGCCTTTGATGTTATTGTTGATTGTATAAAAACACTTCGCACGCAGAGTCACGACCCTATCGTCGTGCGCTGAGGGGCTTTATCCCGGCAAATACATCACGGACGGGCGCTGCCGGGCGCCCGTTTTTACCCGCGCCGACCGGCTCAAAACACCGTTGTGTGGGCGCGTTTCGCCTCGGACGATAATGCACAATAATGGTGCGTCACAGCCAGACACCCATCCCCCATTTTGATGCATGGCAATGCTCTTTATGGGCAGCAATACTTAACCATGCCCCTTCACTCTGCACGATTTTCTTTTTCACTCTATGACTCTTTATCCGCGCAGACAGTAGATTTTGTTATGGTTCCGTTGGCGATTTGTGACATCAGCCCCCACGTAAACATAAATATTATTTACATGTCATTCTCTGGGCATGATTTGTGCATTTCCTTTAGTGAGACAGAGACACTGAGAGAAATGGAAGAATGAAAACCTACGTCAGCTTCAAGAACATCCAAAAAACCTATGATGGCGATCGTCTGGTGGTCAAAAACCTGAATCTGGATATTCAGGAAGGCGAATTCCTGACTATGCTGGGCCCGTCCGGCTCCGGTAAAACCACCAGTCTGATGATGCTGGCCGGGTTTGAAACCCCAACGCAAGGCGAGATCCTGTTGCGCGACACGCCGCTGCATAACCTGCCGCCGCATCAACGCGGCATCGGCATGGTGTTCCAGAACTACGCGCTATTCCCCCACATGACGGTGGCGGAGAACCTGGCGTTCCCGCTCTCGATTCGGCGCATGAACCGCAGCGATATTAAAGAGAAAGTCGATCGCGTACTGGATCGGGTGAAGCTGAAAAACCTGGCGGATCGTTATCCGGCCCAGATGTCCGGCGGCCAACAACAGCGTGTGGCGCTGGCGCGTGCGCTGGTGTTTGAACCCAGGCTGGTGCTGATGGATGAGCCGCTGGGCGCGCTGGATAAGCAACTGCGTGAACATATGCAGTTGGAAATCAAGGAACTGCATCGGGCACTGGAGTTAACGGTAGTCTACGTCACCCACGATCAGAGCGAAGCCATGACCATGTCCAACCGTGTGGCGGTCTTCAACGACGGTATTATTCAGCAGATGGACAGCCCGAACGACATCTATGAACGCCCGCAAAATACTTTTGTGGCGCAATTCATTGGCGAAAACAACACGTTGGTGGGAACGCAGGCAGGCAGCGACGGCGATTACTACCACGTCAATCTGGATAACGGCACCTCGTTACGTGCATTGAAAGTACGGCCAAGCTCCCCCGGCAAAAAAATCGCCTGTTGTATCCGCCCGGAGCGGGTCCGAGTGAATCTCCAGGCGCTCCCCACCGGCGCGCAACAAGTCAGTGCCCGTATTCAGCAGTTTATCTATCTGGGTGATCATGTCCGGATGATGACTGAAGTGGCTGGACAACCTCAGTTTATGGTGAAACTGCCCGCCAGCGAGGTCGACCCGAACTGGCACGAGGGATCGGAGATTCAACTCTCCTGGATGCCGGAACATCTGCGTGCGTTGGACGTGGTGGTAGAACACTAACGCATCACATCTTGCCGCAGCACAGCCGCGCATGTTGCGAATCGACTCCCGGCGTATTGTCGGGAATCGACCTGCCAGCGCAATAACTCGTTTAGCGATACGAAGGATGTTTATGGGTGGATTATTTCCACAGCATCGTCAGCGCTACCCCGAGCAGCACCAGGCAGAATGCCAGCCGCAGAAAGGATACCGGCAGCCGGTGCGCCAGTGCCACGCCCCATGACACACTCAGGATACCGCCCAGCGCCAATGGGAGACCGGTCGCCCAATCCACATTGCCGGCCTGCGCATAGGAGGCCAACGCCGCTAACGCGCCGGGCACCACCAGCGCCAGCGCAATGCCCTGCGCCTGTGTTTGGGTAAAACCGAACAGCGTCACCAGCGCCGGCACCACCACCAACCCGCCGCCGACGGTGAAAATCCCGGACATAAAACCGCTCGCCACCCCAACACCGGAAGGTAACGGGGGGACAACAACGCCGTGGCCGCACGATGGTGATGCCGGCTTTTGAACCACTGCCCGATGTAGTAGACCGCCAGCACCAGCAGAAATACGGCAAAGGCTTTTTGCAGATTGTCGACGGGTATCAGCGAAGCGACATGCGCCGCCAGATAAGAGGATACCGTCGCAAAACCACACAATATCAATGTCATGCGGGTATCAATGCGGTTGCGCTGCCGATAACGCAGAAACCCGATCAGGACATTGGGCGTGATCATTATCAGCGCGGTTCCCTGTGCGATATGTTGATTCATGCCGAACAACATGCCCAACACCGGAATGGCGATCAGCCCGCCGCCGATGCCCAACATACCGCCGCAAATACCAAGCCCTATCCCCAACGACACACATAACAGCGCATCACTCAAAAACAACATATTCATCAATCAATAACACCATCCAATTAAAAAGGAGCGGTCGCATCGGCACCGGGCAATCCGTCGGGACGGTACGCTAAACCGAAAACAGCGTGTAGCAGCAAGCCGTCGTAGGCAATACCACCAGAATGTGCCAACATATTTCGCCTCGCGGCTTGCCGCTGACACCCGTATTTCCGGTGCAATACCTCACTCACGGAGCATGCTATGCCACACGTTGCTGTCAAATATTACCCACGGAATCTGTCTGAAGACGTTAAACAGGCGCTGGCAAACGAGATTTGCGATGTTATCAAAAAATATCTGCATTCCGAAGATAGAGCGCTTTCAGTCGCGTTGACGGAAGTGGCGCCTGAGCGCTGGAAAGAAGAGGTTTACGACGTGGAAATCGGGCCGGAACTGGAAAATCTCACCAAAAAGCCGGGATACACCCTGTAACGCTGGCTCTTTAGGACAAGGCTTATGATGAGCCTTGTCCTGCTACACAATAGGACGTTGATCGACGTTTGCAACCCTCCCTAATCTAGCCGTATCCCCGACCATGAATATGGCTCATGTTGTAATGAAATTAAGTCTCTTTCCCTCCCCCATCGGCTCTGGCATAAAATATGCTTAATTAACTTAACGGCAACATGAAGACCACCTATTGATAAATTAAAGTCATTTAATATCAACATATTAACCAGGTTTTCATCTCAAGCATCAGGAAAAAACAACACGATGACTAAGAATTTTACCTTTACAATTAAAAGCAGTTGCTTCGATGAGAACTATAACCCTTCCGAAAATACACGTATCACGACTAACTTTGCGAATCTGGCCAGAGGCGCGAGCCGCCAGGAGAATTTACGCAATACCTTAGTGATGATTGACAATCGCTTCAATACATTGGCGTATTGGGATAATCCCAACGGGGATCGTTATTCGGTCGAACTTGAAATCATTTCTGTTGATATGCATATTGCCGATAATAACGCCACCTTCCCGGCCATCGAAATTTTAAAAACCAACATCATTGATAAAAAATACAATGCCCGTATTGAAGGCATTGTAGGAAATAATTTTTCTTCTTACGTGCGAGATTATGATTTTAGTGTCTTGCTGTTAGAACATAATAATAACCAACCCCAATTTAGCATTCCCGATAACTTTGGCGACTTGCATGGGAATATATTTAAATATTTCGTCAACTCACAAGAATACAAAGACAACTTTAGCAAATCGCCCGTGATTTGTTTAAGTGTGTCCAGTAAAGACACCTATCATCGAACGGGAAACCGGCATCCTGTATTGGGCATCGAATACCAGCCAAACGGTTCGTCTTTGACTGAAAAGTATTTCGAAAAAATGGGGCTACAGGTTCGCTATTTTATGCCGCAAAATAGTGTCGCTCCTTTGGCTTTTTATTTTTCTGGTGATTTACTGAGTGATTACACCGATCTTGAGCTGATCAGTACCATCAGTACGATGGAGACTTTCCAAAAAATTTACCGACCTGAGATTTACAATGCGAACTCCGCAGCAGGGCAATATTATCAACCCAACCTAAATCACCAGGATCATTCATTAACAAAAATTGTTTATGATCGGGAAGAGCGCAGCCAGTTAGCCATTAAGCAAGGGAAGTTTACTGAAGAGCACTTCATCAAACCGTATAAAAATATTCTTGAGCAATGGTCTGCTCATTACGCGCGCTGATTCACCAAAAATATAAGGTCACTTGCGATGAAAACATTATTACCCACATCCACTGCGGGCAGTTTACCCAAACCCTCCTGGCTCGCCGAGCCTGAGAAGCTGTGGTCTCCCTGGAAATTGCAAAACGACGAGTTAGTTGAAGGGAAAAAAGATGCCTTGAGCTTGTCGCTGTTTGACCAACTGCGTGCAGGTATCGATATCGTCAGCGATGGCGAACAAACACGCCAACACTTTGTCACCACGTTTATTGAACACCTGAGCGGTGTGGATTTTGAAAAACGAGAAGTGGTTAAAATTCGTAATCGCTATGACGCAAGTGTACCGACGGTGGTCGGTGCCGTGGCGCGTCAAAAACCCGTGTTTGTTGAAGATGCCAAATTCTTACGTCAACTCACCAAACAGCCGATTAAATGGGCGTTGCCGGGGCCGATGACGATGATTGATACGCTCTATGATAACCACTATAAAAGCCGCGAAAAACTCGCCTGGGAATTTGCAAAAATACTCAATCAGGAAGCGAAAGAATTAGAGGCCGCGGGTGTCGATATCATCCAGTTTGACGAGCCAGCCTTTAATGTTTTCTTTGATGAGGTGAATGACTGGGGGATCGCCACGTTAGAAAAAGCCATTGAAGGGCTGAAATGTGAAACGGCGGTGCATATTTGCTATGGCTATGGCATCAAAGCCAATACCGATTGGAAAAAAACGCTGGGGTCAGAGTGGCGGCAATACGAAGAAGCATTTCCCAAACTGCAAACATCGGCTATCGATATCATCTCGCTGGAATGCCATAACTCGCGTGTTCCGATGGATCTGCTTGAGCTGATTCGCGGTAAAAAAGTCATGGTAGGGGCCATTGATGTGGCAACCAATGCCATAGAGACACCAGAAGAAGTCGCCGATACGCTACGAAAAGCGCTTCAATTCGTCGATGCCGACAAGCTCTACCCTTCGACCAACTGCGGTATGGCGCCCTTATCCCGGCGGGTAGCCACAGGCAAACTCAATGCGTTAAGCGCAGGTGCAGACATTATCCGTAGAGAGCTTTCTGCTAAATAACACCGTTACATTGTCGATCACTAAAAAACTCAGTCCGTGTCAGGCGATCTGATCAATCGCCAAATAACCTGCACCACCGGCGGCCGAGGAAATAAACGGGGCCGCCGTATCGATGACCGTCGCAATGTTTTTTCGGGCTTCAGTAATGGTGTACGTTTTCATTTTCCCCCCCTCAAGATGTGCATCTTAAGGGCACATCTGATTAGTACAACAGACCACTACTGCCCTTGTTTATGCCATAAAAAAACCCCAACCATCAGGTCAGGGACTCAGACTGCTAACAAAATCCTTAAGCACAAGATGAAGCATTTTTACGGCGTCAAAAACTGTGCTGAGTTGGGCGACTTCGCCGGGTGAGCGACAGGACGTCGCGAAAGCCCGTGCCGCGTCTGGAGCGCGTCACGGGCGGCCCGAACAGCGAAGGCGAACGCCGAAGGAACCGCGTCAGCGGCACAGTTTAGCCACCAGCCAGTGGTCAAGGGGAGGTGGCGTTTGAACCTCGCCTTGTCGTGTGTGCGACGAAGCAGAAAAGAAATGACACCGCTTATCCCGCACGAAATTATTCACTGACCGTACAAATTTCACCATTCACAAGACAACATAAGCTGTTTGTCAACAGCCTCAGCCCCCAACCATCAGGTCAGGGGCTTTTCGATACTCACATTCACATTCGATCAGAATGCGGCGGCAAAAATGGACACAATCTCAGCGTGTGTGGCCTGTTTCGGGTTGGTGACGCCGCAGGCGTCTTTCAGCGCGTTGTCGGCCAGAATGTTGAAGTCTTCTTCTTTCACACCCAGATCTTTCAGCCCTGCCGGGATACCGACATCGCGCGCCAACTGATTGATGGCGACGATGGCGGCTTCCGCACCTTCGCTGTCGCTCATCGCACTGACATTCACTCCCAACGCCTGCGCCACCACTTTCAGGCGAGCCGAGGCCACCTGGGCGTTATAGCGTTCTACATGCGGCAGCAGTACGGCGTTGCAAACCCCGTGCGGCAAATTGTAGAAACCGCCCAACTGGTGCGCCATCGCGTGAACATACCCTAACGATGCATTATTGAATGCCATTCCCGCCATAAACTGGGCATACGCCATTTGTTCGCGCGCTACCTTGTTCTTGCCGTTGCTGACCGCATCACGCAAATGATCACGAATCAGCTCGATGGCTTTGATGGCGACGGCGTCGGTAATCGGCGTCGCCGCCGTAGAAACGTAAGCCTCAATCGCATGGGTTAATGCGTCCATCCCGGTCGCCGCCGTCAGCGAAGGCGGCATGCCTTCCATCAGCGCCGGGTCGTTCACCGAGATCAGCGGCGTAACGTTTTTATCGACGATCGCCATTTTCACATGGCGGGCTTCATCCGTAATGATGCAAAAACGGGTCATTTCCGATGCAGTGCCCGCCGTGGTATTGATGCCGATCAGCGGTAACTGAGGTTTAGCGGAAACATCCACCCCCTCGTAATCTTCAATGTTGCCGCCGTTGGTCGCCAGCAGCGCAATCCCCTTGGCACAATCGTGCGAAGAACCGCCGCCTAGCGAGATCACACAGTCGCTGTTATTCGCGCTGAGAATTTTCAACCCGGCATCGACATTGGCAACCGTAGGGTTGGGTTGCACGCCATCATAAATGGCGCTGTCCACCTGGAATTCTTTCAACAGGTTTTGTACCGACGCGGCGACGCCAATCTTATTCAACACGCCGTCAGTCACAATGAGGGCATGTTTGAAACCCTGTTGTTGAATCTGTTTTGCTGCTTCTGTTAATGCACCTTCGCCCATCAGGTTTAATGCCGGAATATAAAATGCACTGCTCATCATTCACCGTCCATTTGTGTTACAGAGCTTTAACCTGACGTTATCCTAGCATTTGCATTTATCGTGAAATTTGATGTGAGACAATTTTTACAACCGTGAAGCATTGTCTTACAAAATGAATCTTGAGCCACATCATGTCTGGTAACTTTCTGGAATTTTTACTAAAAAAATATCGCACCCGGTTTTTACATCGAAGGACGCTTCAAACTCCGTGCCATTGAGAACGCCAACGGCCCGCCATTCAAAAGCGCGGCTTAACGATTATACCGGTGCGTTACTGTTTATCGGGCAAGCGAAATATAGTGCCTGCCGCCGTTCTGCCCTATGCTAGGCGTACATAAAACGACGGATATATCTCTTCTTCTCATCATGATGGATACCACTTTTACTGCGCTGGGCGACATCAGTCAGCCCGGTGACTATCAGGGCGCGCTGGTTATCGTGCGCGATCTCAACGGCAACGTGCTGATGCAACTGCGGGATGCCGACAAAGATATCGTCTACCCCGGATACTGGTCTTTGTTTGGCGGCGGGCTGGAGCCAGGAGAATCCCCCGCGCAGGCCGCCGCCCGGGAGCTGGCGGAGGAAATCGGCCTGATTGTCGATCGCCGACGGCTGCTCCCGCACTACGTCACCCTCGCCGATGCGCCACGTTGCGCCCGTATTTACTTTTTTTCTTACACGGCGGAGATATCGCCCAGCGAGATCGTCCTCAACGAAGGTTCGGGGTTCGCCTTTCTGACACCGGAGCAGATTGAGCATCTGCAGGTGATCCCTTACGTCATGAATGCGCTACGGCACTATTGGCGGGATATTCACGTTTGAATCGCGCGTTGGGGACAGGCCGATGCCTGTCCCCGGCAACCGTTAGTGACGGTTACGCACCAGTTGATAGCGGCGGGTGAGATACTCCACCGGCGCGCTCCAGATATGCACCAACCGGCAAAACGGGAACAGCACAAACAGCGTCATGCCCAACACCAAATGCAGTTTGAACACCAGCGCCACCTCATCCAGATACGCTGATGCGCCGCCGCGGAAGGTCACTACCGACTGTGCCCAATCCACCAGCTTCATCATTTCACTGCCATCCATATGCTGCGCGGAGAAGGGAATGGTCAACAACCCCAGCGCCGCCTGAATCACCAACAACGCCATGATCAGAATATCGCCGGTGGTCGAGGTGGCGCGTACCCGCGGGTTGGTCAAACGGCGTTTCAGCAGCATCGCACCGCCCACCAGCGTCATAACACCGCAGGTTCCGCCGCCGAGCATCGCCATCTTTTGCTTCACCGCCAGCGATAAAAAGGATTCGTACACCCAATGTGGCGTCATCATGCCGACAAAGTGACCGCCCAGCACCCCCAGAATGCCGAGGTGGAATAGGTTCGACGCCAGCCGCATGCCCTTTTTATCCAGCATCTGGCTGGAGCCGGCCCGCCAGGAATACTGACCGTAGTCATAACGCAGCCAACTGCCGACCAGAAACACCACGCCGGCGATATAGGGATAAATATCGAAGAAAAATAGATTGATATAGTGCATTAACGCTCTCCTTTCGCCCGCGCGGCGTCAAGGTTGAGGTATTGAGGGGCGACGGCGCCGGCAAAACGACGCTGATGCGCCGCCTGCGCCGCCGGGGCGCACCCTTTATCGGCGAGGAAACGGACTTGCTCCTCTTCCCAGACGGCATCCAGCGCCTGCGGCGTATCGTCGCGTGCTTCTTCCGCCACCTTCGCCGCCACT
Source organism: Musicola paradisiaca NCPPB 2511 (assembly GCF_000400505.1). Classification (NCBI taxonomy): domain Bacteria; kingdom Pseudomonadati; phylum Pseudomonadota; class Gammaproteobacteria; order Enterobacterales; family Pectobacteriaceae; genus Musicola; species Musicola paradisiaca. The sequence goes on along the minus strand of NZ_CM001857.1, from coordinate 2,098,119 downwards.
GCGGCGCTTGACGGCTCACACGCCGCCAGCGTCAGCAACAACTCCAGCAACAGGGCATAGTCGCTGCCGCGCTGACGTAAACGCGCCGCCAGCAGCGTCAGGATCGGCGCAATATCTCGCAGCCCATCACGCGCCGCCGGTGGTTCACGCAACGTCAAATACTCCAGATACAGCGGCAGGAAATCCGGCAGTTCACGGCAGTCCAACGCCAGACCGACTTCGCGGTATTGCGCCAGCAAGTCCACCATCGCCTGACCGCGATCGCGTGATTCGCCGTGAACATGTTCGAACAGCAGCAGCGATAACGAACGGCCGCGATCGAACAGCTCGGTGTATTGCTCCTGACGATCCAGCAACTCGCTCTGCCAGAAGTCACCGATAAACGCCATCAGTTGCGCGCTTTGGCGCAGCGGCAGCTCGTCGGCTTGCTCCAGCGCATCCAGCATGTCCTGGCGCTGTTGCCACAGATCCGCATCTGGATACTCCAGCAACCGGGCGATAATGCGAAGACTGATCATGACTTGTTCTCCTGCATCCGGCGGCGGCTCATGGTCTGGGTCTGGCTGGTCACGTCGATGGCGTCGATACGGCGGCTATTGAACAGGTTGAATGACGAATCGCTGCCATGACAACCGTCGCCGAAACTGAAACCACAACCATGCGCTTCCGGGAAGGCGTCCCGCGCCAGTTCACGGTGGCTGGAGGGCACTACAAAGCGGTCTTCATAGTTGGCGATCGCCAGATAGCGGTACATGTCCTCGGCCTGTGCCGGCGTCAGCCCGACCTGCTCCAGCGCGCGCGTATCGTCAAGCTGGTCGACGGTCTGCGCCCGCTTGTAATGGCGCATCGCCAGCATGCGACGCAACGCCAGCAGTACCGGCTCGACATCGCCCGCCGTCAGCAGATTGGCCAGATACTGCACCGGAATGCGCAGGCTCTCCACGTCCGGCAGCACGCCGCTGTGCGCCAGCTGGCCGGCATCGGCGGCGGATTGGATCGGCGACAGGGGCGGCACGTACCACACCATCGGCAGCGTGCGGTATTCCGGGTGCAGCGGCAACGCCAGTTGCCACTCCACCGCCAGTTTGTACACCGGCGACTGTTGCGCCGCCTCAATCACGCTGAGCGGAATACCGTCGCGCTGCGCCTGGGCGATCACCTCAGGGTCGTGCGGGTCGAGGAAAATCTCCCGCTGGCGGCGGTACAGGTCGGTTTCGCTTTCCACCGATGCCGCCTGTTCAATGCGGTCGGCGTCGTACAGAGCACCCCCAGATAGCGGATACGCCCGACGCAGGTTTCCGAGCACAGCGTCGGCATGCCGGATTCGATGCGCGGGTAGCAGAAAATGCACTTTTCCGATTTGCCGCTCTTCCAGTTGAAGTAGATTTTTTTGTACGGGCAACCGGTCAGGCACATGCGCCAACCGCGGCATTTATCCTGGTCGATCAGCACAATGCCGTCTTCCGCCCGTTTGTAAATCGCACCACTCGGACAGGTCGCGACGCACGCCGGGTTGAGGCAGTGCTCACACAGTCTCGGCAGGTACATCATGAAGGTGTGCTCGAACTGCCCGTACATGGCTTTCTGCATGTCGTCGAAGTTCTTATCCTGTGAGCGCTTGCTGAATTCGCCCCCCAGATCGTCCTCCCAGTTGGGGCCGTTTTCGATGGAGTTCATGCGCTGGCCGGTGATTAACGAGCGTGGGCGCGCCACCGGCTGGTGCCGGCTCTCCCCGGCGCGTTGCAGATGGCCGTAGTCGTAGTCGAACGGTTCGTAGTAGTCGTCCAGCGCCGGGACGTCCGGGTTGGCGAAAATCTTCGACAGCACCCCGACACGGTTGCCCATGCGCGGCGCCAGTCGGCCGTTGATTTTACGGATCCAGCCGCCTTGCCATTTGTCCTGATCTTCCCACGCATGGGGATAGCCGGTGCCGGGTTTGGTTTCTACATTATTAAACCAGGCGTACTCCACCCCTTCGCGGCTGGTCCAGACGTTTTTACAGGTCACTGAACAGGTATGGCAGCCGATGCATTTATCCAGGTTCAGCACCATGCCGACTTGCGAACGAATTTTCATCAGGCTTTCTCCTGCTGGCGATATTGCTGGTGGTGGTCAAGGTCATGGCTGTCGGCATCCAGCCAGTCGATACGGTTCATCTTGCGCACCACCACGAACTCATCCCGGTTCGATCCCACGGTGCCGTAATAGTTAAAGCCATACGCCAGCTGGGCGTAACCGCCGATCATGTGCGTCGGTTTCGGGCAGATACGTGTCACCGAGTTATGAATACCGCCGCGTTGCCCGGTCACTTCCGAACCGGGCAGATTCACCAGTCGTTCCTGCGCGTGGTACATCATGGTCATCCCGGCCGGTACACGCTGGCTGACCACCGCCCGGGCGGTCAGCGCGCCATTGGCGTTAAACGCTTCCACCCAGTCGTTATCGGCAATGCCCAATTCGCGGGCGTCTTCCTCGCTCAGCCAGATGACCGGGCCGCCGCGCCCCAGCGTCAGCATCAACAGGTTGTCGCTGTAGGTGGAGTGGATCCCCCATTTCTGGTGCGGCGTCAGGAAGTTGAGCGCCTTTTCCCGATGGCCGTTCGGCTTGCTGTTCAGTAACGGCGCGGCGGCGCGGGTATCCACCGGCGGGCGATACACCAGCAAGCTTTCGCCGAAGGCGCGCATCCATTCATGATCCTGGTACAACTGCTGCCGACCGGAGAGGGTGCGCCACGGGATCAGCTCATGCACGTTGGTGTAACAGGCGTTGTAGGACACATGCTCATCCTCCAGACCTGACCAGGTCGGGCTGGAGATGATTTTGCGCGGCTGCGCCTGAATATCCCGGAAGCGGATCTTCTCATCCGCTTTCGGCTGCGCCAGATGGGTATGGTCGCGCCCCGTGACCTGACTGAGCGCCGCCCACGCTTTCACCGCCACCTGGCCGTTGGTTTCCGGCGCCAGCGACAGAATCACCTCGGCGGCGTCGATCGCCGTCTCGATGCGCGGCCGGCCGGCGGCCACGCCGGCATCCTGCGTGCGGTTCAGCCGTTTGAGCAGCGCAACCTCCGACTCGGTATTCCAGCTGATGCCTTTGCCGCCGTTGCCGAGTTTGTCCAGTAGCGGCCCCAGCGAGGTAAAGCGAGCGTACAGTTGGGGATAGTCGCGCTCCACCGTCATGATGTGCGGCGCAGTTTTGCCTGGGATCAGATCGCATTCGCCTTTTTTCCAGTCCTTTACCCCCAGCGGTTGCGCCAGTTCGGCAGCGGAGTCGTGCTGGATCGGCAACGTCACCACATCGGTTTCCACCCCCAGATGCCCCTGACAAACGCGAGAGAAGGTTTTCGCTAACCCTTTGTAGATCTCCCAGTCGGTTTTCGACTCCCAGACCGGGTCAACGGCGGCGGATAACGGATGAATGAACGGATGCATGTCCGAGGTGTTCATATCGTCCTTTTCATACCAGGTGGCGGTCGGCAGCACGATATCGGAGTAGAGACAGGTGCTGGACATGCGGAAATCCAGCGTCACCACCAGATCCACCTTGCCTTCTCCGCCCTGCTCGCGCCATTCCACTTCTTGCGGCTTCACGCCGCCCTGCGCGCCCAGATCCTGCCCCTGAATACCGTGTTCGGTGCCCAGCAGGTATTTGAGCATGTACTCATGGCCTTTGCCGGATGAGCCCAGCAGGTTGGAACGCCAGATAAACAGGTTGCGCGGAAAGTTCTGCGGGTTGTCCGGCTGTTCGGCGGCAAAACGCAACGAGCCGTCTTTCAGGGACGCGACGGTATAGTCCTGCGGCGTCATGCCGGCAGCCTGCGCCTGTGCGGCGATCCGCAGCGGGTTTGCGCCCAGTTGCGGCGCGGACGGCAGCCAGCCCATCCGCTCCGCCCGCACGTTGAAATCGATCATGCTGCCGTCGAACCGGGCGCGATCCGCCAGCGGCGACAAAAATTCCTGCGGCGCGACCGTCTCGTAACGCCATTGATTGGTGTGATTGTAAAAAAACGAGGTGCTGTTCATATGGCGCGGCGGACGTTGCCAATCCAGCCCGAAGGCCAGCGGCAGCCAACCGGTTTGCGGCCGCAGTTTTTCCTGGCCGACATAGTGCGCCCAGCCGCCGCCGCTCTGGCCGACACAGCCGCAGAAGATCAGCATGTTGATAATCCCGCGGTAGTTCATGTCGAGGTGATACCAGTGGTTCATCCCGGCGCCGACGATGATCATCGAGCGGCCGTGGGTTTTGTCGGCATTTTCCGCGAATTCGCGGGCGATGCGGATAATGTTCTGCCGCGACACGCCGGTGATCTGCTCCGCCCACGCCGGGGAGTAGGCCTTCACCTGATCGTAATCCGTCGCGCAGTTGGCATCGTTGAGGCCACGATCCACGCCATAGTTGGCGAGCGTCAAGTCAAACACGCTCGTCACCAGCGCTTCGCTGCCGTCCGCCAGCCGCAAACGCTTGACCGGCAGTTGATGCACCAGCACCTCATCCAGTTTGACGCCGGCGAAGTGTTCGCTCGGCGCCCCGCCAAAGTACGGGAACCCCACCGAAACCACCTCATCATGGTGCCCGTGCAGGCTCAGACGCAGGTTGATGTCCTGTTGCGTGACACCGTCACGTTGCTCCAGGTTCCATTTGCCCTTTTCTCCCCAGCGATACCCAATGGCACCCTGCGGCGCCACCAGATCCCCACTGGGGTCGTCGATGGCGATGGTTTTCCACTCCGGATTGTTCTGCTGGCCCAGATTGTCCACCAGATCGGCGGCGCGCAGCAAACGCCCGGCGGCGTAATACCCCTCCGCACGCGGCTCCAGCAGCACCAACATCGGCATGTCGGTGTAGCGGCGCACATAGTCGGTAAAATAGTGGCGGGGTTGTTTGAGGTGGAATTCGTTGAGGATCACATGCCCCATCGCCAGCGCCAGCGCGCTGTCGGTGCCCTGTTTCGGGTTCAGCCACTGATCGCACAGCTTGGCGATTTCGGCGTAGTCCGGGGTAATCGCCACGGTTTTGGTGCCTTTATAGCGCACCTCGGCGAAGAAGTGCGCGTCCGGGGTGCGGGTTTGCGGTACGTTGGAACCCCAGGCGATGATGTAGGACGAGTTATACCAGTCGGCGGATTCCGGCACGTCGGTCTGTTCGCCCCAGGTCTGCGGCGATGCGGGCGGCAGATCGCAGTACCAGTCGTAAAAACTCAGACATACCCCGCCCATCAGTGACAAATAGCGCGCGCCCGCCGCGTAAGACACCATCGACATCGCCGGGATCGGCGAAAAGCCGATAATGCGATCCGGCCCGAAGGTTTTGGCGGTATAGACGTTGGCGGCGGCGATAAGTTCGTTCACTTCTTGCCAGTTGGAACGCACGAACCCGCCGCGACCGCGTGCCCGTTTGTACTCCTGCGTTTTTTCCACGTCGTTGACGATGGCGCCCCAGGCGTCTACCGGGTCGCGATGCTCAGCGCGCACCGCGCGCCACAGTTTCAACAGCCGCTTGCGTACCATCGGGTATTTCAGACGGTTGGCGCTGTACAGATACCAGGAGTAACTGGCGCCGCGCGGGCAGCCGCGCGGTTCGTGGTTCGGTAAATCCGGGCGGGTGCGCGGGTAATCGGTCTGCTGGGTTTCCCAGGTGACTAATCCGTTTTTGACGTAAATCTTCCAGCTGCACGAGCCGGTACAGTTGACGCCGTGTGTCGAACGCACCACGTTGTCGTGCTGCCAGCGGCTGCGGTAGCCATCTTCCCAGTCACGGTTGGTATTGAGTGTCTGACCATGGTCGCCGGAAAACGGCTCGGCCAGTTGCCTGAAATAACGTAACCGGTCAAGAAACTTGCTCATCCGGGCTCTCCTGCTGCGGAACCTGTGGGTTCCTGTCGTTATTGAAAGGGTCAGGCCGATCGCCGGCGACGTGCGGCGTTATCCGGAAAACAGCCTGATGCTTCGCTCACTATGGAGCGCAGCTTAGCCAGCAGACCCCAGACCAAAATTGACAGCGATCAAGCTCCGCCGGGGGGGTATTGCTCGCCTATCGACGAAATACCCCCAAAGGGTTAACGCGAAAAAACAAGATAATCCATTGAATAGTAAACAAATTAAATCATTCGCCATGAAAGCGGTGGTAAACGATTTACCCCAGTGACTATTTAGAGGTAGGGGGATGCAGATAAACCGTCCGATGCCCTGACGGCGCTAAGCCATTCGGATGAACGACCCGTCTGCCGGGGGCAGATTGGAACGCAGCGGGCGCGGCGCGACAAAGACCAGGCCCAGAAACGGGTTGAGTCATCAAGCCAACGCAGCGGCAACCTGGGAGATGGCGGGTATACCGGGTGTGGGAGGGTTTCACTGATTATGTATAAACCTCAATAACCATCACATTTTGTATGGATACGCCGTTTATAATGAATCGATTCAGTGAACACGTTCACTTTGTTAAATTCAACTGTTCACGCCTCTTCCCATTAGCATCAGGAGTCGATCATGCAACCGAACCATAAGATCCTGTTTGAACCGTTTAATATCGGGAAACTGGAGATCAAAAACCGATTCGTTATGGCCCCGATGGGGCCAGGCGGGTTATGCGATGCGGATGGCTGTTTCAACGAAAGAGGCGCTGAGTATTACATCGAACGCGCCCGAGGGGGAACCGGCCTCATCATCACCGGCGTGACCATGGTGGAGAACGACATCGAAAAATGCGCCTTGCCCTCCATGCCCTGCCCAACGTTGAATCCGCTCAACTTTATTAAAACCGCCAAAATGATGACCGAACGGATCCATGCCTACGGCGCCAAAATCTTGTTACAGCTCTCCGCCGGGTTTGGCCGTGTCAGTATTCCGTCTATTGTCGGCCGCACGGCTGTCGCGCCGTCGCCGATCCCGCATCGTTGGTTGCCTGACGTCACCTGCCGGGAACTGACCCGGGAGGAAATTCACACCTATGTGCGAAAATTTGCCGAATCAGCCGCCATCGCCAAGAAAGCCGGTTTTGACGGTATTGAGATACACGCGGTACACGAGGGATATCTGTTGGATCAGTTCGCCATATCCTTCTTTAACCAACGCACGGATGAATACGGCGGCAGCCTGAGAAACCGTCTGCGCTTTGCGATTGAAATCGTTCAGGCGATCAAGGCCGAATGCGGCCAGGATTACCCGGTATCGCTACGCTACAGCATTAAAAGTTTTATTAAAGACTGGCGACAAGGCGGCTTGCCGGGAGAAACCTTCGCCGAACAAGGGCGTGATATCGAAGAAGGCATCGAGGCGGCCAAAATTCTGGAAGAAGCCGGGTATGACGCCTTCAACGGCGACGTCGGCTCCTATGATTCCTGGTACTGGGCCCATCCGCCGATGTATCAGGACAAAGGTTTATACCTGCCCTATAACGAAATTCTGAAGCGAATCCTGAACGTACCGGTGATTACCGCGGGTCGCATGGAAAACCCTGATCTGGCAAGCGCGGCAATCCTCAACGGCCAGACGGATATGATCGCGTTAGGCCGCCCTTTGCTGGCCGATGCGGAAATCCCCAATAAAATCAAAGCAGGGAAGTTTCATAAAGTGCGCCCGTGCTTATCCTGTCAGGAGGGATGCATGGGGCGGCTGGCTAAATTTGCGGCCATCTCCTGCGCCGTGAACCCGGCCTGCGGTCGGGAAAAAGACTATGCCATCGGCAAAGCCGATCACGCTAAAAACGTGCTGATTATCGGCGGCGGCCCGGCAGGCTGCGAGGCGGCGCGCGTAGCGGCATTACGCGGCCATAGTGTGGTTCTGCATGAGAAGACCGACCGTCTGGGCGGCAACCTGATCCCCGGCGGTGTTCCCAGCTTCAAGGAAGACGACCATCTGCTGGCCGCCTGGTATCAGGACACCCTGCGGGACTTGAACGTCGATATCCGTTTCTCCAGCACGGTCACGCAGGACATGCTGTTATCCAGTGAGGCTGACGCGGTTGTTTTCGCCACCGGCTCATCGCCGCGCACCCTGGCGCTCGGCGGCGCCGACAACGTCTATACCGCCGAGGAGGTGTTGCTCGGCAAGAAGGATCCCGGCCAAAGCACCTTGATCATCGGCGGCGGGCTGGTCGGCTGTGAAACCGCGCTTTGGCTGGTTAATCAGGGCAAGCAGGTGACGTTGGTCGAAATGCAGGATGACATCCTGACGATTGGCGGCCCGCTGTGTCATGCCAATGAAGATATGCTGCGCGATTTGGTGGCGTTTAAACATATCCGCTTGTTAACCGATACGGTTGTTTCCGGCGCCACGGCAAACGGATTTATGCTGAAAAATGCCGCCAATGAAGAAAGGGTATTAGCAGCGGATTCCGCCATATTGGCGATCGGTTACACACCTCAGCGAGAATTATTCGAATCAGTCAGGAATGAACTGCCGGAAACTTATTTATTGGGCGACGCCAAGCAAGTGCAAAATATCATGTACGCCATTTGGGATGCGTATGAAGTAGCCAAAAATATTTAACGACCGTCAGCGTTATTTCACCGCCTGTTTTCGCTATAAAGGGGAACAGGCGGATTTCGAGCACGGCCCAGGGCCAGAATGGCACATGAAATAGCCCTAATGGGATAAGCTTTTAATGGAGATAATCAGTCTGTTCATGTAATGGCGCATTCCTTCCCGCAGATCAAAACCGCCATCATGCAGGCACCAGTTATAAATCAAACCGCGTGCTGAAATAAAAAGGTATTGCGTAATCTCCTCTGCGGAATCCGTATTATCTATTTCCCCGCTGACCTGACCGGCTTCAATAATAAGCTGCAACATCTTCTGCATATTCCGGCCTTTCATGATGAACAGCTTATTATTGCAGGTATAAAGTTGCTTGACGGTTTGCAACCCAATCTTTAAGTGATACGTAGAATAGGTGTCGAAAAATTCCAGGATCTTATCCAACGCGGTCGCGTTCAGATGTTGAACCTGGTATTTGTCCAGAAAATAGGTATCCGCCTGCTCGTACATTTCGACGAAAATATCGGTTTTGGTTTTAAAATGACGATAAAAACGACCCGACGGACACACCGGCATGGGTACAGATATGGCTGATGGTGATATCTTCAATCGCGGTATCCTCCATCAGCATCAGCGCGCTTTCATAGAGTTTCTTTCGCGTCGTGATGTTTCTTCGCTGCCGCGTCGTTAATTTTGCTGTTGTCATCGTTATCCCAAATCATTCACGTCGCAGGAAGGCGGCGACCGGGAAGAATCATACCCCCACCGAAAGACCAACGCTCCTGCAACGTGAACTATGACGAGTCTATTACCGACCAGCGTTATACCATGCCGCCGCTCGCCACTCTAGGTTCAGGCCTCCGTCCTTCCGGTGCGTGTTTTACGCCCGTAACACAGCCAGGTGATCACTACGCAGACCACATAGAACAGGACGAAGACCTTCATCGCACCGGCCGGCGAGCCCGTCAGTGCCAGCGACGTGCCGAACGCTTTGGGAATGAAGAACCCGCCGATGGCCCCCATCGCGGAAATAAACCCCAGCGCGGCGGCGGTATCTGTCACCGCACTGCGTTGAGCCTCTTCATCGCTGCCGCCCGCCGCTTTAACCCGCGCGACCGTCAGCCCGCGGAAGATGACCGCTATCATCTGGAACGTCGACCCGCTGCCCAGCCCGGCAGTCAGGAACAGCAACATAAAGACGCCGAAAAACAGCAGGAATGAGCCGGGCTGCCCCGAGCCAGGCAATGCCGTGAACAACAGTAACGACAAGACGGCCATGCACATAAAGTTAATCAACGTCACCCGCACGCCGCCGAAACGATCTGACAACATACCGCCGACCGGACGGGCCAGCGCCCCCAGCAACGGGCCGAAGAAGGCATAGTGCAAGATGACGATGTCTGGAAACTGGGTTCGCGACAACATGGCGAAACCGGCGGAAAAGCCGATGAAGGAGCCGAACGCCGACAGATACAGCACGCCGAGGATCCATAAATTCCCGCGTTTCAGCACCGGCAGTTGTTGACGTATCGACGCTCTGGCGGTCGAGAGATCGTTCATGCCGAACCAGGCGGCCACAGCGGCGATAAGCAGCAGCGGCACCCAAACCCAGGGCGCATTCTGCAGCCAGACCATACTGCCGTCCGGTTGGCTGACGCCCTTGCCGGTAAAACTCAGCACCGGCAGAAAGATCACCACCGGCACCAGCAATTGCATCACGCTCACCCCCAGGTTGCCGAAACCGCCATTCATCCCCAACGCGCCGCCCTGCTTCGCTTTCGGGAAAAAGAAGCTGATGTTGGCCATACTGGAAGCAAAATTGGCGCCGGCAAAACCGCACAGCAGCGAGATGATGATAAACACCCCATACGGCGTTTGCGGATCCTGCACCGCGAAGCCCAGCCACAGACAGGGGATCACCAGGATCAGCGTACTGAACGTCGTCCAGCGGCGCCCGCCCGCCAGCGGAATAATGAAAGAATACGGCACCCGCAACAGCGCGCCGGAGACCGACGGCAACGCCGTCAGCATGAACAACTCATCGGTGGAAAAGTGAAAGCCGACCTTATTCAGGTTGACCGCCACGGTACTGAACAGCATCCATACACAGAAAGCCAGTAACAAGCAGGGGATAGAGATCCACAGGTTGCGTTGGGCGATGTGTCGCCCTTGTGATTGCCAGAATTGAGGAACTTCGGGGTGCCATTCCCGGATCACCGTTTCACGCGAAACATCTGGCGTGGTTGTCGACTGCGTCATAAAAACCTCGGTCAGTAAGAGTAGCCCTATCATCAGGCGCAACATTAGGGGTTATGCCGCCGTGAAAGTTGACGCATATCAACGGGTTGTCGGGTAGGAAAACCACACTGGCCGTGACGCACTCCTTTGGGAGTAAAATACCCGCCGACGTTAATCATTCTATTTCATACGGTTACTCTGGGGTATCACCCGCGGGTCATGGCCATCGCCCCCGACGGAAATTTCGGGGTACTCATTTAGGAGTATGGGGTTATCCGCCAGAATGGGAAAAAATACGTATTCGTCTGGCGGTATCCCGCTGGAACCCCTAGCCAGAAAAGGCGGTGATATGTTCAAACGATTCCTGCTTCCGCTGTCGTTGGTCAATCAGGTTGCCATCCTGATGCTGTTGCTTGGCCTGCTGGGCATCGCCGGTATGGCGGTCTCCGGCTGGCTGTCGCAGAGCATTCAGGGCAATGCGCACGCCATCAATAAAGCGGGATCGTTGCGTATGCAGAGTTACCGGTTGTTATCGCTGGTGCCGTTAAACGCCGGACATGAGATCTACTTTCAGGAGCTGGAGCGGGACGAAAACAGCAGCGATCTGCAACAGGCGGTGCGCCGGGAAGGGTTGGGGGAACAATTCGACAGTTTGCGGCATTACTGGTCTTCCCAGTTGAAACCGCGCTTACGCCAGGCCGGCAGCGCCGCCGATGCGGCGACGGAGGTGGCCGGTTTCGTCCGCCAGTTGGATGCGCTGGTTTCCGCCATCGATCAGAAAACCGAAACGCGCCTGCAGCGAGTGACGTGGGTGCAACAGGGGTTTATCGCCAGCATGCTGCTGTTGCTGCTCGCCACGTTCTTTTACCTGCGTCACCGTCTGCTGACCCCATGGCGCAAGCTGATTTTCATGGCGCAAGCCATCGGTCGCGGCGATTTTGACCAGCGGGTCACGCTGCCCGGCCAGGATGAAATGAGTACGCTGGCGCAAACCCTCAACCGAATGTCGGACGAGCTTTCCGCCATCTACCGCGATTTGGCGCATCGGGTCGCGGAAAAGACCGCCGACCTGCAGCAGAAAAACGATACGCTGGAGTTTCTATACCGCTCCAGCCGACGGCTGCACACCAGTTCCCCCCTTGTGCAGCCGCCTGCTGCCGGTGCTGGATGAACTGGCGCAATTGATGCCGCTGCACGACATCCGCCTCCAGTTGTTTGAGGATAACCATCAGGCGCAATCCCATCCCGCGGCCCTGACACAGCTTCCCGACCCTGACCGCTGTCCTGATCGCCATTGCCTGCGGCGCTGCTACCAACATCCCCTCACGTCGGCGCCAACCGGCGACAGTCGCTGTTGGGATCTGCACGATAAGCACGGACATTACGGCATGGTGCTTGCCTGCCTGCCCGCCGGAGGCCGGCTTGACGCAGACCAGCACCAGTTGTTGAACACGCTGCTGGAACAGTTGACCAGCACACTGGCGCTGGAGCGCCAGTCCAGCCACCAGCAACAGTTGATGCTGATGGAAGAGCGCGCCACCATCGCCAGAGAGTTGCACGACTCAATCGCCCAATCGCTCTCCTGCCTGAAGATTCAGGTCAGTTGTTTACAAATGCAGCACGACACGCTGACGCCGGACATGCAGCAGCAGTTATCCGCCATGCGCGACGAAATCAATACCGCTTATCGGCAATTACGGGAGCTGCTGACGACCTTCCGCCTGAAACTGTCTGAATCCGGCCTGCCTGCCGCGCTGCGTGCTACGGCGGATGAATTCGGTAAACGTCTGGGGTATCCGATTCAGCTGCATTATCAATTGCCTTTGCAGGCGGTTTCCGCCCACCAGGGTATCCATCTGCTGCAAATCGTGCGTGAGGCGTTGAGCAATATTTATAAACATGCCCACGCCACCGACGTCAGCATCACCTTGCGCCAACACCAGCAGCAAATTGTGCTGAGCGTGTGCGACAACGGCGTCGGCATCAGCGACAACGCCCTGCGCGCCAACCATTACGGGCTTATTATCATGCGCGATCGTGCTCGCAGCCTGCACGGCGACTGCGCCGTCCGACGCCGCGATGCCGGCGGTACAGAGGTGTATGTCAGTTTTCAGGCGGATTACCACCAGCCATTTGTGATATCAGGAGAGAACCATGACCAATGAAGAACCCGCCACCGTACTGCTGATTGATGACCACCCCATGCTGCGTAACGGCGTAAAACAACTTATCGGCATGACCGCGGATTTGCGGGTCATCGATGAGGCCAGCCACGGCGAACAAGGCGTGGAAATGGCGGAACGCTGGGATCCCGATTTGATCCTGCTCGACCTGAATATGCCGGGCATGAACGGGCTGGAAACACTGGCTCGCCTGCGTGAGAAACCGCTTTCCGGCCGTATTGTGGTGTTTAGCGTCTCCAACCACGAGGATGATGTGGTCAGCGCCCTGAAAAACGGCGCCGATGGTTATCTGTTGAAGGACATGGAGCCCGAAGACCTGCTGGCGGCTCTACAACAGGCGGCCGCCGGGAAAATGGTGCTCAGCGACACGCTGACGCCCATTCTCGCCGCCAGCCTGCGGGAAAACCGACATCCGGGCGATCGAGATATCCAGCAGCTGACGCCGAGAGAAAAAGACATTTTGAAACTGATCGCCCAGGGGCTGCCCAATAAAGTTATCGCCCGTAAGCTCAACATCACCGAAAGCACGGTGAAAGTCCATGTCAAGCACCTGCTGAAAAAGATGAAACTGCGCTCCCGCGTAGAAGCCGCCGTCTGGGTATTGCAGGAGAAAAGTTTGTAACGGCCGCGGATGCGGCCATCGATACGCCATGATCAACGCAGCGCGACTGCACAGATAATGCCCCATGCGCGGTAGGGTAAAACGCCGCCGGACTCCTTTTTCATCAATGGGCTAGCGTGTTTTTTCATGCTGCATCGCCCGTCGACCATGAAACAATATTGATAATTAACCATAATCAGATTATGGTCTCTTCAAAGGAATTGCTTTTTAATTCATTGATTAAAATATAAAAATATTTAAATACACGCCTATACACTTCTACACGTTTATTTTCATAACCCCCTATATAGTAAAGGCTTTGAATGCTTCTACTTAATTTCTCGCCATTTTCCTAAATATTTCCCCACATTCCTTTCCTAGACTGGCCTATAGCGGCTCGACAGCGCCGTTTCACCAGAAACTCCGGAGGAAAAAGAGATGCAAGCCAGAGAACGATTCATTGGCCTTGAATGGCTCCGCTTCCTGCTGGGATGCTATGTCATGATCTACCATACGGTGCATGTCTATCCGCAGCGTGAAAAAATTCCTTTTCTCAGCGAACTGACCAGCATGGGTTTCTTCGCTACCAGCACGTTTTTCGTGCTGTCCGGTTTTTTACTGGCCCACGTTTATATTCGTAACGGCCAGTTGCGCGAACCGGCGCGTCACTTTCTCGCCAAACGCCTGTTCAATCTCTACCCTGTGCATATCGTCGGTCTGGTCGCCTCCATCCTGGTGCTCAGTCTGATGCATTGGCTGGCGATAGCGCCTGATGGCCAGCTCGCCAGCCCGCGCTTTGTCATCTACGACAGCAACGATCCCAGCGTCAGTCCTGATGCCCTGCACCACTACATGAGCAATAGCCAGTTGGCCCTCAACGGCTTACTGCAATTACTGCTGTTGCAGGCCTGGAATCCCTATTTTCTGACCTTCAACGCGCCGCTCTGGTCGGTCTCCACGCTGTTTTTCTTCTACCTGTTGTTTCCCATCGTGGCGCCCCGGCTGCTGGCGAGTCGGCATCCACGGCGGTGGCTGAGCCTGATGGCCTTGCTGTATCTGCTGCCGCCGTTATGGATGATCGGACACGGTCTGTACGGGGTTCCCTACACCGGCATGCTGCAACGTGGCCCGCTGCTCCGGCTGCCCGAGTTTCTGGCGGGCATTTTAGGGTACGCGATTTTCCGGCAATACCGGGAGGGTACGTTTCCGCCGCTCTCATTCTGGCGGCGTAATGCGCTGCTGGCCTTTATCGGCGCCAGCTTTCTGGTCGGCACCTGGTTGTTCACTCACGGCAAACCCTACTGGTATTTTCTGCTGCACAACGGCCTGCTGCTGCCGGCGCAGGTCGCACTGGTTTGTTTGAGCGCCGGTATCCGCGACCCGGCGAGCGAACAGGTTAAAATCTGGGCCGGACGGCTGGGCGCCGCCTCGCTGTCCATCTTCGCGCTGCATGTCCCGTTGTTTAATCTGTTCCGCACCCTGGAGCAGTTGCTGCGCGGCGATCCGCTCCAGTGTTTCAGCAACTGGCGCGCGTGCGTGGATGCCGCAAGTCAGGTGCAACTGTCTGTCATCGGATACGGTGTTTTCCTGCTGGCGACCATCGCTCTGTGCGTACTGTTTCAGGAGCGGTTCGTCGTCCGGCTGCGTCTCTATCTCACGGAACGCTTTCTGGCGCGTCGTTTTACCCAATCCCGCAGCCCCGCCTGAATGTACAAGGTTGTAACGGTGATGTGATCGTCGTCACCGTTATAGCCGTTAATCATTACTGTCGTCGTTTATAACAATTTACGTTCTAATTAGTGGTGACTTATACCTAGAGACGCAGAGCGATTCCTGTTAATGTTTGCATCGCCGATCCATACCGGCATGTTATTCAACCGGTTGAACGTCCAAATGGCGTCCTTCACTCCCAGCTACCACTGTTTATCTGACAACATGACACATACCAAACATGCACTTTCGTCACTGAGCCTGTTTATCGCTCTCAGTGCCGCAGGCATTTCTTCCAGCCACGCCGATACCGTCTGGCTGACCAATGGCGATAAAATCAGCGGCCAGATTACGCTGTTGGACAGCGGTAAGCTGTTCATCAAGACCGACTATGCCGATACGGTTTCCCTCTCTTGGGACAAGGTCAAAACCTTCCAGACCGACCACGGCATGGTGATTCAGGGACAACGCTATGAAAAAGGCGTGCTTTATCCGTCTATCAAAGCGATGGATTCCCAGCGCGCGATTCTCGCTCAGCCAGCCACCGTTGACGGCCAGCAGGTAAGCGCCGGTCAGGAAACGCTGCCGCTGTCCGATATCAACACCATGGTGGTGCCGCACCGCTGGGTGGAAGATTTCTCATGGAAAGGCAACGTTGACGTCAGTCTGGCACGCAAGAAAAGCTCCACTGAGACCGACAATCACGATGTCACCCTCGACTCGAAACTGCGTCATGGCACTTGGCGTCATAATCTGGATGCCAGCTACCACATGGCCAAGGAAGACGAGGTAGAGAGCACCAAAAACGCCGCCGGCGAATATGCGCTGGACAAATTCATGAGCGAACATTGGTTCTGGCAGGGCCGCTATGAATACAAACGCGATTGGATAGAAAACATCAAGATCACCCGTTCCGTCGGTACCGGTCCGGGTTATCAGTTCTGGGATAACGATCTGGGATCCTTCTCGCTGGCGACACTGGTCAACTCCCAGGAGTTCGTTTACCAGAACAATAGCGAAGATAACTTCTATTCCAGCGGTCTGAAATGGAGCTACGATCGTTTCCTGTTTGGTAAACGCACCGAATTGTTCACCGACGGTGAAGTCGGCCGCTCCTTCGACAGTACCACGCCGTTGTACATCAAGGCTGGCGCCGGTCTGCGCTTCAAAGTGACGGACTGGTCTTCCGTCAGTATGAAAGTCACCCGCAACCGTACTGAAAGCACTCAGGGTAACGTCAACGACACCCTGTATACGCTGGGTCTGGGTGTAGGCTGGTAAACCTGAGCGCCGGCCCGGAATCACACGACCGGGCCGGCGCTCGGCATCAACGTCGGGCCCGCGTGCCCGGCGAGCGTACCGCATAAGAATAACGCCGTCTGGCTCATCCCTCCGTCGCGCGTTCTCAACGCCCTTATGTATTACACGCGCACTCCGCCAACCGCAGACACGCCTTTATCGGGCCGATGGCGCGGCGGCCGCCATTTTGTCGATCTCGTCAAAATAGAGTACGGAATTGCTCATTCCCATCCTGACGTTCAGCAGATTATCCCGCACCGCCACCAGTAGTTTCCCCTGCATCATCACGACAAACGGCGAATTCTCCCTCACCGCTTGTTGCAAAACCCGGTAATCCTCACGCCGCTGACGCGGATCGCGCTCCGCCGCAGCCAAGTGCGTCAGTTGGCTCAGCGCCGGGATCCGCCAGCTCAGACGAGAGGCCAGCGTCTGCGGCCGGCCCGGCATATTGAAGGCGAACGCACCGGCATTGCTGTTCGGATCGGCATAGTCCGGCCCCCAATACACAAAAACCGCCTGAAAACGACGCGCTCGCATACGGCTCCACAGCTCGCTTTCCAACAGCGGCTGCACATCAATCCGAATGTCGGCCAGCGCGAAGCTGGCCTGCAGTGCCTGAGCAATATCGGTATAGGGAGGTTGATTGATCACCATCAGCGAAAAACGACTGCCAGCGGGAATCCCCGCCTGGGCCAGTATGGCTTTGGCTTTCTCCACATCTAACCGGAATGGCGCTTCCGTGACTGCGCCGTCAATACCTTGCGGCAGGAAGTTCTGATGGACTGTGAACTGGTTTTCAGCAATCCAGACGCCAGCCCCTCATAGTCAACCAGCCAGCGCGCCGCCTGCCAGAAAGCGGGATTCCCCAAAAATTCGGCATCAGAAGCGGCGGTATTAAACCCCAGATAATAGACTTTGTTGCCAGGGATCATCTCAACCCGAATCCCCGGTTGCCCCATCAGTGCACTGAATTGATCGGCGCTCAAGCTGTATGCCGCGTCCACATCCCCTTGCAGCAACAACAATCGGCGCACGCTGGGGTCGACCACATCTTTGAGGATAACTCGCCTGAGCCGGGGCATGCGTTGTGCATAGGGATTGGTTTCAAGCAACAGCGACTGCTGGGGAATATAGTGGCGAATCTGATAACCGCCGCTGCCGGCCGAACGGGTTTTCAACCAGCGATTACCGAAGTCGCCTGACTCGCTAAACGCCAAAACCCGCTTGCTGTCCACTACGGACGCCACACTGGATGAGAGCAACCGGAGCGCCAGTTCACTGCTGATCTCGTTACTCCAGCGAATTTCCAGCTGATGGTCATCGATTTTTCGGAATTGGCGGTCGATATTGCCAGGCTCCCAGCCCAACTCATTGAGAATAAACACTGGCGTGCGGTTCAGTTTCACCGCCCGCGACAGCGAAAAGATCACGTCATCGGCCAGAACCGGCGCGCCGGACGCGAAAGTCGCCCCCGGATCGAGCTGGAAAATCAGACTGCGCCCCGCCTTGCCCTCACGCCAGGATAGCGCCAGATCCGGTCTCAGTTGCGTGGCATCCTCCCGGTCGCTCTTCACCAACGTCTGATAAAGGAAAGCCAGACAACTGGTACTGACCGTTTCAAAACTTTCCGCCGGATCGAAACTGATGATGCTGTTCAATGAAATCGCCACCACCACGTCATCATCCGGCGTTGACGACCGCGCCGGCGGACACATCGTCAGCATTAAGGCTAACACCCCAGTAATCCATGACCTCATGATGCCCATCCTTACTCCGTGTCTCTCCGTCCAGGAATACCCGGCGGGCCGTCGACCTAACCGCCGGACAATAGCCGCCCCTCCATCATCACGGCCGAACGATCGCACATGTGCGCCATAACGTCCTTATCGTGACTGACCAGCATAATGGTCAACGATGCCTCCCGACGCCAGACGTTCAACAGATTCAACACCCGCGCCTGAGACGCCATATCCAGCGTATACGTCGGGTCATCAAGCAGCAGCAGCGCCGGCTCCTGCAACAGGGCGCGGATCAATGCCACGCACTGACGCTGGCCGTCGGAAAGCTGATGCGGATAACGCGCCAGCACCGCCGGCGACAAGCCGACCTGCGCAATACCCTGAGCGATGCGCTCATCGAGATGGGTCTGATGCCGCCGACGCAACGGTTCAGTCAACGCCCGGCGCACGTTATGACGCGGATGCAGCGACGCATAGGCATCCTGAAACACCATCTGTACCTGATGGCGCAGTTCGCCGGTGAACGCCCGCCCGGGCGCCATCGACCGGCCGAGCAACGTCATCTGCCCGGACCAGTACGGGTTTAGCCCGGCCAGCGCCCATAGCAAAGCGGTTTTGCCGCTGCCCGATGGGCCGGACAAACCAAAGCATTCCCCGCTCGCCACCCTCAGCCCGACATCACTCACGATGTCGCGGCATTGTCGCCCCTGTCGGTGCATGACGGTAAAATGCCGCAACATCACCGCCGTGTGGTTCTTCGCCCTTTCCGCGTTCATAGCACCTCATCAACCGGCAACATTGTCCCTTTCGTCTGTAGCCCAGGGCGACAGCGCCACAACGCCTGCGTGTAGGGATGCGTCGCGTGCGGCAATTGCCTGGCGGGCAGTTCGTCCAGCAGTTCCCCTTGTCGCATCACCAGAACCCGCTCGCTATGGCGCTCAACCAGCGCCAGGTCATGGCTTATCAACAACACGCCCATGTTGTGCCCGGCGGCCTGATGATCGAGCAACGACAGCACCTGAACACGGGTTTCGCGATCAAGCGCAAACGCCCGTTCATCGATAATCAGCAGATCCGGCCGACAAATCAGCGCCATCGCCAGCATGACTCGTTGCGCCATTCCGCTGGAAATCTGGTGAGGGTAGCGCTCCAGCAATTCGGTCGAAGCGGGCAGTCCAACCGCATTCAGATGTTCCAGCACCCGTTCACGACGCGCCCGCCGCCCCAGCGACGTATGCAGACGCAGCGGTTCCTCCACCAGCCAGCCGATACGTCGCATCGGATTAAGCGCATATCTGGGGCCCTGCATCACCATCGCGATGCGCTGCCCGCGCCAGCGGCACCATTGCCGTTCATCCAACTGCATCAAATCCTGGCCGGCAAACCAGACGCGATCGGCCTGCATACAACACCCCTGCGGCAGCAGCCCCAGCAACGCCCATGCCAGTAACGACTTACCGGAGCCAGACTCTCCCACCAACGCCACCCGTTCACGTCCCATGGTGAAAGACAGCGATTTCACCAGCACCTCCGCCGCAGGCGACGCCAGAGTGACGGAAAGGTTGCCGACATCAAGCAGTACGTCATCTGTTCCCATGTCGCGGATCCAATCTGTCGCGCAGCCCGTTTCCCAGTAGATTGAAGATCAGACTGGTCAGAAAGATCGCCACGCCCGGCGCCGTCGCCACCCACCATTGTTCGGCCATGACCGTACTGCCGTCCGCCACCATTTTCCCCCACTCCGACATGGGCGGCTGCGCCCCCACGCCCAGGAACCCCAACCCGGCGATAGCCAGAATTGCATGCGCCAGCGTCATCGCCGCGCGAACCACGGCGCCCGGCAGACAAAACGGCAGGATATGCCCGTACATCAATCGCCAGCCGCCGATACCCTGCATCCGCGCCGCCATCAAAAAGTCGCTATTTTTCAACGCCAGTGTTTCAGCCCGTGCCTGACGGGCAAAGTGCGGCCAGGACGTCAAGGCCAGCGCCAGCACGTTGTTCATTAATCCCGCGCCCAGTACCGCCACCAACGCCAACGCAATCACCAACCCAGGTAAAGCCAGTACGATATCCGTCAACCGCATCAGCGCCCGATCGCCCCACCCGCCGAGATAACCGGCGCTGATTCCCACCAGCAGCCCAAGCGGCATCGTTAACGTCACAATCATCGCCAGCATGATCATGGCCGGCCGCGTACCGTAAATCACCCGCGACAGCACGTCGCGCCCGAAACCGTCGGTTCCGAACCAGTGCAAAGCGGACGGCGGGCAAAGCCGCTGCGTCAGGTTCTGAATATTGGGGTCGAACGGCGCCAGACAGGGCGCCAGGATGGCCGTTACCAACAGCATCAGACACAATGAAGCGCTGATAACAAGGTTAGGCGACACGCTGGGCAACGGGTTGCGCCGCCATGAGCGCTGACCCGGTCGAGGGCGATAAAATGACGTAGGCATCATCGTGTTCGGGGATCCAGCAGAAAAAGCAGGGCGTCGGCCAGCGCATTCATCAGGATGAAACAAATGCCAATCAATAACGTCGCCCCCAACACGGCGGGAACATCCGCACTGAACAGCGCCGTAGTCAAATACCGTCCTACGCCAGGCCAGGAAAAAATGCTTTCCGTCAGTACCGCCCCTTCCAGCAGCCCAGCGTATGCCAGCAACGTTACCGTTACCAGCACAGCCTGAATATTCGGCAAAATATGGAAAAACAGAATTCGCATCTGTCCTGCGCCGATCGCCCTGGCCTGAGTGACATACTCCTTGCCGCACTCTTCCAGCATAGCGGCGCGTAACATCCGTGCGATGCCCGCCATGGATAGCAGCCCCAGTACGCCGGAGGGCAGCCATAGATGGCTTAGCGCATCGCAAAACCGGGGATAGTCACCGGTCAACACGCTACCCACCAGCAGGAAACCGCGCCACGTCTCTTGCACATGCGGGGAAAACGCATCAAGCCGCCCACCGCCGGGCGCCCAATGCAGCCCGGCGTAAAACAGCATCAGGCTTAGCAACCCTAACCAGAAGACGGGAACCGAATATCCCATCAGGCAAATCAGTCGGATCAGGTAATCGACCCATCCACCCGGTTTTAGCGCCGAAATCAACGCCAACAACACCCCGCCGACAACACCGATCACCATGGCGCACGTAGCCAGTTCGACAGTCGCGGGGAATGTGCGCAGCAAGTCCTGCAACACCGGTTGGGAGGTGGTGCGGGATATCCCTAAATCGCCATGCAGCAACGCTGCCAGATAGTGAAAGAATTGCCGCCAGAGCGGTTGATCCAGCCCTAACTGCCGCCGGGCCTGCTCGTAGGTCGCATCGTTGGCGTATTCACCGACGACCGACAACGTCGGGTCGATGGCTGCGATATGCGTCAACAGAAAAGTAAAAAACAGTAGGCTTAATAAGGTGAGGAATAGCGAAAGAAACCGACTCAGGAGGTTCCCTGTCAGTGTCAGTGAGCTTCTCGCATACTGATGAAACACACTCATTGGCACAATCCCTGTTGCCGGGGGGAAGGTTTTAGCCTGTATCTCTATCCCAACGATACAGGGTTATAAAATCAACAACGGTGCGCCTGGTTACGTATCCGCACGGCCCGGCGCGACCGCTCATGCATCAGAGTCTGAAGGCGGGCACTGTTGCAGTTCACGTACTTTGCACGCCAGTTCCGTCAAGTTTTCATCCGCCATGCCATGATGGTTCAATTCCTGTTCCAGCGCAAACAGATACTGGGCATTGGTGCCCAACGGCCCACTGGCGCGTGCGATCAACGGCGCTACGCTATGAATGCAGGTATCCGGCTCAAGCAACGGATGTTCCTGATTGGTAACGAAGACCAGCGCAGTTAACCGCCTTCCGTTGTGACACTGTAACTCAGACCACAGTGGGCAATAGCAGCCCGTCAACATCTCGCGTTTCCACAGCAACTCCAGCTCTTCACGCAAAGTGACTTCCGGTAGCCGATAAGCCAGACCGGTGGTCTCGCCACCGGGTTTAAGACCCAGCATCCGCCCAGGTTGATTGACGGTACCTCGACCGGCAGTAAGCCGCAGGCAAAATGCCCGATGCCAGCCACTCAACGTCGCCAGGCAGACCTCTTCGGCATCAAATACCGGATTCCACATCAACGAACCATAACCGAAGATCCAAACCGAACTCCGATCCGGTCGACGCGCTAATGTATCATCCAGAGAGGCGGCGCGTTGCTGCGGGGTCAGTAACAACTGTTCATCAATCTGTCCAAACGATGTCCCACAATCCGCTTTTTGCAAAAAATCTCGCGTCAACACGACTTACTAACCCTCACACCCAAAAAAACCAATCCACGATGGCACGGCTATTGCCTATTTTGACTGAATAACAACCCCGTAATCAACGAGTGAATTGGTTAATTTCACAGCAAAAGCATGGGTAAGCTGACCTACCCTCTACCGTTGCCTTAACGTTGCCATGCGCCGACAAACTGCGCCGGTGGCGACACCGGATAGTGCCCGCCGGCGGCGCGCTGAAACGTTGCGAGTCAACCCCCTAACCGTGCCTGGCCGCGACAACCGCTCCCTTCTTGCGGTCACTGTCGTTAGATATGAAGGAATACCCTAAAAAATATGAGTAATTTCTTATTTACTCCCCATTAGCATCAAAACCAATAATGTAAAGTCATGAAAACATCCGTTAAAACCAACAATATTGATTTTTTGTTTTTATAAATTAATTTATTATTAATAAGATAAAATAGAAAAAACACAAATAGGACATTTCGATGAAATTATCCTATTTTCTATGATTTAATACCCATCACTCATTCAGGCAATGTAGGGACAGCCACAGAAAACCCATGCCGGATCGCCCCATAGACAGGAGCCGCTACACATGACGTCGTCAGCCGAAACCGTAAAAACCCGTCACCATGAATACACGCTGCTTATTCCGCTAATCGCGCTGCTAACGCTGTTGCAATGGGGTGATACCCGCAGCCTGACAGGCATGATCGCCATAAATTTGCTGGCGCTGGCCGGGATTCTTGCCAGCGCATTCAGCGTAGTGCGACATGCGGATGTGCTGGCGCACCGGCTGGGCGAACCCTATGGCTCGCTGATCCTCAGCCTGTCGGTAGTGATACTGGAAGTCAGCCTGATTTCCGCCCTGATGGCCACCGGCGACGCCAGCCCGACGCTGATGCGCGATACCCTCTATTCCATCATCATGATCGTCAGCGGCGGCCTGGTCGGCTTCGCTCTGTTGCTGGGCGGCAGAAAATTCGCGACCCAATATGTCAATCTGGGGGGCATAAAACAGTATTTGATGGCGATTTTTCCGCTTTCGATACTGGTGCTGGTCTTTCCCGCTGCGCTGCCGCAGGGAAACTTCTCCGTCGCGCAGTCCATCATTATTGCGCTGATCTCCGCCATGATGTACGGCGTATTCCTGCTGATTCAAACCCGCACCCATCAGAACCTGTTTGTTTACGAACACGAAGATGACGGCGACGATGCCGACCCGCATCACGGCAAACCCTCAGCCCACAGTTCACCGTGGCATGCCGTCTGGCTGCTGGTTCATCTGATCGCCGTCATTGGCGTTACCAAAATGGATTCCCCATTGCTGGAAGCCTTGCTGGATACGCTGAATGCACCGCCGCAGTTCACCGGTTTTCTGGTAGCGCTGTTGATCCTCTCGCCGGAAGGGTTAGGCGCGATTACCGCTGTACTGCGCAACCAGGTGCAACGCGCCATGAATCTGTTTTTCGGATCCGTTTTGGCCACGATTTCACTCACCGTACCGGCGGTGACGCTTATCGCCACGCTGACCGGTAAAACGCTGTTGTTCGCGCTGGGGCTGCCGCACATCGTGGTTATGCTCACCGTGCTGGTGCTGTGCCACATTTCTTTTTCCACCGGTCGCACCAACGTCCTGAACGGCAGCGCGCATCTGGCGTTGTTCATCGCCTATCTGATGACCATCATGCTGTAACTGAAGCGACGGCGGGCACTCATGCTCGCCCTCCCTCCTTTTCCGAGTGAAAAAATGCCCGACCAGGGTGTCACATGCCGCGGGTGGGCGTTTTGACGTTTACAGAACTCAGGCAAAACCTGGCATCAAAGTGGCCGAACCGTGGCATTATCGGTGCGAAAATAACGCTTCTGTTGATATAGTTCTGGATTTAAAGCAAAAAAGAGGCGTATCGTATTGCCACTCTCGCGACGGGCCCCTCGACCCGCCTTTTTTTATTTTTGGTTGTCTATTCCCCATGAAATTACACCGAATTAACGGTATTAAACCGTTCAGTGCGCTCATTGAAGCTTGCTGGCGGGAAAAATACACACTGTCGCGTTTTACTCATGATGTCATCGCCGGGATCACCGTCGGCATTATCGCCATCCCGTTGGCCATGGCGCTGGCGATTGCCAGCGGTGTACCACCGCAGTACGGGCTTTATACCTCTGCCATCGCCGGGATTATTATTGCTATCTGCGGCGGTTCCCGTTTCAGCGTATCCGGCCCGACGGCGGCGTTCGTCGTCATCCTCTACCCGGTTTCCCAACAGTTCGGGCTTTCCGGGCTGCTGATGGCGACGCTGCTTTCCGGTCTGTTTCTGCTGTTGATGGGGCTATGTCGTTTCGGCCGCTTGATCGAATACATTCCGTTGCCGGTTACGCTCGGCTTCACCTCCGGGATTGCCATCACTATCGCCACGATGCAGGTCAAAGACTTCTTCGGGCTGACCATGACGACGGTGCCGGAACACTATACGGAAAAGGTCGTGGCGCTGATCCAGGCGCTGCCGACACTGAATCTTGCCGATACGCTGGTCGGGGCGACCACGCTATTCGTGTTGATCATCTGGCCACGGTTGGGCATTCGCCTGCCAGGACATCTACCTGCATTGCTGGCCGGCGTCGCCGTGATGGCGGTGATAGGGCATTTTTTCCATATGGATGTCGCCACCATCGGTTCACGTTTCAGCTACCTGCTGGATGACGGCACCCGTGGGCAGGGCATTCCCGCCATCCTGCCCCGCTTCGAATTTCCCTGGAACATTCCCTCGTCGGACGGGCAGACCCTGCCGCTGACCTGGAAAAGTCTCTCGGCACTGTTGCCCGCCGCCTTTTCCATGGCCATGCTCGGCGCGATCGAGTCATTGTTATGCGCCGTGGTGCTGGACGGTATGACCGGCCGCAAACATCATCCAAGCAGCGAATTGCTGGGTCAGGGTATCGGTAACATGGTGGCGCCGTTCTTTGGTGGGATCACCGCTACCGCCGCCATCGCCCGCTCCGCCGCCAATGTGCGGGCCGGCGCCAGTTCGCCGATCTCCGCCGTGATCCACGCACTGCTGGTATTGCTCTCTCTGTTGGTGCTGGCGCCCTGGTTATCCTATCTACCGTTGTCGGCGATGGCGTCGCTGCTGCTGCTGGTGGCCTGGAATATGAGCGAAGCGCATAAAGTCGTTTATCTACTGAGACGCGCCCCACGGGACGACATTTTGGTGCTGTTGCTCTGCATGTCGCTGACCGTGTTGTTCGATATGGTCATCGCCATCACGGTGGGTATTGTGCTGGCGTCAATACTGTTCATGCGCAATGTGGCGCGTATGACCCGCATCATCGAGCTACCAGGTACTCTCCCCGGCGAGAGACTGGTGCTACGCATCAACGGCCCGCTGTTTTTCGCTGCCGCCGAGCGAATTTTCAGCGAGCTGATGGAACGCAGCGAACAATATCCGGTTGTGATTCTGCAATGGGAGGCGGTATCCGTACTGGATGCCGGTGGTTTGAGCGCCTTTTTGCGCTTTGTGGAACTGCTGCCGGCCGAAAAACATCTGGTGATCACCGATATTCCGTTCCAGCCGTTGAAAACATTGGCACGCGCCAACGTGGCGCCAATCGCCAACCGATTGAGCTTCTACGCCACGCTGCCGCAGGCGCTGACAGAAACAACGCCACATCAAGAAACACCGTCGAGTTGAACGCCTGAACTGGCCCGTTCCCCGGGCTCAGTTCAACACATTGCGCGTTGATCGCAGGCGCACCGACAGGCATTCCGCCCGCAAGGTCAACGCCAACGCATAATGACGGCAACTGGCGTCAATCGCGTCCAACTGCTCGCCAGATAGCGTATAGGGCAGTTGGATATCCAGCTCCTGCATCCCCTGCTGCTGCGCCAGAGCAATCAATCGGGAAAGATTGGTTTCATCACTGGCCTGGGTGGACATCACCTGTAACGCCAGTTCGCGCAGCGCTTCACGCGCAGCGACTCCATCGCCCGGCGGCGATTTAGTCACCATGCCGAAAATCGGCAACACGCCATACATGGCGTCGATAAAGCGCCAATGCTTACGGCAAAGCGCGCCAAGCCAGGCGGTGTAGTCAACACACATCTTTTCACTGGAGCCTACAGGTATCGCAAGATGAGACGTTTTCATCCTCTTCCCCTCTCCGTTACTCAGTCATTTTTCGTATGATCCTGACCGACGGCGTCTCGGACGAGCCGGCCATCGCCGGTCAACCATTACGACGTGAAGGATCGTAATCGGGTATAGTGTCATCCATAATTGTAGAGACGGTGTGAACATGCCGCGTTTTTTCTCTTCGTAGTGGGATCCACCGCACCCTATCTCCCCAACCGGAGAAAGCGGAGAAAACGTGATCTGTCGCCTAATGCCGCGCGACGTAGCACCGATATAAAAGGGATATCCCGATAAATGCGGCGCGGTGCCAGCGTCTTCCACGATGAGCCGGCGCAGACGGCATCAGCGTAACCTGCCCTTATAAAGTTGTGAGTTCGATGTCATGTATAAGATTGCTTTCATTGAGGATGACCCGGAAGTCGGCAAACTGATCGCCGCGTATTTGGGTAAACACGATATTGATGTCAGGATTGAACCACGCGGCGACAACGCGCTGGTGTTTATCGGGGAGCAACAGCCCGATCTGGTGCTGCTCGATATCATGTTGCCCGGCAAGGACGGCATGACCCTCTGTCGCGAGTTACGCCCGCAGTTCACCGGCCCTATCGTGCTGCTGACCTCGCTGGACAGCGATATGAACCATATTTTGGCGCTGGAGATGGGCGCCGACGACTATATCTTGAAAACGACGCCGCCGGCGGTTCTGCTGGCGCGCTTACGCCTCCATTTTCGTCAATATGCAGCCGCTCCACAGCCAGACCGGGAAAACACCGAACCGGTGCAAACCCAGATCCAGGTTCACAAATCCTTGCATTTCGGGCTGCTGTGCATCGACCCGGTCAACCGCGAAGTCACTCTGGCGGACGAAAGCATCACGTTATCAACCACCGACTTTGAACTGCTGTGGCTGCTGGCAACCCACGCCGGGCAGATCATGAATCGCGATGCGTTGCTCAAAGCACTGCGCGGCGTCAGTTATGATGGCATGGATCGCAGTATCGACGTCGCCATTTCGCGTCTGCGTAAAAAACTGCGTGATAACGCGCTTGAACCCGTACGCATCAAAACCATCCGCAATAAGGGTTACTTGTTCGCCCCCAATGCCTGGGAGACGCCCTCACTATGAGGAAGCTGTTTATTCAATTCTTTCTGCTGCTGTTCGCCAGCTTTCTGGTCATGACTCTGCTGGTCGGTCTGGTCTACAAGGTGACGGCCGAGCGCGCCGGACGTCAATCCATGGATGACCTGATGAAAAGCTCGCTGTATCTGATCCGTAATGAGCTGCGCTCTATCCCACCTCGCGAATGGCACAAAACCATCAACCAGATGGATCTTAACCTGTCATTCAAGCTGCATATCGAACCCATCAACAAATACCGGCTCAGCACCCAGGCGCAGCAACGGCTGATTCAGGGGGAGATCGTCGCACTGGACGATGAATACACGTTTATCCAGCGCATTCCCCGCAGCCACTACGTGCTGGCCGTCGGCCCGATCCCGTATCTGTTCTTCCTGCATGAAATCCGGCTGGTCAACCTGCTGGTACTGGCGTTGATTGGGCTGTCGCTGGCATTGCCGGTTTTTCTGTGGATGCGGCCGCACTGGAAAGCGATGCTGCAGTTAGAAAATGCTGCCCAGCGGCTGGGGGAAGGTCATCTTGAAGAACGCACCCACTTCGACAACACCTCTAATCTGTTTCGACTTGGGGTCGCTTTCAACCGGATGGCGGATAACCTCAACCAGCTCATCACCAGCAAGAAACAGCTTATCGACAACATCGCCCACGAACTACGCACACCGTTG
The DNA here is from genome assembly GCF_000400505.1 of Musicola paradisiaca NCPPB 2511. Classification (NCBI taxonomy): domain Bacteria; kingdom Pseudomonadati; phylum Pseudomonadota; class Gammaproteobacteria; order Enterobacterales; family Pectobacteriaceae; genus Musicola; species Musicola paradisiaca. Next base: position 2,069,654 of record NZ_CM001857.1, on the reverse strand, counting down.
GTGAGGCTGCGTTACCGTCTGGCGATGAATGAAAACCTGACCAGCGACGAAGAGGAGGCCATCAACCGGGATGTGGGCCAACTGGAAGCGCTGATCGACGAACTGTTGACTTACGCCCGGCTGGATCGCCCGCAGGTCACGCTGCATCTGGAAGAGATTGCGCTACCCGGCTGGCTGCAGGGGCGCATCGCCGATTTTCAACTGGTCAATGCCACCCGGCAGATCACACTGGAAGTCAACCCTGCCAGCCAATTTGGTTATGTGGATTTACGCCTGCTCGAGCGTGTGTTGAATAACCTGGTCAATAACGCATTGAGATTCTGCCGGCAGCAGATGCGCGTCAGTCTGACTCGTGAACAGGACATGGCCTGCCTGACGGTGGAAGACGATGGCCCCGGTATTGCGCCGGCGGATCGCGAACACATTTTCGAACCCTTTATCCGACTGGAAGCCGGTATTGAAAACAGCAGCGGAGGATGCGGCCTGGGGTTGGCAATCGTGCAGGCGATTGTACGCGCCTACGGCGGGACGATTTTCGTCGAAAGCAGCGTACTTGGCGGCGCCCGCTTTGTATTCCGCTGGCCGATCATCACCCAAAAACCCGACCTGCCGCGTCGTACAGAGTAGTTTTTACGTGTCATTGCGTTAAACCATGCAATGACACACCCCCCTACCCAGACCTGTACAATCCGTTACACGCGGACACCAAACACTCACAGATCGGTCGCTTATCTTCACCTATTCTCCACACATCGGCCCACCGCGTGGTCCGACACCTAAACCGGATAATTGAGGAATTGATGATGAAAAAATTGTTAGTGCTGATCGCAGGTGCGGCTCTGGGTCTGTCCTCTGTAGCATTCGCTGCAGGTAACACTACTACGGCTCCAGCTACTGCTCCGACCGCTGACACTGCGGCTCCGGCTAAAGCAGACCAAGCCCAAAAGCCGATGAAAAAAAGCCACTCACGCTAAAAAGAAAGTCGTGAAGAAGAAAGCTGCTGCTCAGAAAGCGCAGGCCGCCAAGAAAAAAGTAGCCAAGAAGAAAGCCGCTACCCAGAAAGCCCAGGCCGCCAAGAAAAAGGTAAGCTAAGAAGAAAGCCGCTACCCAGAAAGCCCAGGCCGCCAAGAAAAAAGTAGTCAAGAAGAAAGCCGCTACCCAGAAAGCCCAGGCTGCCAAGAAAAAAGTAGTCAAGAAGAAAGCCGCTACCCAGAAA
>NZ_CM001857.1:2046568-2068338 GCF_000400505.1 Musicola paradisiaca NCPPB 2511 | reverse complement strand
CCAAGAAAAAAGTAGCTAAGAAGAAAGCCGCTACCCAGAAAGCCCAGGCTGCCAAGAAAAAAGTAGCTAAGAAGAAAGCCGCTACCCAGAAAGCCCAGGCTGCCAAGAAAAAAGTAGTCAAGAGAAAGCCGCTACCCAGAAAGCCCAGGCTGCCAAGAAAAAAGTAGCTAAGAAGAAAGCCGCTACCCAGAAAGCCCAGGCTGCAAAGAAAAAAGTAGCTAAGAAGAAAGCCGCTACCCAGAAAGCCCAGGCTGCAAAGAAAAAAGTAGCTAAGAAAAAAGCGTAAGTTGGTAATTGTATTCAACGTCTTCGCCGGAAGTTCTCCTCTTCATTCATCGCTTCCGGGATGACCGTCAACACCTAAACACCCGGTTTACCGGGTGTTTACTTCATGGGGATCGGATAATGCTACAACGCTACTCGTTCGAAATCGTATTGTCCTTTCTGCTTATTTGCGCACTGGTTATCGTACTGTTTTTTCTGTAAAGCAGACCACTGCTACACACTCCCTGTAACCCAACCCGCTGGAAGATAAATGACATCCACGCCGGTTTTCTTCGGCAGCCAAATTTTGAGACCGGTTCTACAATCATTCATGTTGCTGAACTTCTGATAAAGGCCTTTTACTGACATGCGCATATCAGCCTGGTTGTTATGTTCATTTGCGTTTCTTACCCCTGTGGCCTGGGCCACTTCCGATACCTCATCCGATACCACGGAAGAACAAAAAAAAGTGTTGTTCTTCAATCACGATGACCGCGACAGCGTGCCCGATACATCACAATGGCCCTGGCAGGCCATCGGGCAATTGGAAACCGCCAGCGGCAATCTGTGTACCGCCACGTTAATCTCCCCACACCTGGCGCTCACTGCAGGTCACTGCGTCGTTGCGCCGCCGGGCGGCGTACTGGATAAACCGGTTGCGCTGCGTTTTCTGTCCAGCCCTGACGGCTGGCGTTACGAAACGAATCACATCGAGGCGCTGACCAATCGTAAGCTGGCCCGGATGCTAAAGCCGGACGGTGACGGCTGGATTGTGCCCCCCGCAGCCGCCCCTTGGGATTTTGCGCTGATTCGACTGCAACACACACCACCCGGTATTACCCCAATATCCCTCTGGCCCGGCTCACAGGAAGAGCTCAAGGCAGCGTTGATTCAGAGGAAAAACCACGTCACACAAGCAGGATACCCTGAAGATCATCAGGATGAGCTTTACCGCCATCAGGATTGCCGGATTACCGGGTGGGTACAGAAAGAAGCCGTCATGGCCCATCGCTGCGATACGCTTCCCGGCGATAGCGGTTCGCCGCTGCTAATGAAAACCGCAGCAAGCTGGGTACTGATTGGCATTCAGAGTTCCGCGCCGGACGCCAGCGAACGCACATTGGCCGACAACCGTGCCGTGGTCGTCACCGCCATACGCCAACGACTGGACATATTGGCTAAAGCAAAACGCTGATTGACCTGCCGGTATTTTATGGAATACCGGCGACCCGCCTCCGCGCAAAATATTAAATTTTATAAAAATATCAATATGTTGATTTCAGCTCAAGGCATGAATCTACCCCAGTCTGTCTACCGCTGTGGTTAACGCTTCCCCCCTGAAAAACATCATGCTCATGGGCAGAGCCTGGCCCAACCAACCGGCAGGTTCCCAACCGATTATCGACATAGCGGGATGGGGACAGGCGCATCACCCTTTTTTGAACCATGACTGGGGTGAAACCGCACTCACAGCCTCCGCAACAAGTCCGCATACAATCTTATAACATAGTGATTGGTAAAGGCTTTGACGCTCCCTAATCATAAAGAACGATAAAATTGTGCTCTTCATAATGCCATTGGGATTGCGCTTGCAATGAAGCGATCCAGCGTCTGGAATCAGCCTTCCTATCTCTCTATAAACGAATGCTCTTAGAAAGATACCAATAAGTTACATTTTTGTTTTAGGGAGCATCATGTACGAATACTTGCAATTCTCACTCGGCGTTTTACCCCTCTTGGTCATGATTATTTTGATTCTGAAAATCAAAATGCCCATTCATCACGCTATCCTGCTGACGCTGGTGATCACGACCATTCTGAGCATGACGGTCTGGCATACGCCGCTACAAACCATAGGTTCAGCGATCGGATATGGGGTGATAAAAGGCCTATGGCCCATCGTTATTGTGATCCTGGGGGCGATTTACAGTTATAACCTGATGCTGGAAACACGCAGTATGGATGTGCTGCGTGATGTACTGGCCAGTATTAGCGATGACCGCCGGATTCAGGTGCTGTTGATTTCCTGGTGCTTTGGCGGTTTTCTTGAAGCCGCCGCTGGCTATGGTACTGCAGTGGCTATACCCATCGGCATTCTGATTGCCCTCGGGTTCAACCCGTTGAAAGCGGCCATCGCGTCTCTGGTGGCCAATACCGTCCCCACCGCATTTGGCGCAGTCGGTATCCCCGTCTCCATTCTGGCTGAACAGGTACACCTGCCGGTAACGACGCTGGGCGGCACCATTATTTTGCAACTGGCGCTGTTTAACATCCTGTTGCCTTTTGTGATCATCGCCATCATCGGCGACGGGGTGAAAGCGATCCGCGGCGTATTCGGCATCACTCTGGCGTGCGGTATTACTACGCTGATCCCGCAGTATTTCGTGGCTATCCATCTGGGCGCCGAACTGCCTGCGTTTGCGGGCAGCCTGGTCAGCCTGATCGTGGTCGCCGTGATGGGGCGGGCGCGCAAAGGGAAAACCGATCCTAACTATCTGATCCAGAATAACAAATCATCAGGTAGCTTGCCCTCAGGCCGTCATTTGCTCAATGCCTGCTCTATTTATATGCTGATTTTTACATTCATTCTGCTCTGCTCCCCGCTGTTTCCGGGCATCAAGCAAAGTCTGTCGCATATTACCTCGACGTTGTCCTTTCCACTGCCGGAAGGTAAAGCGCTGTCGTTAAAAATCGACTGGATTGCCACACCGGGCGTACTCATCATCATAGCCTCACTGATTGGCGGCTTTATTCAGGGGGCGTCGCTGGGAAGGATGCTGCACGTATTAGTGAATACGATCAAACAGTTGAAAAACTCGATTATCGCTATCACCGCCATCGTCGCCATGGCCACCATGATGGACGTCAGTGGGTTAATCGCTACGCTGGCGCAAACCATGGTGAACATGACCGGCGGCGCATATGTCTTTATTGCCCCGGTGATCGGTGCGCTGGGAACCTTCGTCACCGGCAGTGATACCAACTCCAACGTACTCTTTGGCAAGTTACAGACGATGGCTGCAGAAAAACTGCATATCGACCCTATCTGGCTGGCGGCGGCTAACACGTCGGGGGCCACCGGCGGGAAAATGATTTCCCCGCAGAGCATCGCCATTGCCGTATCGGCAACCCGCATGGATGGACAAGGCAGCGCCATCATGTCTGGCACATTGAAATACTGTACGGCCTACATTCTTATTCTCGGACTAAAAGTAGGATTGTTTTATTACCTGTTTATGTCCTGAAAAATATGCACTGCGCTATAACGCCTTACTATAAAAATCATTTTTACTTTATTGGAATTGGAGAGATGTCGTGAATGTTAACTTTTTTGTGACCTGCATCGGTGATGCGCTGAAATCGCGGATGGCGCGCGATTCCGTGTTACTGCTGGAACACTTAGGGTGTCAGGTGCATTTCCCAGAAAAACAAGGGTGTTGTGGTCAGCCAGCGCTCAACAGCGGATACGTTAAAGACGCGATACCTGGGATGAAAAACCTGATTATGGCGCTGGAGGAAAATGATGACCCAATCATTTCCCCAGCGGGCTCCTGCACTTACGCGATTAAAAGCTACCCAGCATTGTTTACGGACGATCCTGAGTGGGCGCAACGTGCCGCCAACGTCACCGCCCGAATGTGCGACCTGACCTCATTTATCGTCAACACGCTGGGAGTAGTGGATGTCGGCGCCCGGTTACACGGCAACGCGGTCTACCATCCGTCTTGTAGTCTGTTTCGTAAAATGGGCGTGAAAGAAGAACCGCTCACCCTTCTGAAACAGGTCGACGGATTGACGCTGTTGCCATTTCAGTCCCCGGAAACCTGCTGCGGTTTCGGTGGCACGTTCTCGGTAAAAATGGCGGAAATTTCCGGTGAGATGGTGAAAGAGAAAGTACACCACATTATGGCGGCCCAGCCGGATTACCTTATCGGCGCCGATGTGAGTTGTCTGCTGAATATCGCCGGACGCCTGCAACGCGAAGGGCATCCCGTCAAGGTGATGCATATCGCCGAAGTTTTGATGAGCCGCTGAGGAGATCCGCATGTTTTTAAAAACCAGTAACGTTGTTTTCAAAGCGCGCATCAAACAACAAATAGACAACCCGATTATGCGTAGTGCGGTCGCCAATGCGCAGGAACGCATCGGCGCCAACCGGCAGAAAATGGTCGATGAATTGGGAAATTGGGACGCATGGCGTGATCGCGCAAGCCAAATTCGCGAGCATGTGCTGGCCAACCTGGATGCGTACCTCTACCAACTGTCAGAGCGTGTCAGCGCAAACGGCGGCCAGGTTTTTTTCGCCAAGACCAAAGAGGATGCCACCCGTTACATCCTGCAAGTGGCGCAATCAAAGCAGGCGAAAAAGGTCGTCAAAGCCAAATCGATGGTGACGGAAGAGATCGGGATGAACCACGTCCTGCAAGAGGCCGGCATCCAGGTGATTGAAACCGACCTTGGCGAGTACATCCTCCAACTTGATGAGGATCCGCCTTCACACATTGTGGTGCCCGCCATCCATAAAGATCGCCACCAGATTCGGCGCGTACTGCATGAAAAATTGGGCTATGACGGGCCGGAAACCCCCGAAGCCATGACGCTGTTCATCCGCGAGAAGATCCGCCAGGATTTTTTGAGCGCCGAAATCGGCGTGACCGGTTGTAACTTCGCGGTTGCGGAAACGGGGTCGGTCTGTCTGGTGACGAACGAAGGCAACGCCCGTATGTGTACTACGTTACCGAAAACACATATCGCGGTAATGGGTATGGAGCGTATCGCCCCGACGTTTGAAGAAGTCGATGTGCTCATCACTATGTTGGCCCGTAGCGCAGTCGGCGCGCGCCTGACCGGGTACAACACATGGCTCACGGGGCCCCGCGAAGCCGACAATGTAGACGGCCCGGAAGAGTTCCATCTGGTGATTGTCGACAATGGCCGTTCCCAGCTGTTGGGTTCCCAGTTTCAAGACATATTGCGCTGTATTCGTTGCGGGGCATGTATGAATATCTGCCCCGCCTATCGCCATATTGGGGGGCACGGTTATGGTTCTATCTATCCCGGCCCTATCGGCGCCGTTATTTCACCCCTGCTGGGCGGGTACGATGATTTTAAAGATCTGCCTTACGCCTGTTCACTGTGCAGCGCCTGTGACAGCGTTTGTCCGGTAAAAATCCCGTTGTCCAAGCTGATACTGCAACACCGGCGCGTCATGGCGGAAAGCGGTATCACGCCGAAAGGCGAGCAACGCGCCATCAAACTGTTTACCTATGCCAACAGCCATCCTGGGTTATGGAAGGTCGGCATGATAGCCGGCGCCCATGCCGCAAAATGGTTCATCAAGGATGGGAAAATACCGATCTCGATTGGGGCGATCGGTGAATGGACCGAAGCCCGTGATTTACCGCAAGCCGACGGTGAAAGTTTCCGTTCCTGGTTTAAAAAACACAAAGCGCAGGGAAAACCATCATGAATAACAGAGACGAATTTTTAGCGGATATCGCCCATGCGCTCGGTCGGGATGTCCGTCATATCCCGGCGCCGCCACCGGTTCCGGCCAATGATTATGCGCATACCCGCCTCACGGAACTCGATGCGCAACAACGTTGCGACGCCTTCATTGATGTCGCGACCAATATTATGTTGGCGCACTGCGAATTGACCCACGCAGACAACGCCCCCGAGGCTGCGTTGCGTCTGTGCGAGCGCTATGGGCACGCCCCGGTGCTGATCAGCGGTGATGCGCGGCTGGCGGCGTTGGGTATCACGGCGCGACTTCAGGACGCTTACGACGCCGCCGTCTGGAATGCCGCTCAGGGCGAGGAAAACATCCGGCTGGCGGAGCAGGCGAAAGTGGGCGTGGTCTACGCAGAATACGGCTTAACCGAATCAGGCGGCGTCGTGTTGTTTTCTGCGCCAGAACGGGGTCGTGCCATCAGCCTACTGCCTGAATCATCGATTTTTGTCCTGCGCAAAAGCACTATTTTGCCGCGTGTCGCACAACTGGCGCGCCAACTGCACCAGATGGCCCAGCAGGGCATCCGCATGCCGTCCTGTATCAATCTGATCGGCGGCCCCAGCTCCACCGCCGACATTGAGCTCATTAAAGTGGTCGGGGTGCACGGCCCAGTGAATGCGGCTTATCTGATTATTGAAGACTGCTGAAAAAACAGCTCACATGTTTGAGGATGGAATCATAATGCGAGCGCCCGGCTCTCTCTCGAGGCCGGGCGCTCAGAATTACGCTTGTGCTGGCAGTGCCCTCCCTAGCGCAAAGAGATGGCCGCGCTGGGCGGCTATCCCTCAATATTCCCCATCGCCTGCATAATGCGTTTATCGGAAATGGGGTACGGTGTTCCCAACTGCTGAGCGAAATAGCTGACCCGCAACTCCTCCAGCATCCAGCGAATGGCGGTGACATCCTCGTCGTGACGACGCTCCGGGGGCAGTTTGTTCAACCATTGCCGCCATGCCTGCGTCACCTGATCCACTTTAAGCATCTGCGCCCGATCGCGATGAACATCCTGCGCCAGCTTATCCAACCGGCGTTCGATGGCCTGCAGATAACGCAGCACGTCCGGCAGACGCTTCCAGCCGTTCTCGGTGACAAACCCGCGGAACACCAACCCGCTCATCTGCGCTTTGATATCGCTTAACGCCAGGGCCAGCGCCATATCTACCCGCCCTTTTAGCCGTTTGTTAATGGCGAATACCGTTGTCAGAATCTGCTCCACCTGGCGGGCTATCACCACCACGGTTTCATTCAGCTCCGCACGTACTTGCTCGTGTAACTGACGAAACGCCGCCTCCTGCCATACCGGGCCGCCATGCTCCTCCATCAGCTTGTCCACCCCGCAGGAAATGCAGTCGTCGATCAGTTCCATCACTTTGCCGTAAGGGTTGAAATACAAACCCAGCTTGGCTTTGTTCGGCAATTTTTCATGCAGATATTTGATTGGCGAGGGAATATTCAACAGCAGCAGGCGGCGCTGCCCGCGCCACATCATCTGACGTTGCTGATGCGGCGAATCGAACAACCGAATGGCCACGCTCTCTTTTTCGTCTACCAGCGCCGGATAGGCTTTCACCGAATAACCGCCCCGCTTCTGCTCATAGCAATCCGGCAGATCGCCAAAGCTCCAGATGTGCAAATCGCGCTGCTCGATGCCGTCATCCGCCACCGCGGACAGCGTCTGCTGGACGTTATCCTGCAGCTGTTCTTTCAATTCGCGCAGGTTTTTGCCTTCCCGCAGCGTCTTCTGTTTTTCGTCCACTACGCGGAAGGTGATTTTAAGATGATCGGGTACCTGATCCCATTGCCAAGCCTCCCGGTCGATCGTGACGCCGGTCATAAGCCGTAATTCACGCTCCAGCGCATCCAGCAGGCCCTTCTGCTGCGGCGTCACCCGGGCCAGAAACGCTTCAGCATAGTTGGGCGCCGGCACAAAATTGCGGCGAACGGGCTTCGGCAACGATTTAATCAACGCAATAATCAGCTCGCGACGTATGCCCGGGATCTGCCATTCAAACCCTTCCTCCACAACCTGATTCAGAATCGGTAACGGAATATGCACGGTGACGCCATCAGCATCGGTACCTGGCTCAAACTGGTAGGTCAGACGCAGGCGCACATCACCCTGCTGCCAGAAATTGGGATAGTCCAGCGCACTGACGCGCGCGGCGCCTTCCTTGATCAGCATGCCTTTTTCAAAATTCAGCAGATCAGGCTGGGACTTGCCGGTGAGCGTCCACCAGCTGTCAAAATGTCGGGAAGAGACGATTTCATGCGGAATGCGCTGATCGTAGAACGCAAACAGCGTTTCATCATCCACCAGAATATCCCGCCGCCGGGACTTGTGTTCCAGTTCTTCCACCTCCGAACGCAGCCGGAGATTGGCGCGGAAAAACGCATGCGTGGTTTGCCAGTCGCCTTCCACCAGCGCATGTCGGATAAACAGTTCCCGTGAGACGACCGGGTCGATCGTTCCGTAGTTGACCTTACGCGCCGCCACCAGCGGCAAACCGTACAACGTCACCTTTTCCTGCGCCATCACCGCCCCCTGCGCTTTCTCCCAATGGGGGTCGCTATAGCTACGGCGGATCAAATGCTGCGACAGGGGTTCCACCCACTCCGGCTCGATACGCGCCGCCACTCGCCCCCACAGTCGACTGGTTTCAACCAGCTCGGCCACCATGGCCCACTTGGGCGGTTTTTTGAATAACCCAGAGCCGGGAAAAATAGCGAACCTGGTATTGCGGGCACCGCTGAATTCCTGTTTTTCCACATCTTTCTGGCCAATATGCGACAACAGGCCGGTCAGCAAGGCGCAATGGAGGCTGCGGTAATCCGTCGGTTCGCTGTTGACCGGGAACCCCAGTTCTTTCACCACCTGACGCAATTGGGTGTAAACATCCTGCCATTCGCGCACACGCAGGTAATTGAGAAAATCGTTGCGACACAACCGGCGAAACTGGGTGGACGACAGCGCTTTTTGTTGTTCCTGCAGGTAATCCCACAACTTAACGAACGCCAAAAAGTCAGATTCTTTGTCGGTAAAGCGCCGGTGTTTCTCGTCCGACGCTTGTTTTTTCTCCGCCGGACGCTCGCGCGGATCCTGGATCGACAACGCAGCGGTGATAATCATCACTTCGCGCACACAAGAGGTATTGCGCGCTTCCAGCACCATTCTTGCCAGCCGGGGATCAATCGGCAACTGCGCCAATTGCCGCCCCTGCGGCGTTAGCCGGTAATAGTCGCTGTCTCCGGTCTGGAGCGCGCCCAGTTCTTCCAGCAGACGCACGCCGTCCTGAATATTGCGCTTGTCCGGCGCCTCGACAAACGGGAACGCGGAGATATCGCCAAGCCCGAGCGCCGTCATCTGCAAAATGACCGACGCCAGATTGGTGCGCAGAATCTCCGGGTCGGTAAACTCTGGGCGGGAAAGGAAATCCGCTTCGGAATAGAGACGAATACAAATCCCCGCCGCGACACGGCCGCAACGGCCTTTGCGCTGGTTGGCGGAAGCTTGGGAAATCGGCTCGATCGGCAGGCGCTGCACCTTGGTTCGGTAGCTGTAGCGGCTGATGCGCGCAGTGCCCGGATCGATGACGTAACGGATGCCGGGCACCGTCAACGACGTTTCCGCAACATTGGTCGCCAGCACAATGCGGCGGCCATGGTGCGACTGAAATACCCGGTTCTGTTCCTGACTGGAGAGGCGCGCATACAGCGGCAATATTTCGGTATGGCGCAAATCCTGCTTGCTCAACGCATCGGCGGTATCGCGAATTTCCCGCTCGCCGCTCATGAACACCAGAATATCGCCCGGCCCTTCGTGACAGATCTCATCCACCGCATCCAGTATCGCCTGCAGTTGATCGCGATCGCTGTCGTCTTCCGTATCGACGACCGGACGATAGCGCACGTCCACCGGATAGGTACGGCCGGAAACTTCAACGATCGGTGCATTGCTGAAATGCCGGGAAAAGCGTTGCGGGTCGATGGTTGCGGAAGTGATGATGACTTTCAGATCCGGTCGACGCGGCAGCAATTGCTTCAAGTAACCAAGGATAAAATCGATGTTCAGGCTACGCTCGTGCGCCTCATCGATAATGAGGGTGTCGTACTGCATCAACAGCCGATCCTGCTGGATTTCCGCCAGCAGGATACCGTCGGTCATCAGTTTGACCAGCGTGTTGTCACCCACTTGATCGTTAAAACGCACTTTGTAGCCGACCGCGCCGCCGGGTTCACACGCCAGCTCCTCGGCGATACGATTCGCCACGCTGCGCGCCGCCAGCCGCCGCGGCTGGGTATGGCCGATCAGCCCGCGCACGCCGCGTCCCAGCTCCAGGCACATTTTGGGCAATTGGGTGGTTTTGCCGGAACCGGTCTCCCCCGCGACAATCACCACCTGATGGTCGCGTATCGCCGCCAGAATAGCCTCTCGCTTCTGGCTGACCGGCAGCGTGTCTGGATAACTGATGGCCGGCAACGATGCGCGACGTCGCTCCACTCGTTGACGCGCACCGGCGATTTCTTCCCCGATTTCCAGAGCAATCGCCGCTTGCGCCTGAGGTTTATTCACCTTCATTGCGCCCTGCAACCGACGGCGCAGACGTTGCTGATCGCGCAGCATCAGCTCATCGAGTTGCGCCTGTAATGTATGGAGAGGTGATGTCACGGTGTGGTTCCTTACTGTCTTAGCGGGGGCGAATCGTCTGGCCGCCGCCCCAAATTCTGCGGCGGGCATGGTATCACACAGCGCATTGCCGCCATAAATATTCACATCCGCATCATTCAATAAAATCGAATAATGCTCTCGAAATATTGCGCTATCCCGTTGTTAGCTCAGCCCTTAAGATGCTCCCATCCGGCGATAATCGTCGTTCCGACACCCTTCAACACGGAGTTGACAATGAGCAAAGTATTGGTTCTGAAATCCAGCATTCTGGCCGATTTTTCCCAGTCCAACCAACTGGCCGAACATTTCACCGCCGCCTGGCAGACCGCACACCCGAACGACAGCATCACCGTTCGCGATCTGGCCGCACAGCCGGTACCGGTACTGGATGGCGAACTGGTCGGCGCGCTGCGCCCATCCGACAGCCCGCTGACGCCGCGTCAACAGGACGCGCTGGCGCTGTCCGATACATTGATCGCCGAGCTGCAGGCGCATGACATCATTGTGCTGGCCGCACCGATGTATAACTTCAACATTCCGACCCAGTTGAAAAACTATTTCGATTTTATCGCCCGTGCCGGCGTGACGTTCCGTTACACCGAACAGGGCCCGGAAGGTCTGGTGAAAGGTAAACGCGCGCTGGTGCTGACTACTCGCGGTGGCATCCACAAAGATTCGCCGAGCGACCTGCTGGAACCTTACCTGCGCCTGTTCCTGGGCTTTATCGGCATCAGCGATGTGGAATTCGTCTTCGCCGAAGGCTTCGGCTACGGCCCGGATGTCGCGCAGAAAGCGCAAGAAAGCGCCAAAACCCAGCTGGCGCAATTGGCTTCCGCCTGATATCGCCTGCATTGCCGCCCGTACCCGTCTACCCTCCGGCTACGGGCTCGACCTGGCTCTTCTCTTTTGCCTTGTGCTTTTGGCTCTATTTACGCGCTCTTTGGGGCGCGTTTTTTATGGCCGACGCCCCAGCAGGCTAATGCCGGGTATCATTAAAACATGTGCCGGCGTTTTTCACTGCGGTACTGCCTCGGCCCTGCTACCCACCACCGTGATTGATTCTGACGTTTTTTATTCGCAGACCTGTCGAATTTATCAGCCGTCCATACTTTGCGTTTGTCGATGCCGTCATTTTCACTGCAATCCCGACAAACACTGCATATTTCCTCACCATTTGGTTCACATTTCCCCGCAAAATGCATACATAGCGATTACCTGACTGTGATAAAATTTTTACATAGACGTAGCAATCATGATGACTCTCAGGGGAGACCGGCTTAATCAAATGTCGCAAGCCGCCTAAAACGCCTGAACCTGCAGATTCATCAGATACGTCGCCGATTCAATAGGGATTCGTCATACCTCTGCTTACGAGAAAAAGGATGCTCCATGCGTCAGAATTACCCTGTCAGCCAACATCAATATCCGCTGGATAACAAAATCAAACTGATGTCGGTCACTACGCCCGACAGCCACATCACCTATGCCAATACCGATTTCATCACAGTCAGCGGCTATCAGCCGGATGAGCTGATGGGGCAGCCGCATAATCTGATCCGACATCCCGATATGCCGCCCGTCGCCTTTGCTGATATGTGGAACACCTTGAAAGAAGGCAAAATCTGGACCGGCATCGTCAAAAACCGCCGCAAAAACGGTGATCATTACTGGGTGAAATCCAGCACGACGTCATTGAAAAAAGAGGGGCGGCTCATTGGCTATATGTCGGTGCGTACACCCGCATCCGCCGATGAAATCAGCCATGCCGAAGCACTGTATGCCCAGGTGAACGACGGCCAGTTGAAGTACCGGGGGTTTCACAATGGGTTACTGGTGTACACCGGCCCGTTAAAATGGCTCAGCCTGTTCAAAACGATGCCGCTGCGCTGGCGCATCCGCAGTTACGCCCTATTATTGGGGCTGTTGCCGTTGGCCATGACGTTGATATTGTTGCCGAAAACGTTGACGGTCTGGGGCGCGTTCACCCTGCTTGCCGCCTGCGCCGGCTTGCTCTGCGAATTGCTGGTGCAGCATGTGGCTCGCCCGGTAGAACAGATCCTGGAACAGGCGATGCTATCCGCCACGGGGCAGACGGATAGCCTGCGGCAACTCAATCGTGCCGATGAAATCGGTATGTTGATGCGAGCCGTTAACCAATCCGGCATGAATTTCCGCACTTTCGTCGATGACGTCAATCTCAATTTGCAGGAGTTGAAAACCGCCTGCGGCGAGATCGCGCAGGGCAACCAGATTCTGGCCGACTGCTGTGAAAAAACCGAAGATAGCCTGCAGCAGACGGCTTCATCGGTCGAGCAACTCACCTCCACCATCAAAAGCAATGCCGACGCATCGCTGCGCGCTTCTCAATACGCGCAAGACGTCAATCAGGTGGTTAATGCCGGCGAACAGGCTGTTTCCGAGGTGGCAAGCACCATGGATACCATCACCCGCGCCAGCGAGCGAATCACCGACATCATCAGCGTGCTGGATAATCTCTCGTTCCAAACCAACATTCTGGCGGTGAACGCGGCGGTGGAAGCGGCGCATGCGGGCGAACAAGGGAAAAGCTTCGCCGTGGTTGCCAGCGAAGTTCGCTCGCTGGCGCAGCGTAGCGCGTCATCAGCCAAGGATATCGCCGCGCTTATCGATAACACCCTGTCCAGCATCCGGATTGGCGACCAGCAGGTTTCCCATACCAATCAGTCGATGAGCAATATTCTGATCAAGGTGCAAGAGGTGACTCGACTGATGAACGAAATCAGCCAGGCGACACGCGAGCAGGCTCAGGGGCTCAACCAGATCAACGATGCGGTCACTCGTATCGACGAACTCACGCACCAGAATACGGCGTTGGCCAGCCAGTCCAATTCTGCAACCAGCCATTTGCAGCAGCAGATTGCCAGCATGGCGCAGGCAGTGTCCGTCTTTAGTTCGCCGCACTAACCACCGCCCCGCCTACCGCGCTGTTCACTATCCAAAAGCCGGGCGATACAACGCCCGGCTTCACACTGACAAGAGCACATCTGTTCCTCATATCGTGTTGATTGATTATTGCCGGGTTAATGGTTCGTCTGTTCATGAATTTCTGTTAGCTTAACAGCAGAATATTGAGGAGAAACAATCATGAAGCTGGCGATTTACAGTACCAAGCAGTATGACCGTAAATATCTGGAACAGGTGAACCAACAATTTGGCTATGAACTGGAGTTTTTCGATTTCATGCTCAGCCCACGTACCGCCAAGATGGCTGCCGGCTGTGATGCCGTCTGCATTTTTGTCAATGATGACGGCGGTCGCGAAGTTCTGACGGAGCTGGCTGCCATGGGTATAAAAACGCTGGCATTACGCTGTGCGGGGTTTAACAACGTCGATTTGGCGGCAGCATCCGAACTGGGTGTGCACATCGTACACGTACCTGCTTATTCGCCGGAAGCCGTCGCCGAACATGCAGTCGGCATGATGATGAGCCTGAACCGACGGATACATCGCGCCTATCAACGTACCCGTGACGCCAACTTCTCGCTGGAAGGGCTGATCGGCTTCAATATGCATCAGCGCACCGCCGGTATTATTGGTACCGGCAAAATCGGTATCGCAGCACTGCGAATTCTGAAAGGCTTCGGGATGAACCTGCTGGCGTTTGACCCCTACCCAAACCCACAGGTACTAGAGCTGGGCGCCCGGTATGTTGACCTGAAAACGCTGTACGCCAGTGCGGATATTATTTCCCTACATTGCCCGCTGACGCCGGAAAACCATCATCTGCTCAATCAGGATGCTTTCGCCCAGATGAAAGATGGCGTCATGATTATCAACACCAGCCGCGGCGGACTGATTGATTCTCAGGCCGCCATCGATGCGCTGAAACAGCAAAAAATCGGTTCATTAGGAATGGATGTTTATGAGAATGAACGTGATTTGTTCTTCAACGATAAATCCAACGATGTGATTCAGGATGATGTTTTCCGCCGACTCTCCGCATGCCACAACGTGTTATTCACCGGGCACCAGGCCTTTTTGACCGAAGAAGCGTTGACCAGCATTTCGTTAACCACACTGGAGAATATTCGCCAGATCAGCGAAGGTAAATCGTGCCCTAATCGGCTTAATCCCTAACTCTGGTTGGTCGACGGCAACGCCGTCGACCATTGCCGCCGAACCTGACGACTCAGCGGGTTTCAGCTTGCCGGGCACGTCCCTTTCAGCAGTGCATTTTCATCGCAACGTTTGCCATTCGCCAGCAGACAGGTGCCGATTAAGGCGCCGTTTAACTGCCGAGCGCTCCCCATTCGCCCTCCCGCCAACATACAGTTCACCTCCGCAGGCGAGGTGTTGGCCGGCCCGCTTAAGTTCCCCTGCGACGCAACAGGCGTCACACTGCCGGCGCTATCCGAATCCTGATGACGGCTACAACCGCCCAACGTCAGAACAATGCCTACCATAAGCCATGTTAATGTTTTCATTGTGTAAATCGGCCTTTGTGCTGTGTGTAATTGTTCGAAATTTGGTTTACCGCTTTATCACTACCGATGACATCATCGTCTCATCAGGGGACGACACCGTAGTGAACACCCCTCGCCCATTGCCCGATGTCGCAACACCAGGCCCCCTGCTTAGGCCCGCCCCGCTCGCTCGTAATCAGGATCATGCAACGACAGCGTGGCGGGAAATTCCAGCATCGGCGCTTGTCCCACTAGGGTGTATCACTACCAGACATTACCGATCCTCAAGGCTCATATCGACCCGGATATCATCCGTCAGTCGCAACACCGCCTTCTTATCTTCGGTGACATGCACCGTCCGGCGTGCGATAGGGAACTCTTTAAGCTTGTCGCCTTCAATAACATACCTGGAACCAACCTTATGATAACGCGGCGACAATAAGTAACTGACGGTTCCGTAATAGGTTATCTGATATCCGCCGTCAGCAGCTTCCGCGCGATAGTTCAGTGCAATCTTCGGCATTGACGCCTTATAAGTTCCACGAATTTCATCCTGATGCTCCAGGCTGGAAGTCAGGTAGATCGTGTGATTCCAGGCCAGGCTATCATCCAGCGAGTGGGTATCGTTGTAGGCCATATAGTAAGGGGAGGTGAAAGAAGCGTTCAGGTACGTTGTTTTGAAACTGAACAATGAACACCCAGACAACAATGTTGTGGCCGCCAGGACCAGAAACCGTTTCTTCATTATTTGTATCTCTTCTCTCCGTCAGCCATGAGGGTTACGACCGGCGAATCCCCATCCGCCGCGCCTATTTTTCCATAGTTTCGGCAAGAATACATTTATCCTTTTAACCACAACCACATCTTGAGTCTTGCTACCCTGCCCCGCTATCACCACCGGCGCTACCCTGTCGCCGCTCGCCACTGATCAATGGCAAGCCATATTGATAAAATGCATCAGCAGGATTACCAAAATAAAACTGAGGCTATTTTTATTCATGCCATCCCTGAAGCACAATACAATATCAGGAAATATATCTTTTCGATTAACTTACATTAAAATTGTATTTACTTACATTACGAACTGAATATTTTCATACCATACTTCATTTATGACATGTCATTGTTACAGGCCATCGTAATTTAAAGAAAAAAAGCCCCTTTCCAGCATGCTGAATTATTTATTCTTCAATAAAGGCGTAAAGAAAAAATATTCCGATCCGATAACTGAATGATGTTTGACAATCGAGCTGCTCATAGCACCGGATACTGAACTTCTTCATCAGGGCACTGGGGGATAAATGAAAAATAATTTCGTCACGCAACAGGATAATAATCTTAATCATATTCCCCCTGTGCTGGAAAAAATAGCGACGCGGTTTGCTTATGTTACACAACACAACGAATCATTTACGTTATCAATGTTATCCAGCCCTTATATTTTGGGAAAAGTGACATTACAAGATTATGAGGCGCTCCTGGTGTACTACCCGTTCCTGCACCGCCTGACCATCAACATGAGCACCGCTGACTACACTATCCGGCTGGTGGCAACTTATCTGGAAATTGAAAAGCTTTACCGCAAAGGCATTGTTCTTCCAGACGCACTTTTGCAGCATTTATATCAATAAGGCAAGGCGTTGACGATCCCGTTGTAGCAAAACAGCCCATATCAGGAATAACGCATGACTCGTGAGAGATATTTTTCGGGCATGCGCTCAATATATCCGACTCGACCACCTTCACTTTTTCGACGCTCTCGTTGTCTAAAAGTTATTCATATTCCGGATGGTTTTTATAAAGGATGAAACAAATAGCAGAGTGAAATCGGGCGTAACTGTTGATATTTAGGAACGACTGTTGTTGCCCATCCTTTGTGGCTACACCCCATCCGGTAATTTGGCACGCATCATCTCTTTTCGATCGAGCCGAACACCATCCACAATAAACGTACCGTCACCAACTGCATGAAGCATCTTCTTTTCCATACGCGCCTCATCAATATACGCCGCCAGCCCATCGAGCACGATAATGTTGTAGCGTTCAATAATATCGGCCACCCGACATTCAATATTTGCCAGACATTCCCCGATCAACGGTGCCCGCACCTGTCGCCCCGGTAACGGAGTCAGATTAAATTGATGGAATTTGTCCGTATCCTGCCCAGAACACATACCGATGCCGACGACGGTATCTATCATGTCGACGGTGGGAATGGAAATGACGCACTCTCTTGACGTCTGAAGCGCCGCATAAGAGTAGTTCCAGGGCCCGGTTGTTATGGCAAACGATGCCGAAAACCCCAGCACCATGGTCCAGGTAATGGTCATAACATTATTTCGCTGACCATCGTTGGTAGTCACCAGAATGACCGGCCCCGACTCGAGCAACGTAAAGACTTTCCCCAGCGGAAGATCCTGCATACGCGCCTCCTCTTTCAACCAACCATCTGAGTATAGCCCTGCGGCCCCATCCCCTTTGCTTCGCCGAATAACCACGGCAAGGACGAACACCCATGCGCACTGTTGAACTGCGACCAGCAATAAACATGCAGGCATTCAGTGCTGTAATCCATGCCCAACACGCCTGGCCCGATATATCGTCTTTCAGACAATGCGCTGAACGCATCGGGCTGGGTACGAAACACGTCACTGGCGTTAACTTCAGGGGAAAAGGGGCGAATACAATGAACAACGTTCGGATTGGCGCGCGTAATGGTAAACTCGCTCCTTGAATACACGTTTTCTATGCTGCCCAGACCGGCAAAACACGACCACGAGTAACGATTAAATGCAAGAAAGTCATAACCTTAATCAAAAACAACAATACAACCTCAACAAGTTGCAAAAGCGTCTGCGCCGCAATGTGGGCGAGGCTATCGCCGATTTTTCGATGATCGAGGACGGCGACCGGGTGATGGTGTGCCTTTCCGGCGGGAAAGACAGCTACACCATGCTGGAAATTCTGCGAAACCTGCAGCAGAGCGCGCCGATTTCTTTTTCGCTGATCGCAGTCAACCTGGATCAGAAGCAGCCCGGATTTCCTGGGCATGTGCTGCCGAACTATCTGGATAGCATCGGCATCGAATACAAGATTGTCGAAGAAAATACTTACGGCATCGTAAAAGAGAAAATCCCCGAGGGGAAAACAACCTGTTCACTGTGCTCTCGCCTACGGCGTGGCATTCTGTACCGTACCGCAACGGAGCTGGGTGCGACTAAAATCGCGCTAGGCCACCATCGCGACGACATCTTGCAAACGCTGTTCCTCAATATGTTCTATGGCGGAAAGCTGAAAGGCATGCCGCCGAAGCTAATGAGCGACGACGGCAAACATGTGGTGATTCGGCCGCTGGCTTATTGCCGCGAGAAAGACATTGAACGCTTTGCCGAAGCCAGACAGTTCCCGATTATTCCTTGTAACCTGTGTGGCTCCCAGCCCAACCTACAGCGACAGGTGATTAAGGATATGCTGCGCGACTGGGATAAACGCTATCCGGGGCGGATCGAAACCATGTTCAGCGCGATGCAGAGCGTTGTGCCTTCTCATCTCTGCGATACCAACCTGTTCGATTTTAAATCCATTCGTCATGGCGGCGAGGTGGTGGACGGCGGCGACCTGGCTTTCGATCGCGAAGAGTTGCCGTTGCAGCCGGTAGGCTGGCGCCAGGATGAGGAGGAAGATGAAATTCACCGTCCGCTGGAGCGCCTGGACGTGTTGGAAATCAAATAGTTCCTGTCGGGCCACAATCTCTGTGGCCCCATGTACCCCGTGCCGCATACAGGTCGGCCGGGGATGCCGTTCCCGTCGGCAAATTTCAGACAAAAAAAAGCCGACAAAACGTCGGCATGGTGTGAATCAATTGTGCTATGCAGTAATTCAAAAAAGGAAGTAAGACAATATGGAGCGCAACGCCCATCGCTTGACGTTGCATTCACCTGCGGGAGGGATAGTGCCGCAAGCATGTCTCGGAAATGTTGATATTGCTCAATATTAACAATGGTTTTTTGGGTACCCCGGAATTGCGTGATGGATTACACAATAATACCCTCCCCCCCCCTCACAACCATTTACTACGCCTTAACCACCACGCAACCCCGCCAATCAACAGAATCAACATCAAACAAAATACGGCAAAGCCTAGTGCGCTTCCCGCCCCGGGTATCCCGCCCAGATTGACGCCGAACAATCCGGTAAGGAATGTGGTAGGTAAAAACAGCATCGCCAACATCGACATCGTATACGTGCGACGATTCATGGCATCGGTCATTAGCGAGGTAATCTCATCGGCGATCACCGCAGTTCTGGCGATACTGGCGTCAAGATCGTCCAACCCTCGACCGAGCCGCTCGGCAATCTCCTGCATGCGTCGCCGATCATCGTCATGCATCCAGGCCAGTTTCTCCCCGGACAAACGCGAGAAGATGTCACGCTGCGGCGTCATATACCGCCGCAATACGATCAACTGCTTACGAATCAACGCCAACGCCCCGCGAGGAGGGATTTGTTGCTCCAGCAAGGCGTCTTCCAGATCGATTATCTTCTCGTGCAATTCATCGATAAACTCGCTGGTATCATCCGTCAGCGCTTCAGCGATAGACACCAGCCAGCTGCTGCTGTCGGTTGGACCGTTCCCTTCCTTCAGATCCTGCATCACCGCGTCAATCGCCGCAACTTTGCGGCGTCGCGTAGAAACTATCAGCCGATCGGTGACAAACACGCGCATCGCCACCAATTGATCCGGCCGAGCGTCATCATTGTAGTTAATGCTGCGTAATGTAATCAGCGTCCCGTCCCCCAGACGCGCCACCCTGGGCCGCGCACTCTCTCCAGCCAGCGCCGCACGAACGCTATCCGGCAACAACCCCGTTTCATTCAGCCAACGGGCACTGTTCGGCTGATTGGAATCCAGGTGCAGCCAACATGGCGAAGCACTGTGCGCCCCCAAAGGCGCCATGCCGCCTTTGCCGTCCAGTTGACAGGCAATCACGGCCCCGGTATTAGCCAACATACTGATTTCATTCTCTTGCACGCAATTCCCTCCGGGAGGATCTACTGTCTATTTATCTTAACGACAATACTTATGGCGGCAACCCGGTAACGGAGAATTAAGCGCAGTCCCATCAATAAGAAAGATAACGATATCCCTGCCGCTCAGTGCGTATAAACCTATACGCCGACGGTATGGGTTATATCGCCATGAGAGGCGTCAGCTTGTTAAAGAATAGGCCCTGAAGCATGCCGACCGACCGTGGTTACCAACCGCAATCGACTAGGCTATGTCCATTAAAACTTAACAACCGCTTCAGAAATAACCTGATCGCCCCCCAGCTTTAGCATATGTAGATAGTTTCTGGCTGTTTTTTTCCGAGCGGGTCGCAGTACAGCGGTTTTCTTTTTGTATCGCAAAGCAACGTTTCCGCATACCGGCTTTCGTGGGCTTGTCCACCGCTCAGACAACACATCCGCGGTAATTCCGTTCCATTTGTCGCCAAATGGATTTTAGTGCCAAAACCGCCGCGAGAGTGACCCAGCCCATGGTTCCTCACATTCATCGGGATGTTTTTTCGCACCGGCCGCAGCTTTCAGGGCACAAACGTTACTGCCATCCAACGCGATAACATCCCGGTCAATCAGCGCTTTTTCATCCAAGATCTGGAGTAATTTATTGAAAATACTGTTCATTACTCCCGCTTTAGACCACCGGTTAAAGCGGTTGTAAATAGTTTCCCATTGACCACAACGATCAGGTAAATCCCGCCTCGGCGCGCCAGAGGTAATAACTGGCTTATGAGAAGGCATGCTTGCGACACAGCTCCGCACGGCTTCGCGCTGATCTGTGCTTCGGTGAATTGCTTATTCACATCCAATCTCCTTGTCGTGGGTGATTGGACTCTAAAGGCACGTGCGACTCAATACCGCGGAGACATCGTCAGTTTCACGTTATAGATGGAATTCTAACGGCGCTTATGACGTTTTCCCGCTTTATGACGAGGACGTATACTCGCAAGCTGTTTAATCGCATCCGCTTTAGTAATAGGACGCCCACACATCCCGCAACTGACACCAGTAAAATTGGTGTTAAAGTCAAAGTTGGTTGGACGTGTGATTTGATCACTACCGCAAACAGGACAACAAATGTTAAATGTAATACCCATTTTTATAACAACTCTTATATATTTCTATTAGATAGATAGTTAATGATAAGCTTCTTTTCTGAACGAAATTCGGCGACTATATGCGATAAATGCAAGCATACTCTGTAATTTATTAATCAATATTTCAGAATATAAAGCGTATGGCTGTATGCCACATCCTCGGCATTGGTAATGGGATATCCCTTTACCCAAGGTTTAATCAGTCGCCCATTCGTGTATTGATAAATAGGCGCAATCGGCGCTTCTTCAGCAATAACCTGTTCTGCTTTATTGTAATCATCGTTCAGCGCTTTTTTATCCGTCTGATTAGCCGCTTCCTCCATCAGGCGGTCATATCCCGGGTTTTTGAAACGGGCAATATTGCCGCTGTGCGTCGACGTCAACAATGACAAAAATGTAGAAGGTTCGTTGTAGTCGCCAATCCAGGACGCCCGCACCACATCAAAATTGCCGCTGTTCCGGCTATCGATATAGGTTTTCCATTCCTGATTAACCAGTTTTACATCCACACCCAGCTTCTTCTTCCACATGGAAGCGATCGCAATCGCAATCTTCTGGTGCACTTCCTGCATATTGTACAGCAAGGTTAATGTCAATGGTTTCGATGGCCCGTACCCGGCAGCCGTCATCAGCGCTTTAGCTTGCGCATCAAGTTCAGCTTGCGAATACTGCTGCAGTACAATCGGCACCGGTTTAAACCCGGCAGTGACATCCGGTGTAAAACG
>NZ_CM001857.1:1863073-2046468 GCF_000400505.1 Musicola paradisiaca NCPPB 2511 | reverse complement strand
TAAGCAGGCTTCTCGCCAGTCCCCAACACTTTTTCCGCGATAATCTGGCGATCGATCGCATACGACAGTGCCTGACGCACTCGGGCATCGCTGGTCGGCCCCCGCTGAGTATTGAAGGCATAATAATAGGTGCCCAGTTGATCCGGCGTGAATACCTGACCGGGAATATCCTTCAGTAATTTCGGGTAGAGATTCTTCGGAAAAGACTCGGTGATGTCGATATCACCGGCCTGATAGCGTTTCGTGGCGTTTGACTCCTGATTGATCGGTACAAACGTCACTTTGGCCAACAAGGTATGGGCATGATCCCAGTAATACGCATTAGGGATCAGCTCTAGCTTCTCATTCACTACCCGATCCTGTAGCTGAAACGCGCCGTTGCCTACCAAGTTGCCTGGCTTAGTCCAATCTTTACCGAATTTTTCCACCGTAGCCTGATGCACGGGAAACAAACTGAAATTGGCAGCCAGATTAACAAAATAAGGTATCGGCCTGACCAACTGTACTTTCAGCGTATGATCATCCAACGCGACGACACCCAGTCTATCGGCAGGAAGCTTGCCCGACAAAATTTCATCCGCATTGACGATACCTGCCAGTCGAGCGAACCAGGCAAAGGGGGACGTATTTTCCGGCGCAACCAGACGCTGCCAACTGTACACAAAATCGCGAGCAGTGACCGGATCACCGTTAGACCAACGTGCATTGTTGCGTAGTGTGAATATGAAAGTCCGGTTATCGCTGGTTTGCCAACGCTCCGCCACGCCTGGGATTGGGTTGCCGTGTTCGTCCTGATTCACCAGCCCCTCAAACAGATCACGGATAACCTGAATCTCCGGCAGCCCTACCGCCTTTACCGGATCCAACGAGGCGGGTTCATCTTTGATATGGCGGACGATCTCCTGCCGTTCTGCCAGCACGGTGCCGACAGGCACCTGCGCTGCAACAGCAGAGCCGGCCAACGCAGCCATCAACACCATAGATAATGCGAGATAATGAGATTGCATGATGAATCCTTCCAGAAAAAAACCACCGATGTCGGTGGCAAAACCAATCATTGACAAACGGGCCGATAAAGGCCGGTCGGTTGCCATTCTGACGCTATCAATAGGCTGCCTGCCTCCATGCTCCCCTGCAGGTCAACCTGGTTTAAGTCGTGCGTCAGACTGAAAAAATCGTTACAGAACCGTGAGTGATAATAGACGTAAATCTGTTCATCCAGCCAGTCTCCCGAACGCTGATCTCTCTATTTTGCGATAACGCTCCCTGATGGCACCCGCTATGCTCCAGCGTATTACAAACCCATGCGAAACACCTTCCCATTCAGACTAAAACTGGCGTAACCACGCTGACGCACAGGGCTTTTTTGTTATGATGGGGCAAAATGGCAGTCAGGACTTCGTATATGGCAACACAACGCGCTGCAACACGGCCTCGCTCAGAGCGGGGATTTTTTCACCATATCGGCGATGTATACGGTCGCTCCCGGCTAGGGGCGCCATTGATCTTCTTTCCCGCAGAGCAATCCACACCGCATAGTGGAGTCATCCTTGCCGGCACTCATGGTGATGAAACGGCTTCGGTTTTCGCGCTTTCCTGCGCATTACGAACGCTCGCGCCCGGTCTGCGCCATCATCATGTCGTGCTGGCGGTGAATCCGGATGGATGCCAACTCGGTACGCGGTGTAATGCGCATGGCGTCGATCTTAATCGCAATTTCCCCACAGCTAACTGGCAACCAGACGGGACGGTATACCGCTGGAGCGACGTTACCCCTGATCGCGACGTCAGGCTATCCACTGGCGACAGCCCTGGTTCCGAACCGGAAACCCGCGCATTGTGCCAACTGATAGAACAGCTTTCGCCGCCGTGGATCGTCTCTTTTCACGAACCGCTGGCCTGCATTGAGGATCCACGGCTGTCGCCACTGGGAAGCTGGCTGGCCAAGGCGTTTGAACTGCCATTAGTGGAAAACGTGGGGTATGCCACGCCCGGTTCGTTCGGTACCTGGTGTGTGGAACATCAATTGCATTGCATTACAGCAGAGCTACCGGTTATCGCCGCCGATAGTGCTAACGAACATTATCTGGAACCGTTGCTGCAACTGCTCTCCCACAATTTTTATACCAA
This sequence comes from Musicola paradisiaca NCPPB 2511, assembly GCF_000400505.1. NCBI lineage: Bacteria > Pseudomonadati > Pseudomonadota > Gammaproteobacteria > Enterobacterales > Pectobacteriaceae > Musicola > Musicola paradisiaca. Next base: position 2,044,338 of record NZ_CM001857.1, on the reverse strand, counting down.
TGTTGAGAATGTTGCCCTACACTAATCAACATGTTAAACACCTGTAATAAAGGACACAGACATGTCAAAAAACGTACATTTTCAAGGCAATCCAGTACCGGTTGCGGGGACTTTCCCGGCAAAAGGAAGTAAAGCGAAGGCATTTTCCCTGGTTGCCAAAGACCTTTCTGATGTGGCTTTGAGCCACTACACAGGTAAACGCAAAGTCCTGAATATTTTCCCCAGTATTGATACCGGTGTTTGCGCAGCCTCCGTTCGTAAATTCAACCAGTTTGCCGCTGAACTGAACAACACCGTGGTCTTGTGCATCTCTGCAGACCTACCGTTTGCCCAATCCCGCTTTTGCGGCGCTGAAGGTCTGAATAGTGTTGTCGTCCTGTCTACCCTGCGCGGCGATGTATTCAAGGAAGACTACGGTGTAGCCATTGCCGAAGGCGCACTGAAAGGGCTGACAGCCCGAGCCGTTGTCGTATTGGATGAAAATGACAATGTGCTGCACAGCGAGTTGGTGAATGAAATTACCAACGAGCCGGACTACGATGCCGCATTGGCGGTACTGAAATAATCCATCACCTCCCCGGAGCTACAGCGCCGGGGAATTCCCAAACATTGGCAGACCCGCTATCACCCCGTTCAGGCGCCTTCCCACAGGAAACGTCGGTGAGCCAGCCCACTAAACGTATCTTCAGTCATCCCTGTGTTGTCGCTGCCGAATCGACCGGCGCCGGTTCCCGGCATGGGATGTGGTACCCCGCCTTATCTATTACCCTCCTTTATCAACACCCTTGTCGTAACCCTTACCGTTCACTCACCGCACTCACACCGCCAGCCGGGGAAACACGCGCTTCGCGGTATTTCACCCGCAACGCGCATGCGACCAACACCAGCATCAGCCCCCACTCGGCAACCAGTGTAACGATCAACGCCTGCGCAAAGTTGCCGCCGTTGCCGTGCAAAGCCTGAACCAGAACACTTCCCAACAGGATGGGCCCCAGCCCCAGAGAGGTCTGCTGTATTGTCGACAACAACGCGCTGCCCGCACCGGCCAATGGCAGCGGCACATCAGACAAGCCGATGCGATAAAAACTGCTGACGATAAACGCCTGCCCAAAACCAATCATCATCGTGGAGGGCAAAATCAGCATTATCGTAATCGGCCAGCGCCATGCCAGCGTCGCCATCAGTAGCACCAGCCCAACCATCTGGATAGCACATCCCATCAACAACGAACGGATATGCCCGATTCGGGCAGCGATACGCCCGCTCAACAGCGACGCGACAAAATAGGATAATCCCAGCCCGATAAAGCTGTTGCCTGATTGCAATGGCGAGAACCCAGCACCGGATTGCAGCGTGTATGCCACCGCAAACATAAAACCGCTCCAGCTGGAAAAAACAGCAACGCCAGCAAGAGACCGAAGCGAATACCCGGTAGTTTGAACAAGGGCGGCGGCAACAACGGCGCCGGTTGCCGAAGCTCAACCCAACGCAGCAGAATAAACGCCACCAGTGACAGCAGCAACGCCGCCAGACACAGCCAGTTCCAATGCCAGATAGGCCCAAGCGCCAGAGGAAACAACAAAAAAAGCCAGCGCGATAGAAAGTAATGTGGTTCCCGATATATCCAGCGCGACCGGTTTTTCTCCTCGCGTATCCGGTAGACGACCGGGAGCAAACAGCAAAACCAGCAAGCAAAGCGGCAGATTGACCAAAAACACGCTGCGCCAACCGAATCCGGCAATATCCAATTGAATCAGCCAACCACCCAATACTTGCCCCACGACAAATGCGATACCGCCGATAGCGCTGTATAACCCCAAAGCCCGTGCGTGGTCGCGACCTCTCAGGCAAACATGGATCGTCGCTAGGATCTGCGGCACCACCATAGCGGCGCTAAAACCCTGCAACGCCCGCGCCAGCAACAGCACGCCGATATGCCAGGCAATACCACAGAGTAATGACGCTACACCAAACAGCGCCACGCCAAACAGAAACAACCGACCGCGCCCCAAGTTATCGCCCAAACGCCCGCCCATCGCCAATGAAACGGCAAAAGCGACGCCGTAAACCGATACCACCAGTTCCAGCTCTGCCGGGCTGGCGTGAAGCGAGTTAGCGATAGACTCCAGCGCTACGTTGACGATCGAAAAATCAATCATCGGCAATAGCTGTCCGGTAAGTAGCAGTATCAATCCGATACTGCTGAGCGCAGGTGGCATAGAAGCCTGTTTCATGATGATATCCGTTGTGTTAATGACTAGACGCAATTAGCATTACTCGAATCATAACCGGGTACCAGTTCCTGTTTATCCTGGTATAAATACTACCTGCCTGGAGAATGTCCTCATGATCATGACCGTGTCGGTACCCGCAGCTGAATCGCATCCGTCACTCGTGTTACAGGATAACCGCAAACAGCTCGGCGCCTTTCTGCGCTCGCGTCGCGAAAGCCTGGATCCGCAGCGGCTGGGGTTGCCCTCGCCGCGCAAACGACGAACACCGGGTCTGCGCCGTGAGGATGTCGCGTTACTGGCTGATGTAGGCATAACCTGGTACACCTGGCTGGAGCAGGGTCGGGAAATCCGCACCTCCGCTAAAACGCTTACCGCCATCGCCAACGCGCTGCAATTCAATCAGGATGAAACCCGTCATCTGTTTATGTTGGCCGGGTTGCCCTTCTCGCCCGCTGCACGCGCCAGTTGTGAAAAAATCAGCGCTGACGGGCAACGAATTCTCGATCAACTCAACCCTTTTCCGGCTGTCATCGTCAACGCACGCTTTAGCATTCTCGGTTTCAATCAGGCCTGGTGCCGTCTGATGAATATCAATCTGGCACAGCTCCCCCATGAGGATCGCAACTGTATTTTGCTGGCTTTCACTCACCCCGGCTGGCGGGAATGTTTGGTCGATCTGCACGAGCTTCTGCCGAATATCGTAGCCATGTTCCGGGCTCGCATGGCGGAACACAGCGGTGATCCGCTATGGGAAGCCCAACTACAGCGTTTTCTAAGCGAGTCGGAAGAGTTCCGTCAGTTATGGCACCAGCGCCATGACATTCAGGGCGTGGACGATCGTGAAAAACGCTTCCGTCACCCGGTACTGGGGATTATCGCCCTGCGGCAGACCAACTGGTGGACAGCCTCCAGTAATGGTGATCGCATGCTGGTGTATATGCCGGCCAGCCCGCAGGACAACCAGTGGCTGGAACAATTGGCCCAGTATCCTCTGCCAACGTAATAGGTCATACACGCTGACGCTTACCCGGTTAACCGAAGCATTGATAACAACACCGTCCCATCAACGATGCGTGTGTTTTTCGCCAGAGGGCAACGGTGAGTTATTTTGTTAACAGAATGGATTTTTCCCTTTTTATCACCACCAGACTGCGAGGACTCTATGACTGAACTGACTACGCCGCGCCTGTTACTACGCCCTTATACCTCGGATGATGCTCAGGAATCCCTGCGGGCGATTTTGGAGTCGGCCGATACGATCGGCCGCTGGCTGGTCTGGTGGTCGCCGGATTACAGCCTGCAGGACGCCTCCTGCTGGATCACACTTTCAGCACAACAGCGACAGAGCGGCGATGCCTTTGATTTCGCCGTCACTGACCGAGCATCGGGGCATCTGCTCGGTACGGTTTCCATCAATGCCATCAATAGGGCTTATCGGATGGGGAATATCGGCTACTGGATACGGCAGTCGGCTCAGGGACATGGCTATATGCCGGAAGCGGTGCGCGCCATTGCCGCATTCGGGTTTGATGAACTGGCGCTGACGCGGCTGGAGATCTTTGCGGGAGAACACAACCACCCCAGCCGTCGGGTGGCGGAAAAGGTCGGCGCCCACTTTGAAGGCATCGCCAGAAACCGCATCATCCTGCGCCACGGGCCGATCGATGCCGCCATGTATTCGTTAGTGCCGGGCGATATCATCCGCTGACAGCAACGTCATGCGGCTTCACTCATCTTCATCGCCGACGCTTTTACGCCCGCTGAGACCGTATTCACGCAATTTATTGGCGATAGCGGTATGAGAAACCCCCAGCCTTTTCGCCAGTTTGCGGGTGCTGGGGTAAGTTTGATACAGCCGGGTCAACACCGAACGCTCAAATCGTTTATTGATATCATCCAGCGACCCTTCCAGCACCTCGTCGCTGTGGGCGACGTCATGCTGGAATGCAGGCAGGTCGATATCCGCCAGACGCAGTTCATGGCCTTCCAACTGAGCCAATGCACGATAGAGAGTATTTTTTAACTGGCGCACATTGCCCGGCCAACCATACTGCGGCAACAAAGCGCGCACCTCCGGCGCGATACGGGGATGCGCAATGCCCTGCTCATCGGCGAAACGGGCGACAAACAATTCCACCAACGGCATGACGTCCATCGGACACTCGCGCAAGGGCGGCAAATTGATCGTCAACACATTCAGACGATAGAACAAATCCTCACGAAACAGCCCGCGTTGCACCAAATCCTGCAGATTTTTCTGGGTAGCGCAGATCACACGAACATCAACGTGAACCTCATGCTCTTCCCCCACACGCCGGAACGTGCCGTCGTTGAGAAATCGCAGCAATTTAGTCTGCATCTGGGGCGACATCTCGCCCACTTCGTCCAGCAGCACCGAACCACCGTTAGCCTGTTCGAAAAACCCTTTCTTACCTTCCAGCGCATTGGGGTAAGCGCCTGGCGCATAGCCGTAAAGTTCGCTTTCCATCACATCATCCGGCAGCGAGGCACAGTTGAGCGCCAAAAAGGGTTTCTTACCCCGGCTGCTACGTAGATGGCAGGCTCGAGCCAGCATATCCTTGCCCGTGCCGGTTTCGCCAATCAGCAGCAACGGCGCATCCAACATCGCCAGTTTGCGTGCCTGTTCCACCACCTGGCGCATACGCGGGCTTACCGCCACCACATGCTCGAACTCCCGGTCGTCATGAACCGGCGTATCCTGCAGTTGTCTCCCCATGCGTACCGCTGATCGCAACATCACCAGCGCGCCGGCCGTCGTCAGTTTACCGTTGTCGTCTTCCAGGTGTACTGGCGTCACCTCCAGCAAAAAATCCTGGCCGCGAATCACTACCCGCACGGTTTCCGGCCTGCCGCCCAGTTCCTGCCACTGGGCGATTGCGTAGCCATTCACCAGTTGCCCCAACGTCATGGCCCGGGCTTTATCCCGTGTCAACTCGAACAATGTCAGCGCGGCGGCGTTGACCAGTTCCAGCTTGCCTTTCAGATCCACCGATAACACCGGCTCGGGCATCGACTCCAGCAATGCACTGAGCGCCCGATGCTCACGCTCCGACGGCATAAAGGCGATGGTGCGGACATCGCTAACGCCCGGAATGCGGCGAATTTCCGCCATCAGCGCGCTGAACTCCTCAAAATGCAGCGTCGCGAAATTCAGGTAGATTCGGCCGACAGGATCGATCTCGATACCACGCAAATCAATATGGCGCAGTACCAGTAGATCCAGCAATTCACGAGTCAGACCGAGCCGGTCCTGACAAAACACTTCCAGACGCATCAACAAAACCTTTTTCAGCGGGCGGCGGAGTTGGGTGTGCTTCACACAACGGAAAGCGGAATCATACCCTGACATCCGCACAGGATGAAGTGGGGTGTCAGCAAAAGTTGACACCCATGTCATTAATTGATGGATTGTCGCTCAGCGCGTTTTGATCGACTGGGCAGACTGGCGCGGCGGCTCGGGCTCATCCGCCGGAAACGGCGTGGTCAGCAGAGACACAAGGGTGCGCACACCTTCCAGATAGTTACCGACACGCAAGTTCTCGTCATAACTGGCCGCATTGTTGTCGGCATTCACCAGCGGCACCACAGCGAACGCGCTTTTCAGTTGCGCCAGCGCGCCATTGATCGGCGGCGAGACGCCCAGCATGCGGTTTTTGTCGGGCTCAACCTTGCGCGTCGCCGTCAACCCCTCACTTACCCACTTCGCCAGCGGCGCGCCAAATTGTGTGCGGACTGCGTAGGAGCTGCCGCCCGCCGTCAGCATATTCATAGCAATCAACTTCGGGTTGTGGTTGCGCTCTTGCAACGAGGGTGCGTCAGAACGGGTTAGATAAAACCCTTTGGCGAGCACATAACGTTTTAGCAGATCGTAGAGATAATCCGGCGAGGTCTCCGGCACAGTACGGATATTGAGGCTGGCAGTGGCGGTGGATGGAATCGCGTAAATGGCTTTTCGTCCGGTATCGCCGGACTTCAACCCGATAATATCCAGCGAGGGATACTGTACCGCTTCCACCGGATTGGCCGCCACCTTATCCAATTGCGTCACCCCATAGCGGTTTTCAATCGCCCCTTTAGGCGGGGCCTGTTTCGCCATGAGTTGGCGCTCTTCGTCGCTCAGCTTCACTCGGTCATAAAAACCGGGCAGCGTGACCCGGCCATCGGCATCTTTCAACCCCGCCAGCAAGGTAGCCAACTGCTGCGCCGGATTGATGACGATATTGCCGAACGCACCGCTGTGCGCCGCCGGATCCGGACCAAACACCGTCATATCCACCTGAATTGATCCACGATACCCCAGCGTTATCAACGGATTGTCATTGCTCATCATGGCGCCGTTGAGCACCACCACGCCGTCGTTCTTCAACCGGGCGGCATTCTGCGTCACGACCGACATCAGATGGGGCGAGCCGCGTTCTTCTTCCGAATCCAGCAACACCTTGATATTCACCGCCGGCGGCGCACCGTTGCCTTTCAATGCGTCAATCGCCGCCAGAAACATACCGATCACCCCTTTGCCGTCCGAGGATGAGCGGGCGAATACCCGCCATTCCGGGTCGATCGCCGATTGCATCAGCCGCTCGTTAGGCAGTGGCTGCCAGATGTTACGGTTATCTTTGTATTTCAGCGTGGGTTTGAATGGTTCACTGCTCCACTCGGAAGCCGTGACCGGAGGGCCGTCAAAATGCAATAGAAATAATACGGTCTTACGGCTTGCCTGCATGGTTCCCCACTCGGCATACAACATGGGATGCGCGCCATTGGGAATGGTGTAGGTGGTAAACCCCCGTTTTTTGAAGGCGGTATCCATCCAACTCAGGTTGCGTTGGATATCAGACGACACGTCGGAGTCATTGCTGAGCATTAACGAGTCAAGATAGTCGGGGAAACTCCCTTGCGCATAGCGCTGGGCTTCAGCCGGCGACATGATCCACTGAGCGTGGACAGAAAAATTCAACATCAGGGCGCCCAATACGCCCGCGATTATAGTTTTGCCACAATAATGCACAGCCTATCTCCTTCCAGCCAGAGGAAAAGACACACCAGAACAGTATCGGCCGTCGGACGCCAAACCTGACAGTTCGGTACGCTGTCGCCCTGCCGTCGCGGCGATGCAGAGCCGGCAGGCGTTATGTGCGATATAACGACAACGCATGGGTTAAGAGTCGGTCAAGACTGGTTTTTTTTCTTTGCACTAGGTCAGAAAACCATGGTCAGAAAACCACGATCAGGAAATCATCGTTAGACCAACGCGCCCGGAAGCCATCATCAACACAGTACAACCTGGCGGCGAGCAAAACCGGAGCAGGCGCCCCGGCAGTGTGGAAGGATGGAATAGGCATTATGATCCTGCCCGGCTTTTCTCACGAATATGCGCCAGCAGTTCGCGGCGAAAGTCGCCCAAGCGGGGCTTATCGTCCAGCCAGGGCAACGGCCGACACAGGGCCATCGCCCGAATGCCCAGCCGTGCCGTCAACAACCCGACACCCAACCCCTGCGCCGCCCGCGCCGACAGACGGGCCGTCAGATCCTGTGACATCCAGTCCATGCCGATCTCCCGTACTAACTCGCTGGCGCCGGCAAATGCCACATTCAACAGCACCAGCTTGAACAGACGAATACGGCTAAAATATCCCAGTTCAATGCCATACAACCTGGCGATACGATTCACCAGTCGCAGGTTACGCCAGGCGATAAACGCCATATCCACCAACGCCAGCGGGCTCACCGCCACGATCAACGCGGCTTCGGCGGCACAATGACTGATTTCGCGACGGGCGCGGGCGTCCAACGCCGGTTGCACCAGTTTTGCATAGAGAACGACCACCTCGCGGTCGTTCTGGCTCTCATGCAGCGACGCCAACCAGCGCTGCATCGCCGGGTGCCCCATCCCCAACCCCGCCTGTCGCGCCAGCTGTTCACAGAACGCCCGCCCGTTGCCGACACGATGTCCATCGAGCAGCGCCTGCGCCTGATCACGGGTTTGCGCACGCTGCCGCAACCGGTACAACCGGCGCCACTCCACCGCCAGCGAACCAACGCCGGCGCCGACGATCAAGGTACCGGCGGCGATGCCCCCCAGCGCGATCCAGTCCTGATTCAGCCAGGCGTGATACAACGATTGCCCTCCCTGCGCCAGCGCACTGATGCCGAACAGCGTCATCCCCGCCACCAGCATACGTCGCCAGAGACTGCGTTTCGGCGACAACGCCGCACTGACGACCTGCTCCTGCTCGGCGGTTTCCAACTCGTCCAGAGCGTTCTCATCGCCCAAAGCAACCGGCACGAATTCCCGTCCGGGCGCATCGGTGAAATCGACCGACGGCCGCAACCCGTTGCCCCCGACGGCAGCCGCCGGCTCATCATCAAAGTTAATACGGGGTTTTAGAAGGTCGTTCATCGCAATTTATCTCCCAACAGGAACTCCAGCGCCGAATCCAGTCGGATATGCGGCAACGGTGCGTCCAGCGGCATCTCCAGCGGCCTGAAGGCGTCAAAGTTAAACCCCTGTGTTTGCCAGAAATCTGGCTCCGGCAGACGCGGCGGCACATCGCCGGGATAAACGGTCATGGGCTGACCATCCGCCAGTCGGTGCCCGCGTAACGCCGGCAATGCCTGCCCCTGATGCTCAACCATGCCGTTGCGGGTCGCCTGAACCGAAGCAATCCCTGCGCAGGACATGTCGATCCCCTCGAATGCCGCATTTTGCCAGGCCTCCTGCACCAGTTGCTGCAATAGCGACACCAGATTGGCCTGCTGATCGGTGGTGATGTGGTCCGACTTGGTGGCGGCAAACATCAGCCGATCGATACAGGGTGAAAACAACCGCCGGCGCAATGTCCGTTTACCGTAATGAAAGCTGCGCATCAGTTGCGCCAGCGCCAGGCGCATATCATTGAAAGCCTGAACCCCGCTATTCAGCGGCTGAAGGCAATCCACCAGCACGATTTGGCGATCGAAACGGACGAAATGCTGACGGTAAAACGCCCGAACCACATGCTGGCAATAGTGGTCAAACCGGCGCCGCAACATACCGAACGTACTGCCGGCATCCGCCTGCGCCATCAGCGCGTCCAGCCGTTCGTCCCGCTGCGGCCAGGGGAAAAACTGCAGCACCGGCGCATCGGCCAAATCGCCGGGCAGCACAAAACGCCCCGGCTGAATGAAATGCAGCCCCTCCTGCTTGCAGCGCCACAGGTAAGCGGTATAGGCCTGTGAGATATCCGCCAGTTGGTTTTCGTCCGCCGGCGCCAGCGGGTCGAGCGACTGACAAAGCGTCAGCCAGGGCTGCGCCCAGACTCGCCGCTCACCCTGCAACATATCCTGCATCTGGCGCGACCATTCGGCATAGGTCTGTTCCAGCAGCGGTAAATCCAACAGCCATTCGCCCGGATAATCGACGATCTCCAGATAAAGCGTCGACGTATCACGGAAGTGACGCAACAGACTGTCCTGCGACCGGTAACGCATCATCAAACGGATTTCGCTCACGCCGCGCGTCGGCGACGGCCAAGCCGGCGGAACGCTGTACAGCGCAGAGATCGCCTCGTCGTAAGCAAAGCGCGGAATACCCAAATCACGCTGGGGAATCCGCCGCACCCCCAGCAACCGGTGTTCTCGCGCCGCGGAAAACAATGGCAAGCGAGCGCCGTTGTGCACATTGAGCAACTGATTGACCAGCGAAGTGATAAAGGCGGTTTTACCGCTACGGCTCAACCCCGTCACCGCCAGCCGTACATGGCGATCGACGCTGCGGTTGACCAGCGCGTTGAGTTCGCCCTGTAAGCGATTGAGAGGATAACCCACTGATACTCCTGTTTTTTATTTTACCCGCGCCACGGCTCATTGCCGTTCGTCGTCTCGCTTCATTATGGCGTGTTGTCGCTGAAAAGAAAAAATGCGCGGGATGATGTTCCGTGCATATCGCCGGTACGCAAAACAATAACGACGGTGGCAGGATGAGACATGCATCCGCATCGGAGATGACGGAAGCAAGCGGACAACCCGCCCGCTCCGTCGACGGCTCACCGAACGATTCGGCTATAACTGGCGGAACTTGCTACGAACCCCAAAGGTGTCGGATGTAATGTAACGCTCAATCTGGCGTAATCGTTGCTCGCTGGCGCTCAGTATTGCATCAGCGTCATCCAGTAATTGATTAGGCGATGCTTCCGTCGCCGCTGATGCGCGATCTGCGTCCTTAGGCAACGGATCCAGGACGAAGCTAAGAATGATATAGGCCAGCGCGGTAATCACAAACAGGCCGAAGAAAACAGACAGTACCGCGATCAGCCTCACCAGTTTTACCGGCACATCAAAATAACGCGCCAACCCGGCGCATACGCCTTTGATCATACCTTCTTCCGGCACCAGGTATAATTTGTTGTCGGTCATCAGGATTGCCTCCAGTTAGGATGTTCTGCATCCAGAATCTGTTCCAACGCTTCAATACGCTCGCGCATATGCTGTGCGTCTTCCTTCAATCTGACGAGCCGCTGCCGCTCATGTTGATCCCACTGCGGCGTGGCGCGACGACGTTGGCTGTAATGCAGCCATAGCCACAGCGGCGCCACAAACAGCAGAAATACCGTCAGCGGGATCATTGTCAGTACCAGAGCGCCCATTTTTTCTCCTTCATTATTATGATGATGCGGCCTGGCCGCCGCCTGGACGGCAGCCTATCGCGGTTACTCCGCCGGTTTGACCTTGGCTTTAAGCGCCGCCAGTTGCGCGTCGATCTCGTCATTCACCTTCAGCTCGGCAAACTGTTGATCCAGTGATTTCTGTTTGCCTAACCCTACGCTCTCCGCCTCGGCTTCCAGCGTGTCGATACGGCGTTCGAACTGTTCGAAACGCGCCATGGCTTCATCCAGTTTACCGCTATCCAACTGGCGACGAATATCTCTTGATGAACTGGCCGCCTGATGACGCAACGTGAGCGCCTGCTGGCGGGCACGGGTTTCAGTCAGCTTGTTTTCCAGCTCGCCGATTTCACGCTTCATGCGTTCCAGCGTCTCTTCGGTCGTCGTCGCCTCCTGCTCCAACACCGCCATCAACTCCGCCAGCCTCTGTTTTTCAATCAACGCCGAACGCGCCAGATCTTCACGATCTTTACGCAATGCCAGTTCCGCCTTTTCCTGCCATTCGCTCTGCTGTTCGCGGGCCTGCTCAATGCGGCGGGACAACTGTTTCTTTTCCGCCAACGCCCGCGCAGACGTGGAGCGCACTTCCACCAGCGTGTCTTCCATTTCCTGAATCATCAACCGCACCAGTTTCTGCGGATCTTCCGCTTTATCCAGCAGGGCATTGATATTGGCGTTCACAATGTCGGCAAAACGGGAAAAAATACCCATACTCAACTCCTCAGTGATTTCCGGCGTCTACGACGCCCGGTTGGTAATCTCCATCGGCCATTGCCTGATGACATGTAGTCTTTATCAAATGTCGTGCCAATTTTCATAAAACAATAATGCATTGATATAAAATGATTTTATTTTTGCCTTCACCGCCCGACATTTTATGATAGTAAAAATCGCCAACAATTAGTGAAAAATACAAGGTAGCCACATGACTCACGACAATGAATCCCTGCTGGGCGAAGCCAATCGCTTTTTGGAGGTACTGGAGCAGGTCTCCCAGCTGGCGCCGCTTAACAAACCGGTTCTGGTGATTGGCGAACGCGGTACCGGCAAGGAGCTGATCGCCAGCCGCCTGCATTATCTCTCCGCTCGCTGGCAAGGCGCGTTCATTTCCCTCAACTGCGCTGCGCTGAACGAAAATCTGCTGGATTCAGAACTATTCGGTCATGAAGCCGGCGCGTTCACCGGCGCACAACGGCGTCATCTGGGGCGATTTGAGCGCGCGGACGGCGGTACGCTGTTTCTTGACGAACTGGCGACCGCGCCGATGCTGGTGCAGGAAAAACTGTTGCGGGTGATCGAATACGGTGTGCTGGAGCGCGTGGGCGGCAGCCAACCGCTACAGGTGGACGTGCGTTTGGTTTGTGCCACCAACGAGGATCTGCCGGCGCTGGCGGCGGCTGGCAAGTTCCGCGCCGATCTGCTTGACCGGCTGGCATTTGACGTGGTGCACCTGCCGCCGCTACGGGCGCGTCAGCAAGACATCATGTTGCTCGCACAGCATTTCGCAGTCCAAATGTGCCGTGAATTGCGGCTGCCGCTGTTTCCCGGTTTTACCCCCAATGCCGAGCACATTTTGCTCAGCTACCCTTGGCCCGGCAACATTCGCGAGTTGAAAAACGTAGTGGAACGCTCGGTCTACCGTCACGGCGACAGCGAGCAGGCGCTGGATCGCATCATCCTCAACCCGTTCCAGTCGCAGACATTCCCCGCCATCGAGGCGAAAACCGCCGCCGCGCCAACAGCCCTGCCCGCACTGCCACTGGATCTACGCAGCTGGCAGCACGACCAGGAACAACAGCTGGTGCGGCAGGCGTTGCAGCAAGCCCGCTTCAACCAGCGCAAGGCGGCGGAACTGCTGGGTGTGACCTACCATCAATACCGCGGCCTGTTGAAGAAACACGCCATGAGTGATGATGAATAACAGAAACGCGCTACCCCCTACGCACAGCCTGCCAGGGGCGGCGGCGTTGATGAGCGCCCGGCAGGCGTCACCAGGGCTCGAACGGATCTTCCAGCGTCTGCCAACTGTCGACACCCGCCAGCAACTGTTCATCCGTCAACAGGCTGTCATCTAATTGGCGGACAATCCATGCCCGATCCAGATTCTGCCCGATAAAGACAATTTCCTGGCGCATATCGCCGAAAGGCTCCTGCCATTTCTCGTCGATAGCCGCCTGCGCCGCTTCATCCTGCGGCCAATGTTCGCGTGGAATCGACTTCCAGAATCGCCCCGCATAACCATAACGCAACACGCCGCCCGCCTGATGCCAGGAACCGGCATCAAACGGCCTACTCGCCAGCCAAAAGAAACCTTTTGAACGCAGCAGGCGCCCAGTGCCCCAATCAGCCTGTTCCAGAAAACGGTAGAACCGCATGGGATCGAACGGCCGACGCGCCTGATACACAAAACTGCTGATGCCATAGCTTTCCGTTTCCGGGGTATGCGCGCCGCGTAATTCGCGCAGCCATCCCGGCGCCATCGATGCCTTGTCGAAACTAAAGCGACCGGTATTCAGCACTTCATCCAGTTCAACCTGACCATGTGCAATCGGCAGAATGCGCGCTTCAGGGTTCAAGCTATGCAGAACCGCCATCACCTCATTACGCTGTTCGGCGTCCATTTCATCAGTCTTACTCACCAGCAACACATCACAGAATTCGATCTGTTCGATAAGCAGTTCGGACACGCTGCGCTCATCATCTTCGCCCAGGCTTTCTCCCGCCTCTTGCAAACTCTGCGCTTCCTGATATTGCTGCAGAAAATTGACGCCATCCACCACAGTCACCAGCGTATCCAGCCGGGCGAAATCCGACAGGCGCTGCCCGTTTTCATCTTCAAAGGTGAACGTTTCCGCCACCGGCAGCGGTTCGGATATACCGCTGGACTCGATCAGCAAATAGTCGTAACGGCCGGTTTGCGCCAGTTCGCGCACGGCAACCAGCAAATCTTCACGCAAGGTGCAACAGATGCAGCCATTACTCATCGACACCAGTTTTTCCTGGCGATGATCGAGTGTGACCTCATTGTTGACCAGGTCGGCGTCAATATTCACTTCGCTCATGTCATTGACGATCACCGCCACCCGGCGCCCCTGACGATTGTTCAGAATATGGTTAAGTACGGTGGTTTTGCCTGCGCCCAGAAAACCGGACAGCACCGTGACGGGTAAAGGAGGCATAGGCCCGCTCCTGCTCAGAAATTATCGCACTGCGACCATGAAGCACGATCGCAACCGGCAGGCATGCTAACACATGAGATATGTTATAACATAACATTTTTAAGGCGAGACACACGACAGCCCAATCACGTACAAAAACGCGCATCAGAAGAAATACGGTGGAAAACGTTCGACAAGTCGTCTCGGCCGGACAAACCTATCCGGCCGGGAGCTGGCTGAATGCGCGTTAGTGGGCAACCGCCGACAGATACCCCGCACGGTCATCGACCCGGAACCGGTCGACGGTACGGGCAAGATCCTGTGCCTGATCGTTCAGGGATTTCGCCGCCAGCGCCTCCTGTACCAAGGCGGCGTTCTGCTCGGTACTTTGTTCCATCTGAGACACCGCCTGATTCACCTGAGTGATCCCCGCCCCTTGCTCCGAACTGGCGGTGCTGATCTCGACCACCATAGTGGTGACACGTTTGACGCTTTCGACAATCTCATCCATGGTTGAGCCCGCGTGTTTGACCAGCTCGGTTCCTTCGTCCACCCGGGATACCGAGTCATCAATCAGGTTTTTGATTTCTCTGGCTGCGGATGCAGAACGTTGCGCCAGCGTTCGCACTTCGCTTGCCACCACCGCGAATCCGCGCCCGGCCTCACCGGCGCGTGCAGCTTCCACGGCGGCATTCAGCGCCAGAATATTGGTCTGGAACGCGATGCTGTCGATCACCCCGATGATATCCACAATCTTACGTGACGAGGCATCGATCGAATCCATCGTAGCGACGACTCGTTTCACCACTGTCCCGCCACGGGTTGCAACATCCGACGCCGAGTGCGCCAGTTGATTGACATGCCGTGCATTATCGGCATTCTGCTGTACGGTTGCCGTCAGCTGTTCCATTGCGGCGGCGGTCTGCGCCAGGGCACTGGCCTGAGATTCTGTCCGGGATGACAAATCCTCATTGCCGGAAGCGATCTGGGTCGACGCGGTGGCGATGGAGTTGGTACTGCCGCGTACCTGGCTGACCAGCGCAGAGAGGTTGTCGCGCATCAACCGGATGGCATACAGAATACTGTGGTGATCATTAGGATGGGTCTTCACATCCACCACCAGATTCCCCTCCGCAATCTGCCTGACCACATCCACGGCGTACTGCGGCTCGCCCCCCAGCTGGCGCAACAACGTGCGCATCATAGCCCAAGCCAGCGCCGACACCACCAACAGCAGTGCACCGCCGATCGACAGCAAAATCATGGCGTTACGCCAAAATGCCTGCTGGATATCGTCGATATAGTCACCATACCCGATGATCCAGTCCCAAGGTTGGAATTTGACCACGGCATACAGTTTTTCAACCTCCTGTGTTGCGCCGGGGCGAGTGCCCTTCGCCATCACGGTGCCGATGGCGTTGCCTTCCAGCGCAGTGCGGTAGCGTACCCCCGCCTCCTTGCCGCCGTTGGCGTCAACAATGCCGACCCGTTTCGGATTGGGATGCACATAGTTCACATCGTTGCTGTAACCACGCACAAAGAAGTAGCGATCATTGAGGTGAAAACTGCCGATAGCGCGCCGGGCTTCCGCCTGCGCCTGTTCGGATGATAGCTGCCCGGCCTTTTCAAGATCGTAGAATTTCTGCGCCGCCGCCTGGGCCAGCACCACCAACGTGGACAACTGCCCGGTGCGTTCCTTCATCATCGATTGATACAACGTGTTCAACGCAACCGCCGACAATGCGATCAAACCCAGCATCGTGGCGGCGCACAACAGTGCAATACGCCTGCGTAATGTCATTGATATTCACCCCCTGATACAACTTGATGTGAAACTTAACAAAAATTAATGTAAAACATTAAATATCACATTTATGATCGTTTTCGAACCAAAAGGGACAAAATGGAGCTTATTTTTTGTCATATACGAATACATTATCGCGATAACGACACCGCCGCTTCTTTACCGCCGCCAGTGCGCATTGGTGGATAAATCGTTGGGGGAAAATGCGGATTTGGCGATATACCGGCCGTAAATTGCTGCCTATCGCATCAGGGTGATGAAAAAAACGACAGATAACTGCAAGAAATTGGGTGGAATGGCAGAGTGCTGTACACTCTGGTTAATTGCATCTTGTCTGAAAATGCCCGTATGTCCGGAAAACACTTTTTCGCATTGGCGCTCATGGCGCTGACATTACCCGCTTTAGCGCAAACGCCGCAACCCGGCCCGACGCCGCCGGAAGATATCCGCCACAGCGGCTTCGTGTATTGCGTCAACGACGTGCTGAATACCTTTAACCCGCAAATGGCGCGCAGCGGCCTGATGGTGGACACGCTGGCCGCACAGATGTATGACCGTCTGCTGGGCGTCGATCCCTACACCTACCGGCTGGTGCCGGAGCTGGCGCAACGCTGGGAGGTCGCCGACAATGGCTCAACCTACCGTTTCACGCTGCGGCGTGATGTCCCTTTCCAGCAGACGCAGTGGTTCACCCCAACCCGGATGATGAATGCGGACGACGTGCTGTTCAGCTTTCAGCGCATGCTGGATAAAAAACACCCGTTCCACGACATCAACGGCGGCGAATATCCCTATTTTGACAGCCTGCAGTTAGCCGACAGCGTGCAAAGCATCCGTAAACTCGGGGACTACAGCGTCGAAATCCGGCTGAACAGCCCGGACGCTTCGTTTTTATGGCACCTGGCCACCCACTACGCCCCGATACTCTCTGCGGAATACGCCCACCAGCTGACGCAGATTGACCGTCGGGAGCAGATCGATCGTCAACCGGTGGGCACTGGCCCGTATCGCCTTGATGAATACCGTTACGGCCAGTATGTCCGGCTTAAGCGCAACGATGATTATTGGCGCGGCCAACCCCGAATGGAGCAGGTGGTCATCGACCTCGGCTCCGGCGGAACCGGCCGTCTTTCCAAATTATTGACCGGCGAATGCGATGTGCTGGCTTACCCCGCGGCCAGCCAGCTTTCCATCCTGCGTAACGATCCGCGTCTGCGCCTGTCGCTGCGTCCGGGGATGAACGTCGCCTATCTGGCGTTCAACGTTCGAAAACCGCCGCTGGACGATTCCCGAGTACGCCACGCCATCGCGCTGGCTATCAATAACGTTCGCCTGATGCAGTCGATTTACTACGGTACGGCGGAAACCGCATCGTCGATCCTGCCGCGCGCGTCGTGGGCGTTCGACAATGAAGCGCGCGTGACCGAATACAACCCGGAAAAAGCGCGCCAGCAGTTGAAAGCGTTGGGTATCCATAACCTGCAGCTGCAACTGTGGGTGCCGAGCGGTTCACAATCTTACAACCCCAGCCCGGTCAAAACCGCCGAACTGATCCAGGCGGATCTGGCGCAGGTGGGCATCAACGTCACCGTCGTTCCGGTGGAGGGCCGTTTTCAGGAAGCCCGACTGATGGAGATGAACCACGACCTGACGCTGGCTGGCTGGGCCACCGACAGCAACGACCCGGACAGCGTGTTCCGGCCGTTGCTTAGCTGTGCGGCCATCCGTTCGCAAACCAACTACGCCCACTGGTGCGATCCCGGTTTCGATCAAGTCTTGCAGGACGCGCTCTCTTCACAGCAACTGTCGCGCCGCATAGAACACTATAAAAGCGCGAACCATATCCTGTCTGAACAACTGCCGGTACTGCCGCTGGCGTCCTCTTTGCGCATGCAGGCCTACCGTTACGACATGAGAGGATTGGTGCTGAGCCCGTTCGGTAACGCCTCGTTCGCGGGGGTATATCGAGATGATGACCACCAGGAAAACCCAGGCGCCCGGCAGATGGAACCGTCGGCGGAAAAAACGTCTGCAGGAGAACAACCGTGATTATCTTCACCCTTCGTCGTCTGCTACTGCTGGTGGTGACGCTGTTTCTGCTGTCGCTGATCGGTTTCAGCCTGATATATTACACGCCGCATGCGCCGCTCAGCGGCGCCTCCCTGACGGATGCTTATCGCTTCTACTTCACCAGCTTGTTGCAGGGTAACTTCGGCATTTCCGCCATCAACGGCCAGCCGATCCGCGAGCAATTACGTGAAGTGCTGCCCGCCACGCTGGAGCTCTGTATTCTGGCGTTCGCCGTATCGATGATCGTCGGTATCCCGCTCGGCATCATCGCGGGCGTCATGTACAAAAAACCGCAAGATCGGCTGATCAGCGGCCTGTCCCTGCTGGGCTTTTCACTGCCGGTCTTCTGGCTGGCGCTGCTGTTGACCCTGTTCTTCTCGCTCTATCTCGGCTGGCTGCCGGTTTCCGGGCGCTTTGATTTACTGTACGAAGTGCAGACCGTCACCGGGTTTGCGTTGATCGATGCCTGGCTCTCCCCGTCGCCCTATCGTGACGAGATGCTACTGAGCGCCTTGCGTCACCTGATTCTGCCGGTGCTGGTATTGTCCGTCGGCCCCATGACCGAAGTCATTCGTCTGATGCGTACCAGCACCATCGAAATCGGCACCAAAAACTACATTAAGGTGGCGATTACCCGCGGTTTGTCGCGCATGACCGTCATCCGCCGTCACTTGCTGCACAATGCGCTGCCGCCGATCATTCCACAGTTGGGGCTGCAGTTTTCCACCATGCTGACGCTGGCGATGATTACCGAAGTGGTGTTCAGTTGGCCCGGCATCGGCCGCTGGTTGGTTAACGCCACCCGCCAGCAGGATTTCGCCGCCATGTCCGCGGGCGTCATGGTGGTGGGCGCGCTGGTGATTACCGTCAATGTGCTGTCCGATATCTGGGGCGCGATGGCGAATGCGCTGAAACATAAGGAATGGTATGCACTCCGATAATATCTACGGCGAAAAAGATTTACCCAGCCGCTGGCGTGATACCTGGCGTGTGTTTTATCAGGATCGGATCGCCTTACTGGGTTTCTACGGGTTTCTGCTGCTGATGGCGCTGTGCCTGTTCGGCAGCACGTTGGCGCCCTACGCGGTAGACCAGCAATTTCTGGGCTACCAGTTGTTACCCCCTTCCTGGTCGCGTTACGGCGAAGTGTCCTTCTTTCTCGGTACCGACGATCTGGGGCGCGATCTGTTGAGTCGTCTGTTGAGCGGCACGGCCTCCACCGTCGGTTCCGCCCTGCTGGTCGCCATCAGCGCTACGCTGGTCGGCGCCATTATCGGCCTGATTGCCGGCGTCACCCACGGCCTGCGCTCTGCCATACTCAACCATATTTTCGATACCTTGCTCTCCGTGCCGTCGTTGCTGCTGGCGATGGTGGTGATCGCCTTTATCGGCCCACAACTTCTCCACGCCATGCTGGCGGTATGGCTGGCGCTGCTGCCGCGCATGGTGCGCACGATCTATACCGCCGCCCACGACGAGCTGGAAAAAGAGTATGTGATCGCCGCCCGGCTGGATGGCGCCCCTACGCGCTATATCATCTGGTATGCCGTGTTGCCGAATATCCTGCCGTTGCTGGCGTCCGAGTGCACTCGGGCGCTGTCGGTGGCTATTCTGGATATCGCCGCGCTGGGCTTCCTCAATCTGGGGGCTCAGTTGCCCACCACCGAATGGGGCACGCTGTTAGGTAACTCGCTGGAGCTGGTTTACGCCGCGCCCTGGATCGTCATGCTGCCCGGTGCGGCCATTACGCTTAGCGTATTGATAGTCAACCTGCTGGGAGACGGCATTCGCCGCGCCCTGCTCGCCCAAACCCAATAGTGGTGAAAAATAGCTATGCCTTTACTGGAAATTCGTAATCTGACCATCGAATTCCTTACCGCAGAAGGTTCGGTCAAGGCGGTGGATCGCGTCAGCATCAGCCTGAGCGAAGGCGAGATACGCGGTCTGGTGGGGGAATCGGGCTCAGGTAAAAGCCTGATCGCCAAGGCTATCTGCGGCATCACCAAAGAAAACTGGCGCATCAGCGCCGACCGCTTTCGCTTTGACGACGTGGATCTGCTGAAACTTTCGCCGCGTGAACGACGCAAACTGGTCGGGCACAATATGTCGATGATTTTTCAGGAGCCGCAATCCTGTCTCGATCCGTCGGCGCGTATCGGGCGTCAGTTAATGCAGTCGATTCCCGGCTGGACTTACAAAGGCCGTTGGTGGCAGCGCATCAACTGGCGCAAGCGCCGGGCGATCGAGCTGCTGCATCGCGTCGGGATCAAGGATCACCGGGATATTATGCGCAGCTACCCTTATGAGCTGACCGACGGCGAGTGCCAGAAAGTCATGATTGCCATCGCGCTGGCCAATCAACCTCGGCTATTGATCGCCGACGAACCGACCAATGCCATGGAAGCCACCACCCAGGCGCAGATTTTCCGTCTGCTCTCGCGGCTCAACCAGAATAACAACACCACTATTTTGCTGATCAGCCACGACCTGCAAACCATGAGCCAGTGGGCGGATCGCATCAACGTGCTGTATTGCGGTCAAACGGTGGAAAGCGCGACCAGCGAAGAGCTGATCGGCGCGCCGCATCATCCTTATACCCAGGCGTTGATTCGCGCCATGCCGGATTTTGGCCGCTCGCTGCCGCATAAAAGCCGTCTGAACGCGCTGCCGGGCGCTATCCCTTCGCTGGAACACTTGCCGGTGGGGTGCCGTCTCGGGCCGCGCTGCCCTTATTCACAGAAAAAATGTATGGATACGCCGCCACTCATTCCGGTGAAAAACCATTGGTACGCCTGCCACTTCCCGCTTAACACGGAGGAATCCTGATGGTTGAAACGCTGCTGGAAGTCCGTAATCTCACCAAAACCTTCCGCTATCGCACCGGCTGGTTCCGGCGCCAGCATGTGGAAGCGGTGAAATCGGTAACGTTTACCCTACGCGAACGGCAGACGCTGGCTATCATCGGCGAGAACGGCTCCGGCAAATCGACGCTGGCCAAAATGTTGGCCGGGGTGATCCCGCCGACGTCCGGTGAACTGTTGATCGACGATCAACCGCTGCATTACGGCGATTATCACTACCGCAGCCAGCGTATCCGTATGATTTTTCAGGATAGCGCCAATGCACTGAATCCGCGTCAGCGCATCGGCCAACTGCTTGAACTGCCGCTGCGACTGAATACCAAAATGACGCCGCAAGAACGGGAAAAAGCCATCTATCTGGCGCTGCGTCAGGTAGGATTGCGGCCGGATCACGCCGTCTACTACCCGCACGCGCTGGCGCCGGGCCAGCTCCAGCGCGTCGGGCTGGCGCGGGCGCTGATCCTACGGCCCAAGGTGATCATCGCCGACGAAGCGCTGGCGTCGCTGGATATGTCCATGCGTTCCCAGATCATCAACCTGATGCTGGAATTGCAGGAGAAACAGGGGATCGCCTACATCTATGTGACCCAGCATCTGGGCATGATGAAGCATATCAGCGATCAGATTCTGGTCATGCAGGCCGGCGAGGTCGTCGAGCGCGGCAGCACCGCCGACGTCCTCGCCTCCCCGCTCCACGACCTGACTAAACGCCTCATCGCCAGCCACTTCGGCGAAGCGCTAAGCGCAGATGCCTGGCGGCGCGACGGCGGCCTCTCCTGAACCGCCGGGCCCTGCGTCAGGGCCCGGATTTACCCCGACAGCGCGGAAATCATTCCTCCGTCCAGTGATAATCCATTTGAAATATCAGGTAATTCCTGCAGCCGCAACGCGGCGCGGACTGCTCGGAGTACACCTTTTTGTACCATACATGGTAGAATCGCCGCGTTTATTCACGTCGGTCATCAATAACGGGTTATTTTTCTGATGATGACCACAGCAACAATGATCACAAGGATACTGCCATGGGTTTTCTTAACGGTAAGCGCATTCTGGTAACGGGCGTCGCCAGCAACCGCTCCATTGCATACGGCATCGCACAAGCAATGCATCGCGAAGGCGCCGAACTGGCGTTTACTTATCAGAACGACAAACTGAAGTCGCGTGTTGAAGAGTTTGCCAAAGAATTTGATTCCAGCATCGTTCTGCCGTGTGATGTTGCGGAAGATGCCAGCATCGACGCGCTGTTCGCTGAACTGGTCAAGGTATGGCCGAATTTTGACGGTTTCATTCACTCCATTGCTTACGCGCCGGGCGATCAGTTGGATGGCGATTATGTTGATGCAGTGACTCGCGAAGGCTTCGCCGTCGCTCACGACATCAGCTCCTACAGCTTCGTCGCCATGGCCAAAGCCGCGCGTAAGTTGCTGAATCCCAACTCGGCGCTGGTTACGCTGTCTTATCTGGGTGCTGAACGCGCCATTCCTAACTACAACGTTATGGGCCTGGCCAAAGCCTCTCTGGAAGCCAACGTGCGTTATATGGCCAACGCCATGGGCCGCGACGGTATTCGCGTCAACGCGGTTTCCGCCGGCCCGATCCGTACTCTGGCGGCTTCCGGCATCAAGAACTTCAAGAAAATGCTGTCACATTGTGAAGCAGTGACCCCCATCCGTCGTGTTGTCACCATTGAAGATGTGGGTAATGCGGTCGCGTTTTTGAGTTCTAACCTGGCGGGCGGCATTTCCGGTGAAATCCTGCACGTTGACGGCGGTTTCAACATCGCCGCGATGAACGAGCTGGAACTGGGCGAGTAATCTCGTCGGCAGACGAGTCGCCTGGCTCGTCTGCGTTTCCCCCTCCGCTGTCATCTCCTGCGTCTCACCCCTTAAGCCAATGTCTGGCAACCTCAAAAAAACGTTCCGCCAGTATAGTGGCGCGTCCGTGCTGCGCGATCGCCACCGCACCCTGTCGCGACATCGCCGGCAACGTTAATGGCCGCTGCGACAGCGCCGGCGTCATACCGGGTATCAGACTGCCGTCCGGCACAATGCCGCACCCCAGTCCGGCAAATACGCTCTGCAGCAGTTGCAATACCGACGCGCTCTCCACCCGAACCCGGGGCGCCACGCCTGCACGCCGAAACTGGCTATCCAGATAGCGGCGAAAATAACGGCTCGGCTCGGCCAGGCACAGCGGAACCCCGGCCAGTTCCGGCAGCGTCACGGCGCCTTCGCCCGCTAGCGTCGGGAAATGTTGCGGGTGATACAGCAGCGACACCCCGCCGCCGGTCAGCGGCGTCGACTGAAAGCGTAGCTCCTGTAACGTTGTCAGCTCGAAGAAACCAATACCGACATCCACACTGTGGGCATTCAGCGCGTCCAGCAGTTGATCGGCGCTGAACAGCGATACCTGATAGTCCATCTGCGGGTATTCGTCGCTCACCGCCTTTAGCAGTTCCGGCAGTGCCAGGCTACTCTGCGGCACCACGCCAACCCGCAGCAGGCCGCTGGTGCCGTGCTGTAATGACGCCACTTCCAGCTTCAACCCCTGGTAGACAGATATCATCTCCCGCGCCCACGCCAGCACCCGTTCGCCTTCGGCCGTAAACCCTTCAAAATTGTTGCCGCGCCGGATCAATGCCAGCCCCAGCTCATGTTCCAGATTTTTTAACCGCATCGACAGCGTGGGCTGGCTGACGAAGCTGGCCTCCGCCGCCCGGCCGAAATGACGCTCTTTTTCCAGATTGCACAGGTACTGCAGTTGTTTGATATCCATGATGTTTGATATCCATGATGTTTGAACGCTCCGCCGCACGATGGCGGGCAGTGTAACGCTTTCACGATAAGCCCGCTCTATTCCGTCATTACCCTCTTTGATTAGACGTTGCGCCAGCGGACTTCTAGACTTTGCTTAGCGCGCAAATATTTAAAGTTTTTTTTACATCCATTAAACATAAATCACCTGCGAAACAGACCATGAAATTCAAATCCGCCATCAAGCCATACCGCAGCGCAGCCGGCGGCTGGGGCTCATTGGAAGCCACCACCCGTTTTGTGCTCGACAGCAAGCAAGCGCTGAAAAATATCCGTAATTTGCTGCGGGTCAATAAAAGCCGGGGGTTCGACTGCCCTGGATGCGCCTGGGGCGACGACAGCCACAGCACCTTCAGCTTCTGTGAAAACGGCGCCAAAGCCGTAAGTTGGGAAGCGACGCGCAAAGCCGCCGGGCCGGATTTTTTCGCCGCGCATACCCTGAGCGCCCTGCGTCGCCAGAGCGACTATTTTCTGGAGTATCAAGGGCGGCTGACCCATCCGCTGCGTTACGACGCCGCCAGCGATCGCTATCTGCCGATCAGTTGGGATGACGCCTTTGCCGTGATCGCTCGCCATATTCACGCCATGGAGCACCCGGATCGGCTGGAGCTGTATACCTCCGGTCGCGCCAGCAATGAAGCGTCCTTCCTGTATCAACTGTTCGGGCGGATACTCGGCACCAACAACTTCCCCGATTGTTCCAACATGTGCCACGAAGCCAGCGGCACCGGCCTGAAACAAAGCATCGGCGTGGGTAAAGGCACGGTACGGCTACAGGATTTCGAACAGGCCGACGCCATTTTCGTCTTCGGCCAAAACCCCGGCACCAACCATCCGCGCATGCTGCATAGCCTGCGTCACGCCGCCGATCGCGGCGCGCATATCGTGGCGTTCAACACCCTGCGCGAGCGCGGGCTGGAGCGTTTCGCCAACCCGCAGAATCCACTGGAACTCTTGACGCCGCGCTCCGGCGCCATCAGCGAAACCTACCTGCAACCCAATCTCGGCGGCGATATGGCGGCGGTACGCGGTATCGTCAAAGCGTTGCTGGAAACCCACGCCAGCGCCTGAATGCGGGCCAGCCCGGCCTGTTCGACCAGCCGTTCATCGACGCTCATACCGACGGCATAACCGCCTATCTGGCGGCGGTGGACGCCACCGACTGGGCGCACATCGAACGACAATCCGGCATCAGCGAGGAGCAACTGCGCCATGTGGCGGGAATATACCAGCGCGCCCAACGGGTGATCTGTACCTGGGCGATGGGCGTTACTCAGCATAAGCACTCGGTCGCCACAGTGAGGGAAATCGTCAATCTGCAACTGCTGTTCGGCCAGTTGGGTAAACCGGGGGCCGGGCTTTGCCCGGTGCGCGGCCACAGCAACGTTCAGGGCAACCGCACCATGGGGATTGACGAGAAGCCGTCCGATGCCCTGCTCGATCGTCTGGCGGCCCATTTCGGTTTCACGCCGCCGCGCCGTCACGGTCACAATACGGTGCAGGCGCTGGAAGCCATGCTGCGGGATGAGGTCAGCGTTCTGATTACGCTGGGCGGCAATCTGGCCGCCGCCGCGCCGGATACGGAGCGTACCGCCGAAGCTCTGATTCGCTGCGATCTGACCGTACATATCAGTACCAAACTCAACCGCAGCCACCTGATTACCGGGCGTAAAGATGCGCTGATCCTGCCGACGCTGGGCCGTACCGACCGAGATGAGCAGGCCGCCGGGTCACAATTCATCACCGTCGAAGACTCGTTCAGCATGGTGCATGCCTCGGAGGGCGTCGGTCAGCCGTTGTCGCCGGAACAGCGATCGGAAACGGCGATCGTCGCCGGCATCGCGCACGCGGTGTTGGGCAGCGAGCGGGTCGATTGGCTGGCGCGAGCGGCCGACTACAACCTGATTCGCGATGATATCGCCGCCACGCTGCCGGGCTTTGCCGATTTCAATCAACGCATTACCGCTCCGGGTGGTTTCTGGCTCGGCAATGCGGCGGCGGAGTACCGGTTCAATACCGCCACCGGCAAAGCGCGTTTCGGTGCAGCAGCCTTGCCGGTTAGCGTCGTGCCGCACGGGGATGCCCCGGCGCCCTTTACGCTACAGACGCTACGCTCGCACGATCAGTACAACACCACGATTTACGGGCTCGATGACCGCTACCGCGGCGTCTACGGCCAACGCGACGTACTGTTCATGCACCCGGACGATATCGCCGGCCTCGGCCTGCAAGATGGCGATCGGGTGGATATCGAAACCCTGTGGCACGACGGCGTTTTCCGTCAGGTCAGCGGATTCCGGCTGGTCGGTTACGCGATCCCGCGCGGCAATCTGGCGGCTTACTACCCGGAAACCAACCCGCTGGTTCCACTCTCCAGCTACGGCGACGACACCTTCACACCGACGTCGAAGTCCATTCCAGTGCGTATCACGCCCAGCGCAGCGCAAGCGGATCAGTTGCGTATCGCCTGACCGACCCGCGCCCTTCGGGGCGCGGGTTGTATGCCGTATGCCCCTGCCGGCCTGGATCTTGATTACGTCTTCCTATCAACGCTTGCCGCCAACGGCCGAATCGCGTAAAAATGTCTGCCGCTAAAGCCACTAACAACCCCATTCTGGATGCTATGTTTCAAGACAATCCGCTGCTTGCTCAGCTAAAACAGCAACTCCACTCTCAAACGCCGCGAGTAGAAGGCACCGTCAAGGCCACCGACAAAGGGTTTGGTTTTCTTGAAGCCGACGCGCAAAAGAGCTATTTCATCCCGCCGCCGCACATGAAAAAGTCATGCACGGCGACCGGATTATCGCCACGCTCCACACGGAAAAAGAACGTGAAATCGCCGAACCGGAATCACTGGTCGAGCCTTTCCTGAGCCGTTTTGTCGGCCGGGTGCAGAAAAAAGACGATCGTCTGTCCATCATTCCCGACCATCCGCTGCTGAAAGACGCCATTCCCTGCCGTCCGGCCCGCGAGCTGGAACAGGACTTCAAGGAGGGCGATTGGGCTGTCGCCGAGATGCGTCGCCATCCGCTGAAAGGGGATCGCGGCTTTTACGCTGAATTGACGCAGTACATCACCACCGGCGACGATCCGCTGGTACCGTGGTGGGTGACACTGTCACGTCACAATCTGGAACGTACCGCGCCGCAAGCCGACGCCGCCGATCTGAACGACGGCGATCTGGTGCGTGAAGATCTGACCGGGCTGGATTTTGTCACCATCGACAGCGCCAGTACCGAAGACATGGACGATGCGCTGTACGTGCAGGACAACGGCGACGGCACATGGCAGCTGATTGTGGCCATCGCCGATCCGACCGCCTACGTGCCGGTCGGCAGCGAGCTGGACAATATCGCCCGCCAACGCGCCTTCACCAACTACCTGCCCGGCTTCAACATTCCGATGCTGCCGCGCCATCTGTCCGACGACATCTGTTCACTGCGCCCGAACGAACGCCGCCCGGTATTGGCCTGCCGCGTCACGCTCGCCGCAGACGGCGCCATGAGCGATATCCGTTTCTTCGCTGCCTGGATTCAGTCCCGCGCCAAGCTGGTGTACGACGAGGTGTCCGACTGGCTGGAGCAACAGGGCGGCTGGCAGCCGGAGAACGACGCCATCGCCAACCAGATCCGTCTGCTGCACCGCATCTGTCTGGCCCGCGGCGAATGGCGCGCCAAACACGCGCTGGTGTTCCGCGATCGTCCCGATTACCGTTTCCTGCTGGGCGAGCATGGCGAAGTGTTGGATATCGTGGTGGAACAACGCCGCATCGCCAACCGCATCGTGGAAGAGGCGATGATCGCCGCCAACCTGTGTGCGGCGCAGGTGCTGCGCGACCGCCTCGGTTTCGGCATTTATAACGTTCATAACGGTTTCGAGCCGGCCACTATCGACCAGGCGGTCGCCGTGCTGGAAAGCAACGGCGTTCAAGCCACCGCCGAGCAGTTGTTGACGCTGGACGGTTTTTGCACCCTACGCCGTGAGCTGGACGCCATGCCGACCCAGTTCCTTGACAGCCGAATTCGCCGCTTCCAGACATTTGCGGAAGTGAGCACCACACCGGGGCCGCATTTCGGGCTGGGGCTGGAGGCCTACGCCACCTGGACCTCGCCGATCCGTAAATACGGCGACATGATCAACCACCGGTTGCTGAAAGCCATCATCACCGGCGCCGGGGCTGAAAAACCGCAGGATGACATCACCGTACAACTGGCCGAGCGTCGCCGCCTGAACCGTATGGCGGAACGCGATGTCGGCGACTGGTTATACGCCCGTTTCCTGAAGGACAAAGCCGGCACCGATGCCCGCTTTAGCGCGGAAATCATCGACGTCAACCGCGGCGGCCTGCGCGTGCGTTTGCTGGAGAACGGCGCTGTGGCGTTCATTCCCGCCTCCTTTGTCCACGCAGTACGGGATGAGCTGGTGTGCAGCCAAGACACCGGCATCGTGACGGTGAAAGGCGAGCCCGTCTACCGCCAGAGCGATACACTGCAAGTGGTGCTGACTGAAGTACGTATCGAAACCCGCAGTATCATCGCCAAACCGGCGGCCTGATTCTTTTCCGATTCTTGCCAACGCCATCAGATTTCTGGTGGCGTTTTTTTATCCTGCTTTGCGACCGGGATGTCGTCACGCTGTCGACCCCCATCAATTCACGCGCCAACCTCGTCAGGAGAGAGCCTCATGAAGAAAATCCCCCTGGGCAACAGCGCCCTGGCGGCATCGAACATTGCACTGGGCTGCATGCGTCTGGCCAACAAATCGACGGATGAAGCCGTCACCCTGTTGCACACCGCGCTGGATGCCGGCATTGATTTCTTTGATCACGCCGATATTTATGGCGCGGGTCGCTCCGAAGAAGTTTTCGCCGCAGCCGTACACCAGGCTGGCATTGCGCGCGACCGGCTGCTGATTCAGAGTAAATGCGGGATTCGTCAGGGATATTTCGATTTTTCCAGGCAGCACATCATCCGTTCGGTGGAAGGCAGCCTGAAACGGCTCAATACCGATTATCTGGATACGCTGCTGCTGCATCGTCCGGATGCGTTGGTCGAGCCGGATGAGGTGGCGCAAGCGTTTGATGAACTGGAAACCAGCGGCAAGGTACGCCATTTCGGCGTCAGCAATCAGCACCCTTTGCAGATCGCGCTGCTGAAAACGGCGGTGCGACAGCCGTTGATCGCTAACCAGTTGCAGCTCAGTATCATGCATACGCCGATGATCGACGCCGGACTGAACGTCAACATGACCAACGCCGCGTCGATAGATCATGATGGCGCCGTGCTGGAGTACAGCCGGTTGAATAACATGACCATTCAGGCCTGGTCGCCGTTCCAGTACGGCTTTTTTGACGGCGTATTCCTGGATAACCCTCGCTTTCCTCTGTTGAACGACACGCTAGAACGCATCGCCGAACGCTACGACGTTTCGACTGCCGCCATCGCCGTTGCCTGGATCTTGCGCCATCCGGCCAGCATGCAGGTGGTGGTCGGCAGTATGAACCCTGGACGGATCGCCGCGATGGCCGCCGCCTCCGAACTGCGCCTTGCGCGCGAAGAGTGGTATGAAATCTACCGGGCGGCAGGTAACACGCTGCCCTGATGCGCTATCACGCCACGGTGCCGAACCCCGTGGCGGTTTCATCATGATGCTTTGTTCGACTGTCTGGCCGGCTGGCGGTGCGCATCATGACGGGGCGTTTAAAACTCCGCTGTTTTGATTGATGAAATATTTTTCACCTCAGAAATAGATTCCTGCTCACATTTTTGTTGCCTTCCGGTTATCACCTCATGCAGCTGCACTATGTTTTTTTAAGGCAGTTTTTTTAAGGCAGTTTTTTTAAGGCAGTTTTTTTAAGGCAAGGTTCTTTAAGGCACCGTTCTTTAAGACAGGGGGCTTTAAAGCACCGTTCTTTAAAGCAGGATTGCCAGTTCATGCAGTGTTAGCACGCATAATGTCGACATAAATAACCAGAAACACGTTCGGCCGGATACGGCGGCGAACGCAATCAGACTGTGGGTCGCACGGCAGGCGGCGGCATGCCTGTGCCGGTATGACAATGGCTCATACCGCCCACGGCCGGCAGGGACGTTAGCCCGTCAGTGTGACGACACAGCCTGGACACGGGGTTCATCAGGACATTCAGGAGTCTGCACAATGAATACCATCAAAAACCGGGTAATCTGGGTCGGGGTGGCTATCGCCGGCGCGATAGCGTTCGCCATGCTGGCGCTAAGCCAGGGCGAGCACGTCAACGCCGTCTGGCTGGTTATCGCGGCGGTCGCCTGCTACAGCATCGCCTACCGTTTCTACAGCCTGTTCATCGCCACCCGTATTTTCGAGCTCGACGACAGGCGCTTGACGCCCGCAGAGCGACGCAACGACGGCCTCGACTACGTTCCCACCAACAAGTTGGTACTGTTCGGCCACCACTTCGCCGCCATCGCCGGCGCCGGGCCGCTGGTCGGCCCGATTCTGGCGGCCCAGATGGGGTTTCTGCCCGGTACGCTATGGATCCTGATTGGGGTGATGCTGGCCGGCGCAGTGCAGGATTTTCTGGTGCTGTTCATCTCCACCCGGCGCGATGGCCGCTCGCTGGGAGAAATGGCGCGGCAGGAACTGGGGCCGTTCGCCGGCGTAGTCACTATGCTCGGCGCATTGGGGGTTATGGTGATTATTCTCTCCGCGCTGGCGTTGGTCGTGGTCAAAGCGCTGACCAACAGCCCGTGGGGGATGTTCACCATCGCCGCCACCATTCCGATCGCCCTGTTCATGGGCGTTTATATGCGCCTCCTGCGCCCGGGCAAGATCGCCGAGGTTTCGCTGATCGGCTTCGTGCTGATGATGCTGGCTATCATTTACGGCGAGGATATCGCCGCTCATCCGTTCTGGGGCCCGTTCTTTACCCTGAAAGGCACCACGCTGACCTGGGTGCTGGTCATCTATGGTTTTGTCGCTTCGGTGCTACCGGTCTGGCTGTTGCTGGCGCCGCGCGACTATCTCTCGACTTTTCTGAAAATCGGCGTGATCGTCGGGCTGGCGATCGGCATCGTGTTCGCCATGCCGGAACTGAAGATGCCGTCCGTTTCCCGGTTTATTGACGGCAGCGGCCCGGTCTTCTCCGGCAGCCTGTTCCCGTTCCTGTTTATCACCATCGCCTGCGGCGCCATTTCCGGTTTCCATGCGCTGGTCTCCAGCGGCACCACCCCCAAACTGGTGGAGCGCGAAAGCCATATCCGCTTTATCGGGTACGGCGCCATGCTGATGGAGTCTTTTGTCGCCATTATGGCGCTGATTTGCGCCTCGGTGATCGAGCCCGGCGTCTACTTCGCCATGAACGCGCCGACGGCGTTAATCGGTTCGACGGTGGACAACGCAGCGCAAGTGATTAACGGCTGGGGCTTTACCATTACCCCCGACGATCTGACCCTGATCGCCAAAGAGGTAGGTGAGGCGACCATTTTGTCCCGCGCCGGCGGCGCCCCCACCTTTGCGGTCGGCATGGCGCATATCATCACCGATATCTTCAACAGCCGGGCGATGATGGCGTTTTGGTATCACTTCGCCATTCTGTTCGAAGCGCTGTTTATTCTCACCGCGGTCGACGCCGGTACCCGCGCCTGCCGATTTATGGTGCAGGATCTGGCCGGCCTGGTGGTGCCCAACATGGGCCACAGCCATTCCTGGCTGGGGAATCTGGCCGGCACCACGGTGGCGGTGGCCGGTTGGGGTTTCTTTGTCTATCAGGGCGTGATCGACCCGCTCGGCGGCATCAACACGCTGTGGCCGCTGTTCGGCATCGGCAACCAGATGCTGGCGTCAATGGCGCTGATTCTCGGCACCGTGGTGTTGTTCAAGATGAAAAAGCAGCGCTACGCCTGGGTGACGTTGTTACCCACCGCCTGGTTGTTCATCACCTCCATGACGGCCGGCTGGCAAAAGATTTTCCATGAAAAGCCGAGCATCGGTTTTCTGGCGCAGGCGCGCCGTTTCTCTCAGGGTATTGATTCCGGAACGCTGATTGCGCCGGCCAAAAATATGGCGGATATGGAAACCATCGTATTCAGCAACCAGATCAACGCCATGCTGTGCGGATTCTTCATGTTGGTAGCCGTCACCATGCTGATTGCCGCCTTTTTTGTCATTCGTCGGGCGTTGCAAAGCGCCAAACCGACGGCGCATGAAGCCGACGCCATCTGGCGTGAAGGCGGTGTGCATCATGGGCAGTAAATCATTCCGGTATATCCCCGGGGAGGATTTACTGTGCGTAAAAAGCCGCCTTGATCAAAGGCGGCGTTAATGTCGTTCTGGGTACCAGCAACCCTGACCGGACGTTTCTGGCCGTTCAGCGCAATCTAACGTTAACACTCAGACGGTAGCGTTAAGCGCGATGGTGACTTCACCTCGAGGCATGATGTTCAGTCAGCCATAAAGCCGCAGGCGCCGATAAGGCGCCTTTTCTATGTCTCAACGGTGCCCATGTACCGGGCTTTCCTGTTCCTCAGGACGTACAACGCTCCCTGCCCCCCGGCTTTTTATCCGCTTCGACCACAGCGCCGTGATCACCGGCACCAACAGCGACGTAACAATCACCGATGTCGCTACCAGTGCCGTCGCGGCCGGGGCCACCGGTTTGAAGGCCGGCACCATCTCCGCGATCAGCACCGGTGTCGCCACCGCGGCTCCCGCCGAACTGGATGCAGCAATCCCGGCAGTACCGTCGCCGCCGCCGATAAGCCGATCCGCCAGGATTAACGGCACCCCGGTAACGGCAATTACCGCTATACCCAACAGGATCCCCAGCAGCCCGGTCTGCGCGATGACGCTCAGGTCGATGGTATTCCCCAGCGCAAAGGCGAAAAAGGGGATCAGCGTCTGAACGGCACGGCTGAAAAACTCTCTCAGTTCAGGGTCGAGATTGCCGAGCGCAAACCCGATCAGAAACGGCAATACCGCCCCGACAAACACATGTGGTTCAAATGAGGCAATCCCTGCGGTGCCCAGGATCACCATCGTCATCAATGGGCCGGACTCCAGCGACATCAGCACAAACGCACCGGCTTCCTCTTTGGTACCGTACTGCTGCATAACCGAGGCATACAGACCGCCGTTGGTCATGTCCATCGCCGCCACCAGCGCCAGCGTCGATAACCCGGCGAAAAAACCGGCCTCCACACCCTGCTCCGGCAAAAGACGGGACGCCACAGCGGCAACCACCCAGGCAACCGCAATCTTGGTCACGACCAGTGTGCCCGACTTACGTAGTACGGTGCCGGTCGCACTCAACTTGATTGATGCGCCCATACAGAAAAACCACACGGCCAAAATCGGTACCGTACCGGTGATAAGACCGTTCGTGAACGACCCAAGATACTTGCCTGCTCCTGGGGAAAAGGTATGACACAGCGCACCCAGAAACAGCGGTACCAGCATCATGCCCCCCGGCATTTTCTCGATAGTACGTTTGATATGCATAGACTTTTCTGACCTCTCGGATAAACGGAAGGGTGTTGTCGTCGGGAAAACTCCCGGTGAAAAATCGCCACGTTGGTAATCATGCTTGCCTGTTAAAGGGCAGCACCCGCGGAGCGACCGCAGGGGCGGCTTATCCCTCCGGGACTTTCCCGGTGAATCCCCGCCCAGACAAGCTTACCTGAGCGACATGACGGCCAAAGTAGCGGGTTGCCGGGCGCACATCGGTGATCTCACACATAAAATGAAATAATGTTTCTTATTTTGTGATCTTTTATTTCATTTAATTAAAAGCCTTACGCGGCATACCGATCGGGATAAGCGCCGACCAGTCAAAACCCTGGGGAGAACAAACGGGAACATGCGGAAATACATGGAAGACCCGGTAATCCTGCGTCCTCGGGAAACGCCAAACGACGCCGACCGGGAGGCGGCGTCGCGTTATTCACCTGCCGTTATTGGCCGTAATAGGCCTGTTTGCCGTGCTTACGCAGGTAATGTTTATCCAGCAGCGATGTTTGCATCGGTGGTAACGACGGCCGCAATTGCTGCGAAAAGATCCCCATATACGCGATCTCTTCAAGCACGACCGCGTTATGCACGGCATTGTGCGCATCACGTCCCCAAGCGAACGGGCCGTGCGCGTTGACCAATACCGCGGGAATGTCGCTCGGCGATAGCTGGCGTTGCTGGAAAGTTTCAACAATCACCCGCCCGGTTTCCCATTCATAGCGACCGTTGATCTCCTCGTCGGTCATCAGCCGGGTGCAGGGAACCGGGCCGTAAAAATAATCGGCATGCGTCGTCCCCCAGGCCGGCAAATCCCGCCCGGCCTGCGCCCAGATGGTGGCGTGGCGTGAATGGGTATGGACGATACCGCCCAGTTCTTCAAACGCCAGGTACAACACACGGTGTGTTTCGGTGTCCGACGAAGGTTTGCGATGCCCTTCCACAACGTTACCGCTTTCCAGATCCACCACCACCATATCGCTGGCCGTCATTTCGCGGTATTCCACTCCGGAAGGTTTGATCACCATCACCCCTTGCTGACGATCCACCGCGCTGACATTGCCCCAGGTGAACGTGACGAGATGATATTCAGGCAAAGCCAGATTGGCTTCAAGCACTTGATTTTTAATCTCTTCTAACATAATCACCTCCCATCAGACTCTTTTCTTATTCTCACCGTGAGAACGTGATTCAGGTATGGGAGGAATGGCTGAAAAATAGGATCGCTTCTGCTATCCGCGCGGTGACTGCTGGGCAACACCCTCGTGACGAAAATCCGGCCAGTTGATGCAATGGGCGCGCTGGATTAAGAGTTTTTACCTGTTATGAGATTGACCGCCGATTATACTGGTCAGCAGACAATACACAGTGCGTGATGCGTATTACCCCGTAAAAATACACAGCATGACAAGATTTTATCCATGTCCGTCGGCAATATCGCCCGAGATGTGCAAGGACTGGAGTAACAGGAGAAATAAACAATGCGGATAAATAAGAAAATGGCAGTGGCATTGCTGGCTGTGGTGGTGGCAACCAGCCTAAGCGGTTGTTCTAATATGTCTAAACGCCAGCGTAATACGGCGATCGGCGCGGGTATTGGCGCCGTCGGCGGCTCGGTACTGACTCACGGCAGCGCGCTGGGAACCCTCGGCGGCGCAGCGGTAGGGGGCGTGATCGGACATGAGACCAGCCGGTAACATGCGGGCGGGCATATCATGTCTGCCACGCTGAACCTGTAAAGCTAAACCTGTAAAAATGGGCGACGCTGGGGATAATCATGGGAGAGACCCCCGCCGTCGCCCGAATCACCGGGTTCCAACCCACCCACTGCGCACGTACCTGTTTTTATCAGCTGTGCCGGATTAACCGCCCGCCAGCTTGACTTTCATCCCTTTCGCTTCCAACAGCTGTTTCAATTGATCGCGTTTATCGCCCTGGATTTCGATAACGCCATCTTTCACCGCGCCGCCGCAGCCGCATTTCTTCTTCAACTCGGCCGCCAGCGTGTCCAGCGCACCGTCATCCAGATCCAGACCGGTAATCAGGCAAACGCCTTTGCCTTTACGCCCACTGGTTTGGCGCTGAATACGCACCGTTCCATCCCCTTTCGGGCGTACATTTTTCGGCGCTTCTTCACGGATACGGCCGCTTTCCGTCGAATAGACCAACCGGCTGTTATCGTCGTTCATCATGCGTTCCCCAGGGAGGCCAGAATGGCTTTCAAGGTTGCGGCCGGATCGACCGCCTGGGTAATCGGGCGACCAATCACCATATAATCTACCCCAGCCTGCCGCGCCTGCTCCGGCGTCATAATCCGACGCTGATCACCGGCCTCGCTGCCTGCCGGTCGAATGCCCGGCGTCACCAATGTGAACTCACCACCGCACACTTGCTTCAAACGCCTGGCCTCGTGCGCCGAGCAAACCACGCCGTCCAGCCCGCACTGTCGGGTCAGCAACGCCAACCGTTCCGCCTGATCCGCCGGAGAAAGATCAATCCCCAGACCACGCAGATCCTCTTCATCCATGCTGGTCAGCACCGTGACCGCAATCAACAACGGCGCGTCGCTGCCAAACGGCTGCAACGCTTCGCGCGCCGCCGTCATCATGCGTACTCCGCCGCTGGCATGCACATTGACCATCCATACCCCCAGATCCGCCGCCGCCGCGACCGCATGCGCCGTCGTATTGGGAATATCGTGGAATTTCAGATCCAGAAACACCTCAAAACCGCGCTGCTGCAGTTCCCTGACCAGTTGCGGCCCGAACAGCGTGAACATTTCTTTTCCGACTTTTAACCGGCAATCCCGGGGATCAATACGATCAACGAACGCATAAGCGGCATTTTTATCCGCATAATCCAGCGCTACGATAATCGGAGAAGACGTGATGGTATTCAGAGCTGCTTGTTCGCCGTTCACTGAGGTGCCCCCGCAATGTCATGAGTGTGTTGAATCAATTCCGCCGCGCATTCTACCTGTACAAAGGGCTAAATCCCAGCGACGCGCGGAACATCCCACCGGCTAAAATATACCGTCTGCCAGGCCCAGATCGCCATAGGTGGCACTCACGCCGCCGTGTTGGCGCTGTTCATAAAAGTATGTTGTAACTATTTAGGCGTGAAACAGAAAACA
Organism: Musicola paradisiaca NCPPB 2511; assembly: GCF_000400505.1. Classification (NCBI taxonomy): domain Bacteria; kingdom Pseudomonadati; phylum Pseudomonadota; class Gammaproteobacteria; order Enterobacterales; family Pectobacteriaceae; genus Musicola; species Musicola paradisiaca. The sequence goes on along the minus strand of NZ_CM001857.1, from coordinate 2,008,122 downwards.
CCGTAGATACAGAAAACGCTGGGGTTTATTCGCCATCCAATCCATGAATAGGTTTGACTGTCGCCCACGAGCGGCAGGAAGGACAGTGCCAGTACAGCGACTGTGAGGTGAAACCGCATTTGCGACAGCTATAACGCGGCTTGGTCTGAATCTGTTCGCCCACCATGTTGCGTAGCACTGCCAGGCTCTCTTTGGCGCGCCCATCCTCCGCATCACGCAAGTGGTAATCGATCAGCCGATGAAATACCCGCATGGTCGGATGGCGTTGCAATTGACGGGTTACGTACATTTGTGCGGCTTCGGCGCTGTCCAGTTGCTCCAGAGTATCCGCCATCATCAGATCCGCCGTAGAACCGCTCTTCTCTTCCACGCAACGGCGTAAAAAAGCGATCCACCCCTCTGGCTGTTGCAGATACTGATAACATTCGCGCAGCATCGGTAGCGTTTCACTGACAAACTCTTTGTCTTGCTCCAGCACTTGCTCCAACACGCCCACTGCGCGCTCGTACTGCTGTTGCGCCATCAGGATGCGCCCCACCATGATAGAAACCCTGGCGCATTGTTCATCGGCCGCAGCGGCTTTTTTCAACAACCCCATCGCTTTATCCATATCATCGCTGCCCATCGCCTGCAGTGCCTGCTCGCAATAAAAATGAGCGATCTCTGCGCGCAACTGGTCTTTACCCAGTTTGACCAGCTTCTCCGCCGTATCAATAGCATTCGGCCAGTCACTGGTAGATTGATGTATCTGCAATAACTGTTGCAGAGCACCAACGCGAAACTCGTCTTCATCAACCAGTTGTTTGAAGATCCCTTCCGCGCGGTCATACAGCCCGGCGGTCATATAATCGCGCCCCAGTTGCTGTACGGCCAGCAGCCGCTGCTCAAAACTGAGAGACGCGCTTTCCGTCAGCGCCTGATGAATACGGATGGCGCGATCCACTTCGCCGCGAGAGCGAAACAGATTGCCGAGCGTTAGATGGGCTTCGAAGGTATTGCTGTCGTCCTTGAGCATATCGAGAAACAGCTCAACGGCTTTATCTTGTTGATTGGAAAGCAGGAAGTTGACACCTGTCACATACTCTCGCGACAGGCGGTTGGCCTCATCCTGTTTGTCCTGCTGTGCGCTCCTGCGCCCCATATACCAGCCATAGGCGGCGGCAACCGGCAGCAACAGAAACAGCAGTTCTAACATACAGAGTGATTCCTTAGTGGGTAGCCGACTCGGCAGAGCTGGCGCCAGCCTCTCCCGGAACAGTCAGTTGCTGTTCAAGTCGTTTGATTTTACGTTGTTCGCGTGCCAGCGCAATGCGCAGGCGTAGATAAAACAGGCCGCAAATGCCCCACCCCAGAACGAACCCGGCGGCAAACAATGTCGCCAGCAACGTCGATAGCCGGTATTCCCCTTTGGCCAGCAGAAAATTGAAGGTAATGGCCTGATCATTATGCGCGCCCAGCGTGACAGAGATGATGAAGATCGCCAGCAACAGGAGAAAAATCAGTATGTATTTCACATTCAAGCCCTGTGATATCGCCTTAAACGGATGAATTATGCCAGATTTTGGCTGTAGCCCCCACAAAATTAGCATCTCCGCCGCCGGGAAGGAAACGCCATCAGGGATGGTCAGTGTATTTGATAAGGATGGCTGGGTTGACGTGGCGTCGAACTCGCCCGCCAGGAACATCCGGCGGGCGGCGGGGCTTAACGCCTGGCGCGTGTGGACATGGCGCCGCGCCCCGTTCTGTTACGCCGCAATGGCTCGCCTGTCGTTGCAACATCGCCCCGACGCAACAGCCACCAGCCTGCCAGCATGGATAACAGCGCGCTGATGATCGTCGACGCCACCAGATCCCTTGGCCAATGCATCCCCAGCACCAGACGGCTAATCATGACGGCCACCGCCCAGAGCATCAGCAACGCCACGGTGCCGTAACGACGCCGCCCCCCGAGCACGCCGGCCGCCAACAAGGCCCAAGACGCGGCAAACATGGCGTGCCCCGAGGGAAACGCATAACCGTTGCCCTTCTGCCAGTGCAGTTTTAACCAATCCGGCAGCGATGTAGCGTGCTGCAATTGGGCCGCCACCAGCTCGCCACGCGCTGAACCGGGCAGCGTATAAAAATCCTGTACGGCGATCTGCTGGGCCTGTTCCAGCCAGACCACGAAGGGCCGGGGCTCCTGCACCCACACTTTGGCGCACTCCACCACAACCTGCCCCAGCACGATGGTGCCTATCAATACGCACCACAGCGTTACCGCCTGCCGTCGCCCAAGTCCGGCGCGCCAAAGAAACCAGGCCGAAAGAACCAGCGTGGTGAGAAATCCCCACGGCGCGCTGACCGTTTCCGTGATCCAGAATAACGGACGCAGCCACCACCCCGATAATTCTGGTCTCCATTGCCAACCACTTGCCCATACCAACAGGGGAATCACCAATAGCAACAAGGCGCCGGCTACGATGCGACGGGCAAAATACGACATTTTTTCTCCCTATAATTCAGAAGGATATTTAAAAACAAATTTTTCACAATGTTATCAAAAAGGGGGACATACTTTGTCAGTATGACGTAAACTAGCCCACAGAACCGTCAACAACACCGCGAACAGGGTTAGCTACTCTCATATCAGGTCAATGCTGACCGAGCACTGTAGGCTCAGGGTGCTTTCAAGGATTCCGGTAGTATCTGATCAACGATTCTTCCTCGTCGCACAGCGGAGGGATCAATCATCATTGCTTTGGAGATAAACATGCAGCTAAAACGGGTGGCGGAAGCCAAACTACCCACCCCGTGGGGCGACTTCCTGATGGTAGGCTTTGAGGAAACGGCGACCGGTCGCGATCACCTGGCGCTGGTCTATGGCGATATTTCCGGCGCAGAGCCGGTACTGGCCCGGGTACATTCAGAATGCCTGACGGGAGATGCGCTGTTTAGTCTGCGCTGTGACTGCGGCTTTCAGTTGGAAGCTGCGCTGAGCCATATCGCTGAAGCAGGGCGCGGCGTGTTGCTTTACCACCGTCAGGAAGGCCGTAATATCGGCCTGTTGAACAAGATTCGCGCCTATGCGCTGCAGGATCAGGGCGCAGATACCGTGGAAGCCAACCATCAGTTGGGATTCGCCGCCGACGAGCGGGACTTCACACTGTGTGCAGACATGTTCAAATTATTGAATGTCGATGCCATACGACTGCTGACCAACAACCCTAAAAAAGTTGAGATATTGGCGGAAGCCGGCATCAATATCACCGAGAGAGTGCCGCTTATTGTCGGCCGCAATCCGAAGAACGAAAAATATCTGAAGACCAAGGCGGCCAAAATGGGCCACCTGCTGGATATCAAGTAATACGCGCAACGCCTGGCCTGACTCCGCCAGGCGTTTTTGCCTCAGTGTTTGATAATGTAAATATCCTTGCTGTAAAAATCCCCTTTCAAATCAGATCGAAACCCGCCGACATAAGGTTTCACCATCTGGCTACGCACATAGTAATAGATTGGAATCAGCGGCATTTGCTGTTGCAGTATGGTTTCCGCCTGATGGTAGTAGCGATTACGTTCATCCAGCGTACCGGCCAGCGCGGCCTTTTCCAGCAGGCCGTCATACTCTTTGTTGCTGAATCGGGTGGAATTGTTGCTATCGCCGGTACGTAACGTATAGAAATAGGTCGTCGGTTCATTGTAATCCGCCCCCCAGGAACTTCTCACCAGATCGAAATCCCCGTTACGCATGGTATCCAGCATGGTTTTCCATTCCTGATTAAGCAGCGTCACCTCTGCCCCCAGATTCTGCTTCCACATCGAACTGGCGGCGATCGCTATCTTCTGATGCGCTTCGGACGTGTTATACAACAACTGGAATTTCAGCGGATGCGCGGCGTCATACCCGGCTTCGGCCAACAGTTTTTTCGCCTGTGCATTGCGCTGCTGCTGCGTCCAGTCCGCCCATACCGGCTGCTGACTCGTGTACCCGGCCATCCCCCGCGGCACGTAGTTGTAGGCAGGCAGTTGCCCCTGACCCAATACTTTTTCCGCAATGATCGCTTTATCCAGCGCCAAATCGAGCGCCTGCCTGACACGCGGATCGTTAAACGGCGCTTTAGTGGTGTTGATTTTATAAATGTAGGTCGACAATTGCGGTGATACCCGCACTTCGTTCGGCAGCTCGCTTTGCAGCGCTTTGAACAGCTGCGGCGGCATGGTGAACGTCACATCCACCTCTCCTGCCTTGTAGCGGTTCACTTCTGCCGTGTTGGCGACGATCGCCAGATAAGTGACCTGGTTCAACACGGTATGCGCGTTGTCCCAGTAGTGGGGATTACGCTTGGCGACAATGCGTTCATTCACCACCCACTCCACCGGCGTAAACGGACCGCTGCCGACAAAATTGCCCATCTGCGTCCATTTATCGCCGTATTTTTCCACCACGGCTTTCGGTATCGTACTGGTCACGTAGTGATCGACCATCGGCAGAAAATACGAGAGCGGCTGATCAAGAGTGATCTGTACCGTTAGCGCGTCCAGCGCTTTGACGCCCAGTTCCGACGGCGATTTTTTGCCCGCGATGACATCCGCCGCATTCAGTACATGCATACTGGCGACAAAAGATTGATAAGGAGACAACGTTTTCGGATCCGCCAAACGCCGCCAGCTGAATACAACATCATCGGCACTCATCGGGCTACCATCCGACCACGTCATTCCGGGGCGAAGATGGAAAGTCCACACGCGGTTATCCTGATTCTCCCAGCGTTCAGCCAAGCCCGGCGAGACCGAACCATCGTCGTTGACCTGCACCAATTTTTCAAAAAAATCGTGAACCAGATTGCCTTCCACATCGCTTTCTGCACGCTGCGGATCCAGCGAAGCGGGGTCGGAACCGTTGGCGCGAACCAACGCCTGTTTATCCGCCAGTTGCGTCCCGGCCGGCACCACGGCGGCCGATGCAGCGCCCGCACTGAGCGCACCGAATAAAACCAGCCACCATGCTTTCTGATTTCTCATTTATCCTCCATATAATTTTTTATTATGAATCATGACGTTACCCATGAATACTCATACCTCATCCCATCAACAAGCTCAAGCGGACACCGCCGTTTATCGGTGTCGTCCGCCACACATGTTAAACCAGGGGATCGGCCGGAAACGACGTCAACCTCACGCGACCTGGCTCCTTTTGTGGTTATCGCGGCCTTTTGCCGCCCGGCGTCTGCTGCCCTACCATTTTGCGGATCACATACTGCAAAATGCCGCCATGCTGGTAGTAGGCCAGTTCATTCGCGGTATCGATGCGACACCGCATATCGACGTGTTGCGTTTCACCATCGTCACGCCTGAAGATCACTGTGACCGGTGCTCCCGGTTGCAAGGCATCCAACCCGGCGACAAACACGCGCTCGTCGCCGGTCAGACGCAAGGTGTGGCGGCTTGTGCCCGCAGGAAACTCCAGCGGTAAAACCCCCATGCCGATCAGGTTAGATCGGTGGATACGCTCAAACGACTCGGCCATCACCGCCCTAACCCCTAACAAACGCGGCCCTTTGGCGGCCCAGTCGCGGCTGGAGCCGGAGCCATACTCTTTGCCGGCGATCACCACCAGCGGGATACCTGCATCGCGATAGCGTACCGCGGCATCGTAAATGGTCATCTCCTGCTGCGATGGAATATGTCGGGTGAAGCCGCCTTCCCGTCCGGGCACCATTTCATTGCGGATACGAACATTGGCGAAAGTCCCCCGCATCATGACCTCATGATTGCCGCGCCGCGCGCCATAGGCGTTGAAGTCAGGCTCGGCGACGCCGGATTGCAGCAGGTAGCGCCCCGCCGGGCTCTCGCTACGGATGCTGCCCGCCGGCGAGATATGGTCGGTGGTAACAGAATCCCCCAATAGCGCCAGAATACGCGCTTCGCTGATGTCGTTGACCGGGGGCGGCTGATGCGTCATCTCGTCAAAAAATGGGGGTCGGCGGATATACGTGGAATCCGCCGGCCAGCGATAGGTCGGTTCCTCGCCGACCGCGATCGCCCGCCATTCCTCGCTCCCCTCAAACACCGCAGCGTACTCATGGCGAAATTGCTCAGCACTAACGCACTGTAACGTCGCGGCCACTTCCGCCTCGTCAGGCCAGATATCGCGCAGATACACCGGATGGCCCTGCGCGTCGTTGCCCAGCGCGTCCCGAGTCAGGTCAACGCGGATATTGCCCGCCAGTGCATAGGCCACCACCAGCGGCGGCGAGGCCAGCCAGTTGGTTTTTACCAACGGGTGGATGCGGCCTTCAAAATTGCGGTTCCCGGACAGTACCGCGGCGACGGACAGATCATTCTGTCGGATAGCCGCTTCAATCGCGTCGGACAACGGGCCCGCATTGCCGATACATGTGGTACAACCGTAGCCGACCAGATGAAACCCCAGCGTCGTCAGCGGCGCCAGCAGACCGCTACGCGCCAGATAATCGGTGACGACACGCGACCCCGGCGCCAGCGACGTTTTCACCCAGGTTTTGCTGCGCAATCCGCGGCTGACGGCGTTACGTGCCAACAACCCGGCCGTCATGAGTACGCGCGGATTGGAAGTATTGGTGCAGGATGTAATGGCGGCAATCACCACCGCACCCGCATCAAGCGGCGCAGGCTCACCGCCAGCGATCGGTTTCTCCCTACGGCGCGTTTCCGCAGTAGTCGTAGACAACGCCTGGCTAGCGCGAAATGCCTCCGGCACATCGGCCAACGCGACGCGATCCTGCGGGCGGCGCGGCCCCGCCAGGCTGGCTTCCACGGTTGACATATCCAATTCCAGCCGGCTACTGAAACAAGGCTCATCCCCCGGCTGACGCCACAGCCCCTGTCGCTTGCTGTACGCCTCGACCAGTGCTATTTGTTCTTCACTGCGGTTAGTGAGCCTCAGATAATCGAGCGTCACGGCATCAACCGGGAAGAAACCACAGGTTGCGCCATACTCCGGCGCCATATTGGCCAGCGTGGCGCGATCGGCCAGCGGCAGGGTGTCCGAACCCATCACCGAAGAATTCGACGAACTTGCCGACCACGCCATGCCGACGCAACATCTGCGTGACGGTCAGTACCAAATCCGTCGCCGTGATACCCGGCGCAAGCTTTCCCGTTAGTCGAAATCCCACCACATCCGGGATCAGCATGGACACCGGCTGCCCCAGCATCGCGGCTTCCGCTTCGATCCCCCCGACGCCCCACCCCAGTACCCCCAGCCCGTTAATCATGGTCGTATGCGAATCCGTGCCCACCAGCGAGTCCGGGAAAACCAGCAATGACGTGCCCCGTCGCTGCGACCACACCACTTTCGCCAGATATTCGAGATTCACCTGATGGCAGATGCCCGTACCGGGCGGGACAACGCGAAAATGCTGAAACGCCCGTTGGCCCCAGCGTAAAAACGCATAACGTTCATGATTTCGCGCCATCTCCAGCCGGGTATTGTCCGCCAGTGACTGAGCGTCACCGAAATGATCGACGGTCACGGAATGGTCGATAACCAGATCGACCGGCGTCATCGGATTGACCCGACTGACATTGCCCCCCAGCCGTTTTACGCTATCACGCATTGCTGCAAGATCGACCACCGCCGGGACGCCGGTGAAATCCTGCATCAACACTCGTGTAGGTTGAAATGCAATTTCTCGATCGACATGGCCGTGCTCCTGCCACGCCACCAAGGCTTGCAAATCCGCCTCCTGGACGAATTCGCCACCATAGTGGCGTAACAGGTTTTCAAACAGAATTTTCAACGATTTTGGAAGCTTATCAACGTTGCCCAACCATTTGGCGGCCAACGACAAACTAAAATAGGCGTAGGTATTTTGACGGATAGCGAGGGTATTAATACAGGCATCGCGGCGTTGTGATGGCATGATGCATTCTCCCGGATGAACAGCGTTGTCTCAAACCGACCTTCCGCTGGTATTGCATCCTGCAGACATCGCTGCATGCTGTTCAGGGTCGCCATCCGGCGCCCCGTTAATCATCATTATCGAGACTCATTATTAAAGATAACACAAATTATGATTAACATATTTTTAACAAAAAATAGGGTATCCGAAAATAACTGAAATACTGTTTTTTTAATTATAACCACCGGATTTTTTAATAAAAAAAAGCACATAGGGAAAATTGGGAGAGAAAATAATGCATCCACGACTACGATTTCAGTAACGGCACTTGCGATGTATCGCACATCCGGCCATGGTTATTTATTGCAATATTGCTTTACATCTTCTTATTAAGAATTTATCGATAATTAATCACTACACACAGTAAAGATTCTCAATGCTCGCGATGGAAGGAATGGTATATGAAATTTTATTACCGGCCAGGAAGCAGCGCGTTATTTCCACATATCATTCTATGTGAGACACGTGCTCGTTTTTCTCTGGACAACGTTGATACGCGCACCAAAAAGACTGAACAAGGTCAGGACTATTTGCTGATCAACCCGAAAGGGCTGGTTCCGGCGCTGGTTCTTGACGATGGGTCTATTCTGACGGAGTGCATTGCAATTTCGCTCTATCTGGCGGATAAAGCGCCGCAATATAACCTGATCGCGCCGCCGGCGACTATCCACCATTATCATGCCATCGAATGGCTGAGCTACATCGCCACTGAACTTCACAAATCCTTTACCCCGCTGTTTCGCCCTGGCACGCCGGAATTGTACAAAGACCTGCTGCGCAGCTATCTCACACAGCGATTCCGCTATCTGAATGAAGTATTGGGAGAGCACGACTATCTGGTGGGAAACCGTTTCGGCGTGGCGGATGCATACTTGTTTACGGTATGCCGTTGGGCGCCTGAATTTAAACTGGATCTGATACAGTTCCCGGCGTTGCTGGCATTTCTGGAACGGGTATCGGGTCGGCCGTCGGTTGAAAAAGCGTTAACGGCTGAAGGGCTCGAGGTCAAATACTAAACGAGCGCCGCCGTTGAACGGGAGCGAGGCTGACGACTATGCTACAGCCCGCCAGCCTCCGACCTGCAACGCACGCTGTGGTAGCAGACATGCGGCGGGAGATCCTTCCCTTCCGCCGCCTGCGCCAACCGAACGGTGGCCTCAGAGGCGCACGGCCTCGAAATGGAAACGCGGCCTGACCATATTCTCCTGCGCCGCAACCAGTTGCAGTTCATACTGCTGCATTTCGCTGGTCGTCAGCATGACCTCATAAACGGCGGCCGTCGTGTGTTCCAGCGCACTCTCCAGCGTCGCGCCCTTCAGCAGATTGACCAACAACAGTCCGCTGGTCAAATCGCCCACGCCGACAGGCTGACGTTCGCCGAAATCCACCAGCGGACGGCTGATATGCCAAGCCTCTTCCGGCGTCACCAACAGCATTTCAAACCGATCGTGACGATAGGCGGCGCGGCTGAGATGTTTCACCAACACCACTCTCGGACCACGCTGACACAATAAGCGGCTGGCGGCTACCGCCTCATCCACGGTATGGATAGTCTGACCGCTCAGTAATTCCAGCTCCGGCAGATTCGGCGCGATCGCATCGCTCACCAGCAATGACTGATGACAATGAAAATCCGTCACGCCGGGCGGTACGATGCACCCTTTCTCTGGTGTGCCCATCACCGGATCGCAAAAATACATCGCCTGCGGATTGGCGGCCTTCACCCGCCGGACAATATCGAGGATATGACCGCCCTGCTCCGGCGAACCAATGTAACCACTCAATACGGCGTCACAATCTTTCAGATGACCAATGTTGTCGATCCCCTGGGCGATTTCCGTTAAATGCGATGCCGGCATGACGCACCCGGTCCACTGACCATACTGCGTATGGTTGGAAAACTGGACGGTATTCAGTGGCCAGACGTTAACCCCCATACGGCGCATCGGAAACTCCGCCGCACTATTCCCTGCGTGACCAAATACCACATGTGACTGAATCGACAATATATTTTTCATTAGACTCACTGCCCCTGCCTGCATGATGCGATGTGTTGTTATCAGATTGGTCTCGTCATGACACACGAACCCTTACTTCACCAACCCGATGAAACGGCAACGGAATAATGACGAGACGGATCTGACATGCACCGCAAAAACAAAAGGGAGCGCTCGGCTCCCTTGCGATGAAGAATCAGGCTTTCCAGCAAACCAGACAGTAATTTTTCTTGCCGCGGCGCAACAACGTATAGCGGCCAAACAGACGATCGCTATCTGCCAAGACGTACTCCGGATCAGATTGCTTCTCGCCGTTGATGGTAATGGCGTTGGACGCAATGGTCTTGCGCGCCTGTCCGCGGGAAGGCTGCAATTCGGAATCCACCAGCGCCTGTTGCAAGTCGGCGCCTTTCTCCAGCTCCACCATCGGCACCCCGTCTTGCGCCAGTTGCGCAAAATCAGCTTCGGTCAGCTCACCCAGATGGCCATTGAACAGACTCTGCGTGATACGTCTGGCCGCAACCAATCCTTCTTCGCCATGCACCAGCCGCGTAACCTCTTCCGCCAAAACAGACTGGGCGCGCGGCGCGGTGCCGCTGTTCTTGTCTTCCTCTTCCAGCGCATTGATCGCGTCAATATCGAGGAAAGTGAAGAATTTCAGGAACCGATATACATCGGCGTCGGCAGTGTTAATCCAGAACTGGTAAAACTTGTACGGGCTGGTTTTCTTCGGATCCAACCATACCGCGCCGCTTTCAGTTTTACCGAACTTGGTGCCGTCGGATTTGGTGATCAACGGTACGGTCAGGCCGAATACCTGTTTCTGATGCAGACGACGGGTCAAATCGATGCCCGATGTAATGTTGCCCCACTGGTCGGAACCGCCGATCTGCAACTCCACGCCGTGCAGCGCATTCAGCGAAGCAAAGTCATAACCTTGCAGCAGGTTATAGGAAAACTCGGTGAACGAGATACCCACATCATCGCGATTCAGGCGTTGTTTGACCGCTTCTTTATTGATCATCTGATTGACGGAGAAGTGCTTGCCGATATCACGCAGGAACGTCAGCACGTTCATCGAACCGAACCAGTCATAGTTGTTGGCGGCGACTGCGCTGTTTTCACCACAATCAAAATCCAGAAACGGAGCGGCCTGGCGGCGAATTTTATCCACCCACTCGCTGACAGTTTCTTCGGTATTCAGTTTGCGCTCCGCCGCTTTGAAGCTCGGATCGCCGATCAGGCCGGTTGCTCCGCCGACCAGCGCCACCGGTTTGTGACCGGCCATTTGAAAGCGTTTCAGGCACAGCAGCGGCACCAGATGTCCCAAATGCAAGCTGTCGGCGGTCGGATCAAAGCCGCAATACAGTGCAATTGGCCCTTGCGCCAGTCGCTCTGCCAACGCAGCCTCGTCAGTGACCTGGGCCACCAGGCCCCGCTCTTGCAATTGTTGAATCAGATTGCTTGCCATCAATGTCTCCATGTATAAACGACTGCACCTTTGCCGGTACACGGCTTTTCGCCTCTAACGGCGAAAGAAAAATTTAGCGTGACATAGAATAAAGCGCCGACACCGTGAGTGCCAGCGCTTAGCACAACAAATTGCCGGGTTTTACGGTGCCAGGCGGTCAATCACCCAGCCACTTTCCTGGCGCTGGTAAAGGAAACGGTCATGCAACCGGTGCTCGCCCCCTTGCCAGAATTCTACGGAATCGATGTGTACCCGATAACCGCCCCAGAAACTGGGCAACGGGACTTCGCCATTCTGAAATTTCTGTTTTATTTCAAGGAATTTGCTTTCCAGAATACCGCGCGTAGAAATTCGGCTGGACTGTCGGGAGACCCAGGCGCCGATCTGGCTGTCCTTGGGACGACTGTGGAAGTATTTCAGCACCTCCAGCGGGGGCAACTTTTCCACACGACCCAAAACGATGACCTGCCGCTCCAGCATATGCCAGGGAAACAACAGACTGATGCGGGGGTTGTTCGCCAGTTGCTGCGCCTTACGGCTGCCGAGATTGGTGTAGAACACCATCCCTTTTTCATCATAGTGCTTCAGCAAGACGATACGTTGGTAAGGTTGGCCCTGTTCGTCCACCGTGGCGACGCACATGGCGGTCGGATCAGCAAGCTGCGCTTCGCAGGCCTGTTTCAACCAACGCTCAAACAGATCCAACGGGTTATCGGTGAGATCGCGGCGGCGCAACCCGCCACGGGTATATTCGCGTCGTAAATCAGCGATATCGATCTGATGCGCCTTATCTCCCGGCGCGGTGAGTACCTGATTACGTGAATTGTCGTGTTCTGCTGTCATTTGAATCCTGCCATTGCCTGCGCGGGCGAAAAATGTGCCCACATTCTGCGCCGCAACCGTCAAAATCTCAATGCAGCCCCCCATCCTCTACCGGAGCGTACAATCGCTGACGATGATCCTTTCGCCACGCATGATGAAGGCCTGGCGCCCTTTGCTCCAGAACGTGTATCGATTATCGCTATAGCGTGTGCCGGATGCGGCAGGCACTTCAGGCAGCGTATGGCTTTCGCCGTCCAGTAGAAAGACAACCTGTTTTGCCGACTGCGTCACGGTAAGGGGCATCGTGCCGCATTGATAGTACAGGATCCGGGATTGCGGTTTGGGCGCTATCAGCGCACACCCGCTCAACAGCGCAATTCCGCATACTGCCAGCCATGGTTTCATTCGGGCGTTCTCCTGTCATATTGCTATCCAGACGCCCGCAACCGGAATGGTCTCGGGTTGCAGGCAACACTCACAGTCTAGCAATAGCGATACTCCCTCGGGCTCGGCGAAATCCGATTAGGCCGACCGGTTCGCCGGAAAGATGGCGCCCAGAACGGTTGCGTTCCTCGCCCCGGTGACGGACGGCAAATTGCCGGCAAGCCCCGACATCGTTCGGAATGCCAGCCAGGCGAAAGCCAGCGCCTCCATATCATCGCCACGAATACCGTATTCGTCTGTAGCACTGACATGCGACATCGGCAACTGTCCGGCAAGTTGCTGCATCAGCAACGGGTTGCGCGCGCCGCCGCCACACACCAGAACCCGATCGCATCGGCCGTGCAGCCTAATCTGTTCGGCAATGCTGTTGGCGGTCAACGCCGCCAGCGTCGCCTGAACATCTTCAACAGCCAGAGGCGAGAATGCCGCCAGCTGTTTCTCCAGCCAGGCCAGGTTGAAGTATTCGCGCCCGGTACTCTTCGGCGCCGACAAGGAAAAATACGAATCACCCAGGAAATGCGCCAGGAGCTCCGGGCAGATACGCCCCGTCATCGCCCAGACGGCATCTTTATCAAAAGGCAGAGCACGATGTTGAGCGACCCACGCATCCATTAGCATATTTCCCGGCCCCGTGTCGTACCCCAAAATAGGCTCTCCGGGAAATAGCAGGGACAGGTTGGCGATACCACCGATATTTACCACGACCCGCCTCTCCGTCGGATGTTGCAGCAATGCGTGGTGAAACGCAGGAACCAGGGGCGCGCCCTGACCGCCCAGAGCGACATCCCGGCGGCGAAAGTCGCCGACCGTGGTAATACCGGTCATAGCGGCAATATGATTATTATCCCCAATTTGCAGCGTACAGGGCGCATCACCGTAGGGTTCATGCCACATAGTCTGCCCGTGACAACCGATTGCAACGATATCTCCAGCGCCAAGACGGTTATGCGCCAACAATTGCAGTACCGCATCGCCAAACAGCACGCCAAGCCGGGTATCAAGATGACCGAGCGCAGAAAGCGTCACCGCCTGCCCCTGATTCATTGATAAGATCGCCTGCCGAATCGACTCCGGCATAGGATGAAAATAGCTGGCCAGTTGCGTTATTGAGCGTGCATTGATGTCTGCCAATACAACATCAACGCCGTCCAGACTGGTGCCAGACATAATGCCTATATATTTACCTGCACGCATGGGATTCACCCGGTATGTGGGGATCACGTGAAAACGAGAGTTCGTAGTTGATTAAGAGTAATAAAAATAGCACGTTATCTTCATTTTTAGTGCTTTTTTGCATTTTCTGTTATGCTAATGACAAATTAGTCAAAAAGTCACCATTTGACACAATTTTTCAGAAAAATGCGCCTTCACAGACAGCGCTTAAATACGTTTATTATCAATATAGGCGCACAGATCTATTCTGGCTGTCATCAAACAGTGGAATGGGGCTTTTAGCCACACCATGATTTGATTGTAAACCATACGTCGGCTCAAGGCGCCGCCGCACCGACACAGCGATAAAACAGGAGTCCTTATCTATGATGAAACGTTTTCTTGTGATGACATTGGCAGGTATCACACTGGCTGGTTGCGCCAATACCAGCACCCTTTCAGGAGACGTTTACAGCGCATCTGAAGCCAAACAGGTTCAGACCGTCACTTACGGTACGGTCGTTTCTACCCGCCCGGTACAAATTCAGGCAGGTGAAGAAAACAATATGATCGGTACCCTCGGTGGGGCGGTATTGGGCGGATTGGTCGGTAATACCGTCGGCCGGGGAACAGGCCGTACCCTCGCAACCGCTGCCGGCGCGGTTGCCGGCGGCGTGGCAGGAAACAGTATTGAAGGTGCAGTCAACCGGGTTCAGGGTGTAGAACTGGAAATCCGCAAAGATGATGGGTCAACCATTATGGTTGTGCAGAAACAAGGAGATACGAAATTCCGTGTCGGTCAGCGCGTTGCGATGGCCAGTAACGGACGCTCAATTACCGTCTCCCCTCGTTGATACCAAATCGTTAATCACCACCCATACAGGGTGGTGATTAACTGAATGATTAAATGCCAACAGATATTTTTTAATACCATTAATTAACATTAACGTTGCTGGAATTTAAATTTCATTCGCCAGAATATTTACTCTTTCTATTAATTCAGGCCTGGTGCTCGTGCAATGCCAATATGTTTCTTTCCAGTCTGGATATTATAGTGGATAATTCATTTACCTCTTCCGGCGTAATGCCATCTAATATTTCGCAGCGAGTCTGATCAATAACATCATTCACCGCCTGTATGATAGGGTCAGCCATATCGGTCAGCATAATACGTTTGGCACGTCGATCATGCGCGCAAATATGGCGGGTAATCAGCCCTTTATCTTCCAGTTGATCCAGCGTCCTGACCAGCGAAGGCTGTTCAATACCTATCGCTTTCGCCAACTGAATTTGGGACTGCCCCGGGGGCAGTTGGTGTATATTATGCAAAGTAACCCAATGAGTTTGCGTGAGCTCCAAGGGTTTCAAGCGGTGGTCAATCAAAGCGCGCCATACACGAACCAACCGGGCTAAATCAGATCCTAACGGCAATTCCATCACCTCTCCTTATAATTAGCATGCTAAGTTACATCCCTGGATTGCAATCAATTCTGATTTAAAAAAAATGAACCGACAGAAAAGCGTCTTATTGTTATAGAAACTATTCTAGCAAATAATAATTAATTAAAAATGATCTTGAACTTAATTTATATCATTAAATATCACAATACATCTTAAAACAAGGTTGGATGATCGTCCCCGGAAGATACTGAAATTTTCTCTCCACGTTGAGCACGTTTCATCCTTTGTCGACATAAACGCAGCACATCCTGTTTTTCAGGATCAGTCAATTTTCCCCAATTAAATCTCTCTTCACGGCTTCGAAAACAACCACGGCAATACCCTCGGTTATCCGCCTGGCAGATTCCTCGACACGGATTAGGCACAGGGAAAAGTTCAAGCTGCTCGGCCACAGGACCTCCTCATCTGACCTTGTTATTGAAGCGTTGTTCCGGACAACTGGCAAGTGCTGTGTGCCTCCGTCGCCTAAAATCAGCACACAGACAATATTAACGCCCATCGTTTCGGCACTGCGCCGGTTTGAACTCGCTCCATCAACGACGTTATACTGCTGGCCTGACATGCTAACCGTCTTACGGTTAACCTACTGATGACAATAGGGGTCATTATGCGTTTACTTCATACTATGCTGCGCGTCGGCGATTTATCGCGTTCTATTGATTTCTACACCAACGTATTAGGTATGCGTCTACTGCGCACCAGCGAGAATCCAGAATACAAATACTCCCTGGCGTTTGTCGGTTATACCGAAGAAAGCGAAGGCGCTGTTATCGAATTAACCTACAACTGGGGCGTAAACAGTTACGATTTGGGCACCGCTTTCGGGCACATTGCTTTGGGCGTTGATAACGTCGCCGCGACATGTGAAGCCATTCGGCTGGCTGGCGGAAAAGTCACCCGTGAAGCCGGCCCGGTTAAAGGTGGAACGACGATTATCGCCTTCGTGGAAGATCCCGACGGTTACAAGATCGAGCTGATTGAACGCTCACAAGCCGGACAGGGTCTGGGCAACTGATCCCTCTATTAATGTCAGGTTTCTGCGTTAAACAGATGCCTGATATTTCTTTGTTGCTGCATTGCATGCCTTGCTGAACTCACCGCTGTGTACGCGGTATTTTCTAAAGAAAGAGACAAATGGCTGAAAAAGAAAAAACAATCCGAATGCGTTGAACGCGCGTTTCCGCGGTTTCTATCCTGTCGTCATTGATGTGGAAACCGCCGGATTCAATGCACAAACCGACGCCTTGCTGGAAATTGCCGCCGTGACCCTGAAAATGGACGACAACGGTTGGTTGCAGCCGGATGAAACACTCCATTTTCATATAGAGCCATTTGAAGGCGCCATCCTGAATCCCGATGCATTGGCATTTAACGGTATTGACCCGACCAACCCTTTGCGCGGCGCAGTCAGCGAATATGAAGCACTGCATGAAATTTTCAAAATGGTGCGTAAAGGTATCAAAGATAAGGGCTGTAATCGCGGGATCGTCGTAGCGCACAATGCGGCGTTCGATCACAGCTTTCTGATGGCAGCGGCGGAGCGTTGCGGATTAAAACGTAATCCCTTTCACCCTTTCGTTACATTTGATACCACATCGCTCAGTGGTCTGGTGCTTGGGCAGACCGTGTTGGCCAAAGCCTGCATCACCGCAGACATTCTATTCGACTCCAGCCAGGCACACTCAGCCCTTTATGACACCCAGCGGACAGCAGAGCTGTTTTGCGAACTGGTTAATCGGTGGAAAAGATTGGGAGGATGGCCACTTGCCGTTGAAGACAGCGACAACGATAGCGCCGTCAATGCGAACTGATCCACGGTGAGTGGAGGAACCAGGCAGCCTGATGCTGCCTGGCTAGGTACTTATTGATCATCCTGTTGGGATTGGTGCTTGGCCGCAGTTTCCTTGATCAATTTTTGCAATTCGCCGCGCTGATACATTTCAACGACGATATCACAACCGCCAATCAACTCGCCGTCGACCCATAACTGGGGGAATGTCGGCCAGTTGGCGTATTTGGGCAATTCGGCGCGGATATCCGGGTTTTGCAGAATATCAACGTAGGCGAAACGCTCCCCACATGCCGACAACGCCTGCACTGCCTGTGCGGAAAAACCACAGCTCGGCAATTTCGGTGAACCTTTCATGTAGAGCAGAATCGGATTTTCAGCGATCTGACGCTGAATTTTTTCGAGAGTTGTCGTCATTTATTGCTTCCTCAAGCGCGAGATGACCGGACGTCCGGTCATATGACTAGCGGCGGGTATTACAACACCGCCGCTGACGTTCCGTATTTTAACGATAGCGACAACGACAAAAAAACGCTATCTTTTGTAGGGTTATCGATGGGCATTCTTGAACTGGCGGAATTATCGACGGGCAGGGCAACAATTGCACAGTAAAAAGCTGCCATTAATGATTTCTCACTATTTTGTAATGAAGAAACACCGAATCCGACTTTTTTATCGAACCAGTTTCAGGAATACTCTGCGGATTGAACGATTGAGGACAACATTCGGTCAGAATAATGATGCGTTTACTTATTACGCTTTTTTTATTGGTTTTCAGTAACCTTTTTTCTTTGGCTCAGGCAGCGACACATTCAGCGGCATCACCGCGCAAAGCCAGCGTGGATAACGTCAATGCTGATGAAGCAGCCAAAAAACATAAGCTGGTCAAAAGCGCCAGAAAAGGCGTTGCTTCCGCACCAGAGAAAAAAGAGGATGTGAAAAAAAACACACTGACGCCGGCTGTAGCTCGCCACGGTAAATCCGCATCCAAAAACATCGACAGTAAAACAACCACAAAAGACCAAACTGCGGCCCCCTCTCACAACAAGAAAACCACACATACCGACAGCGCATCGACAAAGAAAGTGATGTCGCCTCAGGCAAACCGCATCGCCAACAGTAGAAACGCACCAGCGAAAGAGTCACATCAGGCCAATAAAACCGTCATCAAACAAGAACCGGTCGCTCATGGCGGGAATAAAAACAACATACATGAAACCGCCCAGAAAAATCGTCATGCCGCTGCCATCAAGAAACCAGAGGCGGCCCAGGCGGCTAATAAGCACAAAAAAGGCCTGGCGGAAAGCGACGGTGAAAACATCAGCGCCGTACACGGCAAAACGACGAAGGGCAAGCAGGATAAAACAACGCTGGCCTTAAATGCCGTACATAAAAAGCGCTATCAACACGCGAAAACTGCGGCAATGAGCAAACTGATGAGCCAGATTGGTAAACATTACCAATGGGGTGGTTCTTCGCCGTCTGCCGGTTTTGATTGCAGCGGGTTGGTCTATTACGCCTACAAAGATCTGGTGAAAATCCCGATTCCGCGTACCGCCAACGAAATGTTTCATCTACGCGACGCCGCCCCCATCAAGAAGGCCGAACTGGAAAGCGGCGACCTGGTGTTTTTCCGTATCACTAACCGGGGAGCAGCGGATCACGTAGGGGTTTATCTGGGCAATGGCCGTTTTATTCAGTCGCCTCGCTCCGGTGCTGATATTAAAATCAGCAAGTTAAGCGAAGATTACTGGCAAGAGCATTATGTTGGCGCTCGCCGTGTCGTGACCCCAAAAACCATCCGTTAAGTCGCCTTCTGCAACCGTAAGACCATAAGCTCCTTTACTCGGGAGGTTTTTTAGAGAGACAAAAAAACCTCCCGCCGTAAAGCGAGAGGTTCTCAGAAAACACAAGCTCTGACTGCGGATACCGCTTATCAGACGCTTTTCACCGTATCAGTTAAGAACCGCAGTCAACCCCATAATAACGATGACGGTCAGTGAGACGAACGTCGTAAATAGCGACATTTTCAGATTGGTATCCATAGCACTCTCCTTTAATTCACTTTCGGGTCATCTTGATAATTAAGCTACCGAACATGCATCGGGAACAGTATAGTTCATGCGCTCTATAGCACGATGGCAGCATTATTACCGGATTACACAGAAAAAACCTGCTTATCTGTCACAGAGATAATATGAATTACCTCTTCCACTTTCCGCCCAGATCAGACAAAATCCGCAGTTTACCGAACACACTGCGTTTGCGTTGGTGAAGCGTCAGCCCTGCCCTTCAGGTATCTCTCGGCACTCTCCTTCTGAAATCCGACTTTTGTCCAGGCAAAAGCAGGATCCACGCAGGCAAACGATTAACAATATACTTACTGCTGTAACAAGTAGGTTCAGGAGTCATTCTGCATGGCAACGATCAAAGATGTGGCAAAACGTGCTGGCGTTTCGACCACAACCGTGTCTCACGTGATCAATAAAACACGTTTCGTCGCCGAAGAGACCAAAGCCGCAGTACGTGCGGCCATTAAAGAACTACATTATTCCCCCAGCGCCGTCGCACGCAGTTTGAAAGTCAACCATACAAAATCAATCGGGCTGTTGGCGACCTCCAGTGAAGCGCCGTACTTCGCCGAGATCATTGAAGCGGTGGAAAACAGCTGTTATGCCAAAGGCTATACGCTGGTGTTATGCAACTCCCACAATGAGTTGGATAAACAACGCGCGTACCTTTCCATGTTGGCGCAAAAACGTGTCGACGGGCTGCTGGTCATGTGTGCGGAATATCCACCAGCATTACTGACGATGTTGGCAGATTATCGTCATATCCCCATGGTAGTGATGGACTGGGGTGAAGCACACAGTGATTTCACCGATACCATCATCGACAACGCTTTTTCCGGCGGCTATATGGCCGGGCGGTATCTGATCGAACGAGGTCATCGCGATATCGGCGTCATTCCCGGGCCACAAGAACGAAATACAGGCAGCGGCCGTTATCTGGGTTTTCTCAAAGCACTGAAAGAGGCGGACATTCCCATCCGGGAAGAGTGGATAGTTCAGGGTGACTTCGAGCCGGAGTCCGGCTACCGGGCTATGCATCAGATTCTGGCGCAGAAACAACGCCCGACCGCCGTTTTCTGCGGCGGCGATATCATGGCAATGGGCGCCATCTGCGCCGCCGATGAGATTGGATTGCGCGTACCGCAGGATATTTCGGTGATCGGGTATGATAACGTCCGGCACTCCCGCTATTTCACGCCAGCGTTGACCACGATCCATCAACCTAAACAACGTTTGGGGCAGGCGGCATTCTCGATGCTGCTCGATCGCATCACCAGCAAACGAGAAGAATCGCAGATGATCGAAGTCCATCCAACGCTGATCGAGCGGCGCTCAGTTTCTGACGGCCCATTCCGGGATTACCGCCGTTAGTCAGATGACTTTCTTATTCAACGCCGATTTCTAAACCTTCAACACTGCTTCGCCCCAAGCGGGACTTGTCCACAGGACGAAGCAGTCATACACTTGTCATTGTCTTTCGCAACACTCGTAATCAAGAAAGATCGATCTTTTTCTATCCTGTCTATTGGTCGTCGCACTGTTCATCACGACCAGGGATAGATGCCCTTCGCACCGGCTTTTCTCTTATTTTCCTCTGAGAACATCAGAGGTAGACGATGGATTTTTTCCACCGATACCGTTACGGGTAAAATTGTCTACGTTGTTCCTTGTTCGACATCATTCTGACAAGGTAGGGAGAAGTTATGAGTTCATCTTATGTGGAGGAACTGGGTACTCCTGAATCATCCTGGTTCCAGATTATCAACGAAATGCTGTCGGTTGCCGGTATCACCGTCAACGGCTCTTGCCCGTTTGATATTCAGGTCAAAAATCCTGACTTATACAAGCGCATTCTGCGCGAAGGTTCGTTGGGATTGGGTGAAAGTTACATGGACGGCTGGTGGGAATGTGAGCGACTGGATATGTTTTTCCACCGCGTATTGCGGGCGGGGCTGGAGAACCGTCTGCCTGTCCGCTGGCGGGATACTCTCCGGATACTCACGGCGCGGCTGACCAACCTGCAATCCCGACGTCGCGCCTGGATCGTCGGCAAGGAGCATTATGACCTTGGCAATGATCTGTTCACCCAGATGTTAGATCCGTACATGCAATACTCCTGCGGCTACTGGAAACAAGCCGAAACGCTGGAGCAGGCTCAGCAAGACAAATTGCGCATGATCTGCGAAAAGCTACAACTACGCCAGGGAATGACACTGCTGGATATCGGTTGCGGCTGGGGCGGCCTCGCTGAATTCGCCGCACGCTATTACGGTGTTGCCGTGACTGGCGTAACCATCTCCCGCGAGCAACAAAAACTGGCGCAGCAACGCTGTCAGGATCTGGACGTCGATATTCAACTGCTGGATTATCGTGACCTCAATCACCAGTTTGATCGCATCGTTTCCGTCGGCATGTTCGAGCACGTAGGGCCGAAGAATTACGACACCTACTTCCACGTAGTCAGCCGCAATCTCAAGCCTAATGGATTGTTTTTGTTACATACCATCGGCGCCAATCAGACCGACCTGAAAGTCGACCCCTGGATTAACAAATACATATTTCCCAATGGCTGCCTGCCATCGGTGCGCCATATTGCGCAAACCAGCGAACCGTATCTGATTATGGAAGACTGGCACAGCTTCGGCGCTGATTATGATCGTACCCTGATGGCCTGGAATGAACGTTTCCAACAACATTGGTCAAAACTGTCTGGGCACTACCCCGCACGCTTTCACCGTATGTTCAGCTATTACCTGAATGCCTGTGCCGGTGCGTTTCGTGCACGCAATATTCAGCTCTGGCAAGTGCTGTTTAGCGTCTCTGGCGTGGAAGGTGGAATACGTGTGCCGCGTTAACGGCTGCTAGGAAAGGAAGAACAGACTGGCTATCCGGCACGGATAAAAAATACGGTGCGGCTATCTAGCTGCACCGTATTTTTTATTCAGGATGCGGAACAGGTTTCACCGTGCGGCATGACAAACGGTTCTGCCCACGGCTTTCGTTCAGGATCCTGCCTCGACGTCTGTGGTCACAGAAGTGTGTTGTGCCTGCTGGGCCAACACCCGCTCAACCGTATCGACAATCGCTTGCGTCTGCGGGTCGATTTCAATATTGATGCGATCGCCCAGACGCTTCCGCCCCAGCGTGGTGCGATTCAGCGTTTCCGGAATCAAATGTACGCAAAAGCGGTTGCGGGTGACTTCACCAATCGTCAGGCTAATGCCGTCAATACCGATAAACCCTTTATGCAACACATACTTCATGAGCGACGGATCCGACAGACGGAACCATATCTGATGATTGTTTTCTGATGTCAGGATTTTGACGACTTCCGCAGTGCATATGATATGGCCGGACATCACATGCCCCCCGACTTCATCACCGAATTTGGCTGCCCGCTCGACGTTAACGCTATCGCCTACACCCAGGTCGCCAAGATTGGTCAACCGCAACGTTTCCTTCATCAGATCGAAACTCACCTGCCCACCATCAATAGCCGTGACGGTCAAACAGACACCGTTATGGGCCACAGATGCGCCGGGCACCAACCCAGGCAACAGTTCCTCAGGCAGCGCCACCACATGGGTACGAAAATTCGCTTTTTCATCAATAGACACGACCGTCGCCGTGCCCTGCACAATACCGGTAAACATGGATCTTGCCTCTTGAATCAAGGAAAAACAGGCGTCGATGCCCGCGCAACATCACTAAATCGCACCATAGAAATGGCTCGAAAAAACGCGACAACCGTTTTTCACGACATTTCACAATAGGTTTCAGGTTCGATGCAGCGACAGGTCATGGACGAGGTTCTTTAGCCGTTAATGACTAAACTATCAGGCAGTTTGCATGATATTGGCGGGAAAACCAAACAGGATTGTCACCCGAACGAAAAAAGCGCTTTCGAGGAAGAGCCTCACCCAATTTTATCGGCAATGCTGTCTAAAAATCCTGATAATCATTGGTTTACGCGCCATAAGTCGTTACAATATTATTCCTTTTTTTATACATATAAGGATGATTGTCTTTCTCTTGAAGGAGATATCTCTCCATCCTTTTCAGGAAGGTGTCCGCGTGCAGAAGTATTTGTCAGAAGCGCGTCAGTTATTATCACTGGCGATCCCCGTCATCATCGCTCAGGTATCCCAAACCGCCATGGGGGTGGTCGATACCATTATGGCAGGCTCCTACAGCGCCACTGATATGGCCGCCGTCGCGGTGGGCACGTCGATCTGGTTGCCGGCCATCCTGTTCGGCCATGGATTACTGATGGCGCTGACGCCCGTTGTGGCGCATCTCAATGGCTCCGGCCGACGTGATCGTATCGCTCATCAAACCCGGCAAGCGTTTCTACTGGCTGCGGCAATCTCAGTGGTCACGATGTTTGCGCTGGCTCAAGGGAAACATGCGATCCATTTAATGAATAACGGCTCGCCAGAACTGGCGGAAAAAGCCATTGGCTATCTGCATGCGTTGCTGTGGGGTGTGCCAGGCTACCTGTTCTATCAAGTCTTACGCAGCCAGTGCGAAGGGTTGTCCAAAACCAAGCCGGGTATGGTGATCGGTTTTATCGGCTTGCTGATCAACATTCCTATCAACTACGTCTTCATCCACGGCAAGCTTGGTATGCCGGAACTGGGCGGCATCGGTTGTGGTGTGGCGACCGCCACGGTCTATTGGGTCATGCTGCTGTTACTGGCGGGATATCTGCAGCGGTCTTACTGGCAACGCGATATTCGTCAGCGCAAAACCACTTGGCGGCCAGACTGGTCAACACTCAAACGATTGTTCAATCTGGGGTTGCCGATAGCCCTAGCGATGCTGTTCGAAGTCACGTTGTTTGCAATTGTCGCCTTATTGGTACTGCCGCTCGGCGTGGTGGAAGTCGCCGGGCACCAAATTGCACTCAATTTCAGTTCGTTGATGTTCGTTCTTCCCTTGTCCCTTGGCGTCGCCGCAACCATTCGTATCGGTCATCGTTTGGGGCAAGGCTCGGTCGATGCGGCACGCATCGCCGCCCATACCAGTATTTTGTCAGGGGTAGCGCTGGCTATCTGCACCGCTATTTTCACCATCACGCTGCGCAAGCCTATCGCACTGCTTTATAACCAAAATCCAGACGTGGTCGCGATGGCGTCGCACTTGATGCTGTTGGCGGCGGTGTATCAGATATCCGATGCCGTTCAGGTCATCGGCAGTGGCGTACTGCGCGGTTACAAAGATACCCGAGCCATCTTCTTCATTACCTTTATCGCCTACTGGGTATTGGGGTTGCCAAGCGGTTACATCCTGGCGCTGACGGATTGGTTAGTACCACGCATGGGCCCTGCCGGATTCTGGTGCGGATTCATCATCGGGCTGACCTCCTCCGCCATCATGATGGTATCGCGCATTCGTTGGGTACAGCGCCAGCCGGCGGAACTGACGCTGACTCGCGCGGCACGCTAAATGGCAAGTGGTGAAAAAAACAACGCCTTGACTACAAGCTCGTCAATCGGACTGATAAGGGCGGCAATTTTGTGTTTTTCCTCTTGCCAGCGGACATCCGGCCCGTTAATATTCGTCCCCGCTGTCACGCTGGCAGCGGCATTATAAATGCGTTCATAGCTCAGTTGGTTAGAGCACCACCTTGACATGGTGGGGGTCGTTGGTTCGAGTCCAATTGAACGCACCAAATTCTAACGCCCGGATAATCGCTTGGTTATCCGGGTGTTTTTTTATGCCTGACGGGAAACCACATTCTGTGGGCATGTACATCCATCAATGTTGTCCCAGCCTGAATCGGCTGTGATATTGCACTTCGCAGAACAGGTCAAATGTGTTTTTAAAGATCAGGTATTGCGGGCGCCGCACCGGGTTTCGGCGAAACATTCATCACTTGATCGTTACGCCAGGACAAAGCGCTTGCCATTCTGCCCCAACCCGTCCATAATCGCGCCCATTCCGCTATATGGAATAAATAATTAATACATATCAATGGGTTAATTAGATTCAACATCCTGTTGATGACACCAAAATGCGACCGTAGCTCAGTTGGTTAGAGCACCACCTTGACATGGTGGGGGTCGGTGGTTCGAGTCCACTCGGTCGCACCATTCCGGATTTAGCTCTTCCTCCCCGCGCTCTACTCCGTGGCAGGCCCGAACGACGGCTCCCTCTTTGCACGTCGAAACAGGCGGCTTCTCACGACAGACAACCGCATCAGGGTACAGGCCCGATGGCTACGTGCGCGGTTTTTCCGGTCTCCGCCCTGCTGTGCGCATGCGTTCACATTCCTCCCGGTGCAACCTCACCGAAAATACGGCCCCTTTCCACAACCGTTACACCTGAGGGTGAGGCTACGCTGGCGTAGAATCCGTGCCGGCGACAACGTATGTCTAGCGGTCGTCGCCTGGAGATAACCGTCGCCGGTTTTTCCCGTCACCATAAACAGATGGGAATAGGTGATTCCACGGGGCTAAAAATTCGCTAACCGGGGAGCCCATAAAGTTGATGTTTAACGTGAGACATCACCAGCGCCAAAGACTCATGAATAAAAAAATGCCCCCCGTCAATGGGAATGACATCGACCGTTCCATCAATAATTTTCTGCCAGCCGTTGATATCGGCCGCCGACATGCTGTCATCCTGCAATCCGTACAGGACGGTTGCATTGCCCTTAAGACACGGCGTAGCGCAGTAGCGGTAGTTGTCCGCAATCGCGAAATCGGCACGCAGAATAGGAAGATAAAGCGCCAACATCTCTTGATCCTCCAGCAGCGCTGGCGGCGTACCGTTAAGGCTGACCAATTCGCGAATCAACGCTTCGTCATTCAACGCCGAACGCTTTGTCGTCACATGGCGATCGGCCGCCGAGCGACTGGCGGAAAGGAACAGATGAGACAACGCATAGCCGCTTGCGGACTGCAGTTTCCGCGCCAGTTCATAGGCGATCAATCCCCCGTTACTGTGCCCGAAAAACACGGTCGGAATATCCAGCAACGAGGGGATATGCGTATAAATCGCATCGACCATCTGGTCGCAATCGGCGATAAGCGTTTCGTTATAGCGCTCAGCGCGCCCCGGATACTGCACACCGATCAACTCGATATCCTCCGTGAAAAAAGCAGGCCAACGGCGAAAGACCGAAGCGCTGCCCCCGGCATAAGGAAAACAAAACAGCCGCAGTCGCGGCCGGGGGCAGAGGTTTAACCGTTTGAACCACGGATTGTCCGGGGACGCCGAGCGTGCCAAGGCATGCTTTATCGGGTAAACCGATCGGGTATCACTCATCTGCCACTCCTCCCAGCCGTGTACGCAAGGTGTCGGATAATTCGTTTACGAACGGCGGTTGCAGCATGGTCAGATGGCTGCCCTGAGCAGGCAGCAGCGTCACCCTGCCCGTCGAGACATCATCCCAGCCGCGATACCGGCCTGGTACAGCATAGATACTGTTTTCGATGGCGTAATAATCCATATCAATGTTGGCCGCCGTTAAGTGGGTGTCATACTTTGAGTGTTTAACATCGATAAGATAATCCAGATAACGGCCGGTCATTTCCTCTGTGATGCCTTCAGGCCGAATCTTACCGATCGCGATTTGCTCCAGCAGATAATCCTTACGGCCGGCCGGCGTCAACGACGCCAGCAACGCCTCATCCAGAGACAAGCCATCCGCGCTGAAATCGTTAACCAATGCCGCCCAGGCAAGACGCTCCCGTTCGCCTACCGCGGCCATAATCGGCAGCTCCGAGTCAAAAACGCCCAGGTAATCCACCTGATAACCACGACGACGCAGTTGAACCGCCATCTGCCAGGCGATGCTGCCGCCGAGCGACCATCCCAGAATACGGTAATGCCCCGTCGGCTGCTGGCGCAGCATGACGTCAACATAGTAGTTCGCCAGATTGTCGATGGTGCTGGGGCCAAAATCGCCGAATATCGCCGGGGCCTGTAGACCATAACACTGCGCGTAGTCAGCCAGTCGCCCGGCGAGGGCGGAATAGCAGGTAGCGATACCGCCTTCCGGATGGACACAGAATATCGTGCGCGGGCTTGATGAGTGATTGAGCCGCACGACGACGGAGGATTCTGGAACAGCGATCGCGCGCACATCAAGCGGCTGGCGGGCGTGGCTCTCCAGTTCATTGATGCTCTGATACCTGAAGAGATCCTCAAGCGTGAATGTGAATCCGCTGTTTTTCATCTCATTGAACAGTCTGAACATGGTCAGAGAGTTTCCGCCCAGGCTGAAAAAATTGTCATGGATGCCGACCTGCCCGACATCCAATATCTGTTCCCAAATGTGGCAAAGCCGTTTTTCCCGGTCGTTGCGTCCGGCGACGTAATGCGCAGAGGAAGCCATCACCTGCGTGATATCAGGCAGAGCATGGCGATCGACTTTACCGTTAGGCGTCAGCGGCAATGCATCGATAAAGAGATACTGATGCGGCACCATATAATCAGGCAGCCGTTGCGATACGCTTTCTCTGAACGCCTCGATCAACATCGCCTTGTCCAGGTCGGCACGCTGACGCAAGGCGGGCGTCAGCACAACACAAGCGACCAGCATGCCTTCATGACGGGCGCTGAGCCTGACCGCCGCGTCGCAGACCCACTCATGCAATAGCAAGGCGCTTTCGATTTCCCCCAGCTCTACGCGGTATCCACGGATTTTCACCTGGCTATCGCTGCGCCCGAGCACCGTAATCTCCCCGTGCGCATTCCATTTAGCGACATCGCCGGTTCGATAAATACGCGCCTGCCCTGCCGGCGCGAACGGATCGGCCGTAAAACGTTCAGCCGTCAAATCGGGCCGTTGGTAATAGCCACGGGACAGGCCATCGCCGCCGATATACAACTCGCCGGCGACACCGGCCGGCGACAGCTGTTGACGTTCATTCAGGATATACAAGACGGTATTGGCGACCGGCTGACCGATGGTGATATCGCCGCCGGCGGTATGGATTTGCCCCGCGGTTGACCAGATCGTCGTTTCCGTCGGCCCATACATATTCCAGAACGATCCCATATTGTCGCACAGCGCCCCGGCCAGCTCGCGACTGATGGCTTCACCGCCGCATAGCACTTTCAACCGCCGATGCGCCCGCCAGAAAGCGCTTTGCTGCAACAGTTTCCAGGTGGCCGGCGTGGCCTGCATAACGGTTATCTGATGTTTTAGCAGCATCTCACTCAGCGTCTGCGCGTTACGGCTATCCTGCTCGGCACAGATAACAACCTGCCCGCCGCAGCTCAACGGCAAAAACAGCTCCAACACGGAAATATCAAAGCTTATCGGCGTCACCGCCAGCAGGCGATCCTGATGGCTGAATCCCGGCGACTGCGCCATCGAGCGCAGGAAATTGACGACCGCACGGTGCGCGATCATGACGCCTTTCGGGGTGCCGGTCGAACCAGAGGTGTAGATGATGTAAGCCAGGCTGTCTAAAGAACATGGGCCCAGGTTCGGGTAGCGCTCAGCGTCAGATTCATCAACCCACAACGATTCATCCAGTATCAGCGCCTTATTCTCCGGGCCCGCCGGCAAACGTGCGGCCAGTTGCGGCGTCGTAAGCACCAGTCTGATGCCGGAATGGGACAACATATAGGCGATACGCTGCTCCGGATAACCGGGATCAAGCGGAAGGTAGGCCGCCCCGGCTTTCAGGATCGCCAGCAGGCATACCAACATGTCGGCGCTGCGCTGGCAGTACAAACCGATGACCGTATCAGGCGTGATCTGATGCTCTTGCTGTAACTGGCGCGCCAGGCGATTGGCTGATGCATTCAGGAGCCGGTAACTGACGCGCCGATGGCCGAAAACCGCCGCTACCGCCTCCGGCGAACGCTGGCACTGCGCCTCGAACATCTGATGCAGGCACTCATCAGCCGGTGCGGACGGCCCGGCCCGGCCGGCTCGCAAGAGATCGTCCGCCGCTGGCGCAGACAACAGCGGCAACGCCTCAACCCCGGCGTCCGGCGAAGTCAGCGCGCCACGGATCAACGTCTGATAGCTCTCCAGCATTCCTTCCATCACATAGCGTTCAAACAGGTTCGGGTTATACAGCCACTCGATCTGAATACCGCGCTCCGTTTCCGTTACGCTAACCTCTAGATCCATCTTGAGTAACGCGGTCTGATTCTCCAGCCGCGTCAATGTGACATCGGGAAGCACTGCCGCGACCGCGTCATTGTTCTGCAAGGTAAACAGGATTTGAAACAGCGGATTGCACTGGTAAGTCCGTTGTGGATTCAGCTGCTCCACCAACATGTCGAACGGCACTCGCTGATGTTCGTATGCCTCGACAATCGTCAACGTATTGTGCGTGAGCAGAGTCAGAAACGAGTCGTCGGGATCGATCCGCGTTCTGACGAGCAACGTATTGACGAAACAGCCGATATTGTCGAAAAACCGCTCGTCGTCACGGCCGGAAATAGGAAAACCGACGACGACGTCGCGCTCATTGCCATAGCGTGAAACCAGCAGAGCAAAGACGGTCTGCAAAAAGATAAACAGCGTGACATTGTGATGCTGGCAAAACGCCGTAATGCGGTCGCGCAGCGGCGGGTCAAGCCGTAGCGTCAGTTTCTCCCCCAACGACGCCTTCTTCTCCCTGCCGTCAAACACCGTCGGCAGGCTATGGCACAACGGCAACCGGGCCAGCTTTTCGCGCCAATAATTGATGGACTGCTGCATCGCGTGAGAGGAAAAATAGGCTTTCTGCCCGTGGGTGTAATCGGCGTACTGATGCCGCAACGGTGCGAGCGGCTGCGCTTCCCCGCCAGCCAGACCGCGATATAACTGGCAAAAATCTCTGACCAGCACCCCCATCGACCAACCGTCGGAAACAATATGCGGCAAGGTAAACAGCAGGACGGCATGCTCTGGCGCTCGTTGCAGTAAGGTGATCCGCAATGGGATGTCCCGTTGCAAATCAAACGCGCGCAACGCTTCCGCCTGGCTCCGTAGCCGAACCTGTTCATCCAACTCATGGCCGGAGTAATCGCTCAAGTCCTGATACGCTATCGCCGGATAACGGTCGTCATGAATATGCGCCCAGATCCGCCCCGCTTCGGCCTGAAAGGTGGTTCTTAATACCTCATGGCGTGCAACCAGCAGCCGGATGGCGCCTTCAAATGCCTGGCGATCCCATTTTCCCCGCACGTCGATCTGGTTCGGCATGTTGTAAGCGCCGGACTGCGGATCCATGTTATGCAGCAGAAACAGACGCTGCTGCGCATAGGACAGCGATGACCGATCCTCATCCATAACGGAAGCCCGCTCGTCGTCACTGCCGTCGCGTTGTGCCGCTAACAGAGCGAGCAGCGCTGATTTCTGCGCTTTGACACTGGCAATAAACCGCTCGTCGGTGATCGGCGCTGACGACTTCAACTTTAAACGCCCCCCCTCTACCGAAAGCCTGATGCGATGCGTATTGCAGAAACGTACTATCTCAATGATATCCATCACATTAAAACTCCATCTCAATGCCTGAGTCATCGTCGCCGTTGTCGGTGGCGGTCTCGCTGTTGCAAGCCAGTTCCCGCTGCAGTTCGGCTTTACGCGCCCAGTAGTCCGGCGTCGGATGCATGAACAGCTCTCTCACTCCCGCGTTCATACCCAGCGTTTTATTCATGTCGCTCACCAGGCGCATCGCCATCAGCGAGTGACCACCGACATTGAAGAAATTGTCGTCCATGCTAATGGATTCGATAGTGAGATGATCCTGCCACAGGGCGGCGATCTGGTGTTCCAGCGGCGTTGTGGGCGGCGCGGCCAGTGCAACGGCAGGCATATGCAAACGGTAATCCGGCAACGATTTGCGATCGATCTTGCCGTTCGACAAATGCGGCAACGCCGTCAGCAGGACAATATGCGCGGGCACCATATATTGCGGCAGGTTCGCCGTCAGCAATGCGGTTAGCGCGTTGACGATAGCGGTGTATTCGGCGGCGAGTTCGGCTTCGCTGCGATGTTTCAAACTGACATAAGCCACCAGTTGCCGGTCATGCCGGTTGTTTTCCACCACGGCGATCACGACCTCGTTGAGGTAGGGGTAGTGCCGCAAGCTGGCTTCGATTTCCCCCAGTTCGATGCGGAATCCGCGGATCTTCACCTGATGGTCAACGCGCCCCAGAAATTCAATCGTTCCGTCTTTCTGATAGCGGGCCAGATCGCCCGTGCGATACAGGCGGGAATAGCCATCGTCGAACAGGTTGTCGATAAACGCCTCCGCCGTTTTCTGCGGATTGTTGATATAGCCGGGGCCGACGCCGATACCGGAAACATACAGTTCCCCTACGGTGCCCACCGGCACCCTTTTTCTGCGGCTATCAAGGATATACATCCGCATGTTAACCACCGGCCTGCCAATCGGCATATTAACGACGTCCGCCGCCGGCGGCGTCACGATCGGATAATGGGTAATATCATCGGAACACTCCGTCGGGCCGTAAGCATTGAGGATCGGCACCTGCGGGAACAGCGCCAGCCACTGCCTGGCCAGTTGCGGCGGCAAAGCCTCACCGGTCGGCACCAGCCAGCGCAACCGGGCCAATTGACCACGGATTTCCGGCGCGTCCTCCAACTGATTGATCACCTCTTTCAGTAGCGAAGGCACCAGTTCCAGAATCGTAATCCCCTGTGCGGCCACGGTGGCAATCAAGCGGCGCGCATCCAGTGAAATCTCATCCGGACAGATGCAAACACACCCGCCGAACGCCAATGGGGACAGAAATTGCCAGATAGAAATATCGAAGCACTGGGAAGCATTCTGGGCCACGATATCCGCCGACGTCAGCGATAAATCACGCATCTTGGCATAGACATGGTTGATAAGCCCAATGTGCTCCACCATCGCCCCCTTGGGCGTGCCTGTGGAACCCGAGGTAAAAATGATATAGGCCACATCATTAAGATCGTAACGCACGGCGGGCGGCAACGCCGTCGATGCATGCGACTGCAGATCGGCGATCGTGAGCATCTCGGGGAAGGACGGCGATCCGGCGGCTATCGCGCTCAGCGAGGCAACATGGTTCGATTCCGCGATCACCATGCGGCTGTCGCACTGTGCCAGAATGGTTCGGATCCGCTCACCAGGGTGATTCACATCCAGCGGCAAGTAGACGGCGCCGGCGTTGAAGATCCCCAGCATAACGGTCAGGAAATCGATGCTGCGTTCGGCATAGAGGGCGACGACGTCACCGGGTTTCACCCCTTGCTGTTGCAACGCGCCGGCAATCCGGTTGGCGTCATCAGACAACTGCCGATAGCTGCGCTGACGAGGGCCTTCAATGACGGCGATGCGATCCGGCGTCGCTGAGGCCTGCTGCTCGAGTAACTGATGAATACTCATCGTGGACGGCAACGTATAGTGGGTATCGTTCCAGCGGTGCATGATGTTGTCATGCTGTTCTGCGGTCAGCAGTGACAAATCCAGCCAGTCGGCATCGCTGTCGGTCGCTAGCGCGCCCAGCACCTGCTGGTAGTAATGACGGATAATGTCTACCTCGTCGTGGCCGATGCGGCTCGGATTGTAATGCAGGCTAAGCGCCACCTGCCCGTGCTGCGTATCCCGGCTGAATTCGGCACGCAGCGGATACTCCGTTTCCAGTACCGAATCCAGCTGCGCCAGCGCCTGGCTGTGCCGGGCCATCGTGTCCTGACTGACGTGGAAATGCACATAGTTGAAGACAACCTCGAACAGATTGCCAATCCCGTTGTCCAGACGCATTTGCGCCATGGGGTAATGGCGGTAGGGCATCAGCGCAATTTCTTCCTCAAACACCTGACGCACCAGATCTTTCCAGGTACCCGGCAGCAGTTCCAGCCGGAACGGCAGCGTGTTCAAAAACAGCCCCAGCGTGCGCTCGGCGTCGGCCATTTCCGGCCGTCCATTCTGCTCTAACCCGGATACCACATGGTATTGGCCGCTGATAAACGCCAGTACACGCATATGGGCCGCCAGCAAGACAACTTTCACCGGGACACCCATCTGCGCCGCCAGATTCAGCAACCCGTGGGACACTTCGGGGGCAAACTCGACCTCCGCATAACGAATGGTATGGTCTGTGCCTGCCCCGGTAAACGGCAGTGAGGTAAAGGTAAAATCAGCCAGTTTGTCGCGCCAGTAATCACGATCTTGCTGTCGCGGCAACGCGGCCATTTCCAGCGCGACATATTGTCGATACGGCAGTACCGGCAATCGATATTTCTCGGCCAGGGGCTGCCCCTGTCGACGTGCAAAATAGCGATCGAATATCTCGGAAGACAACGCATTGATGCTCCAGCCGTCCAGCATGGAGTCATGAAAACTGAGCGTGAACTGATAGCGCGTCGTCGAGATCTGATGGATAAAGTAACGGATTAACGGTGCCGTCCAGTCGAATTCATGCCGTTTTTCCTGCGCCAGAAAATCGTCCAACGCTTGCTGTTGTTGCGATGGCGACAGCGCGGTCACATCCACCCACGTCAGCCCGTTGCACTGACCAGCACGCACTATTTGCAACGGCTCGCTGAACGTTGACCAATCAAAGCAGGTTCGTAGTATCGAATGCCGCTGCTGTACCTCGCTCAGCGCCTGCGAAAACGCAGCATAATCAAGAGTATCGTCGACGGTATAGACCACGATATCGTGATAGACCGCGCTGCCCGCTGCTAACTGGCTTTCCAGCACCAGTCCTTTTTGCAGCGTCGTCAGCGGATAAGCCTCCTGGATATCGTCAGGCAGCCGACGCCGATCCTCATCGCTCAACAATGCCGTCGGGCCGACCAACACCGCGTCATCGTGCATCTGTTGCCGGGACGCCAGATATTCCGCCAGCCGATCCACCTGAGGGTATTTGTAAACATCCTGAATACTCATGTGCATGCCTCTGGCCCGACATTCGGCCACCAGCGCGATGCTGCGAATGGAATCCCCCCCCAGTGCAAAGAAATTATCCCGCATGCTAATGCGCGGTGCTTCCAGTACCCGGGCAAAAACCTGCGCCAGCGCCTGCTCCATCGGGGTTGACGCGCCGACAAACTCGGCAGCCGCCATGTCGTCGATCACTATCGCCGCCAGTGCCTTGCGATCAACCTTACCGTTTACCGAGAGCGGAATGCTCGCCAGCACCACAAAATGGGCGGGGATCATGTAGTCGTTGAGCCGCGTGCAGAGGAATGCGCGCAGCGCATCGACATCGCGGACGCCGGCGACATACGCCACCAGCTGTTTGTCGTGATGTTGCGTCCTGACCAGCACGATGCCGTGCGCACCGGGCTGAAACCCGGCGATCTGCTGTTCTATTTCCTGCAGCTCAATGCGGAATCCCTTGATCTTGACCTGATCGTCGATACGGCCGAGGTATTCGATTTCCCCCTGCGGGTGATACACCGCCAAATCGCCGCTTTGATAAACACGTTCCCCGTTAAACAGCGGATCGTCAATCTGACAGAATTTCTCGCGGGTAAGGTCATCGCGGTGACGGTACCCGCGCGCCAATCCCACCCCGCCGATATACAACTCGCCTGGACACCCTTGCGGCATCGGCTTTTTCTCGTCATTAAGGATATAGATCCGCAAGTTATCGATCGGATAACCAATCGGTACCGTCCTGGCCTGGGTGCGATCGCGCGTATCCCAGTAAGTGACATCGATCGCCGCCTCCGTCGGGCCATACAGATTATGCAACCGCGCCGTGGGCAAGGTGTGATGAAACGCCTCGACCACGTCCACTGATAGCGCCTCGCCACTGCATATGACATGCCGCAGCGCGGTACAACCGCGGCATTCGTCGATGCTCAAAAACGCCCGCAACATGGAAGGGACGAAATGCATGATGGTCACGCCCCGGGAGACGATCAGATCCGCCAAATAGTACGGGTCTTTGTGTCCGTGCGGTTTGGCGATAACCAGCGACGCGCCATGCGTCAACGGCCAGAGGAATTCCCACACCGAAACATCAAAACCGAATGGGGTTTTTGCAGGATCACGTCATCGCCGCCAAGCGGATAGGCCTTGTTCATCCAGCCGATGCGGTTGACCAGCGCGGCATGCTCCACCATGACGCCCTTGGGCGTGCCGGTAGACCCCGACGTATGGATAACATAGGCCAGATGCTGCGGCGTCAGACGCAGACTGGCCTTATCAATATTGTCGGCACAGTAGCGCTGCAACATCAGAACCGTGTCGGCATCATCGATAATCAAATGTTCGTGACGCGCCAGATTGAGTGTCGGCGCGACATCAGCAGAGGTAATCACCTGGGATATCCCGGCCGCGGCGATCATCGTCTGCAAACGCTGGGCCGGCGCTTCCGGATCAAGGGGTACATAGGCGGCGCCGGCTTTAAGAATGCCGTAGATAGCGATGACCATGTCCAGCGAACGCTCAAGACACAACCCGACCAGGCTGTCCGCCCCGACCCCTTGCTCCACCAGCCAGCAGGCTAACTGGTTGGCGC
This sequence comes from Musicola paradisiaca NCPPB 2511, assembly GCF_000400505.1. Taxonomy (NCBI): domain Bacteria; kingdom Pseudomonadati; phylum Pseudomonadota; class Gammaproteobacteria; order Enterobacterales; family Pectobacteriaceae; genus Musicola; species Musicola paradisiaca. The sequence continues at coordinate 1,972,570 of NZ_CM001857.1, read as the reverse complement.
GCTGGTTCAGTTGTCGATACGTCAGCGTTTCATCGGCGAATGTCAGCGCCACTTTCTCCGGATGGCTGGCCGCACGCGCCTCAAACAGCTCATGGATACACAGACCGGGATGAAACCGTTCGATCGGGCGTTGCACCTGCTGCCGCAAACGTAAACATGCGTCGTCCCCCAAAATCGCGTAGTAATCAGCAGCCTGCCCCGGTTGAAGCACCATCTGCCGCAGCAGGATGACGTAGTACCGCGCAATGCGCTGTGAAAATGCCGGGTCAAACACCGAGCTGTCCAGCTCCAGCAACAACTCATAACGCTGCGTGGTGACATTCCTGGAAAACTGCGAGGCAAATGCATAGTTTGTTTCTGTAAACGATTGTTCCTTAACTAATTTTATTGAATCGGTCAATGCATTGTAGGTATGGAAATGGGTAAAATTAAACAGCGATGAAGAGAAATCAAGCGACGTATCCTTCTGAATATTCGCCAGCGGGTAATCACTATATTCCGCCATTGCCGCCAGTTGCTGGCGGACGTCGTTAATCAGCTGCCGCCAGGGCGTGCCGGCGTTCAGCGTCATGCGCAACGGCACCGAATTGAGGAACAAGCCCAGCGCACTGTCGCCCCCAGCGACGGCCGGTCGCTGATGCGTCACCATCGACGTCACGACCTCTTTCTTGCCGTTCAGGAATGCCAGCATAAACAGATGTGCGGTCAGAAACAGCGTGGATTCAGGTACTTGCAACTGACGCGCCAGTTTAATGAGCGCGGCGTTGACCTCCTCGTCTATCGCCACGGGTTGCAGCAGAATGCGCCCCCGTTCGCTACGATGCCACCAGGGCAACGTTGCGCCATCCAACGTCCGCTGCCAGTAATCTTTGGCCGCCACGGAACGCGCCGCACTCATTTCACTGGCGACATACCGGCTGTAGGGCAACCCTTGGGCCACCGCGCAAGGTTGTTGCAGCAAGGCGCTGCGATACTGTTTAAACAACGCGCTGTTAAACGATGCGACGCTCCAGCCATCCATAATCGCGTGGTGGCACGTCAGGGTGTAGTTGATCTCGTCATCGTTCAACACATGCACCGTGACTTTCCACAAGCGGCCGTCGTCATCAAACGCCCGGCCTTTTTCCCCTTCCATCCATGCGTCAATCGCCTGTTGCGCCTGCGCCGCCGCCATGCCGCGTAAATCGAAGCATTCCAGTTCCGGCTCAGCGTCTGTTTCCACCACTTGCAGCATGGCGTCGCCGTGCAGCACGAATCGGGTGCGCAAGATGTCATGCTGTTCGACCAGTACGCGCAACGCCGCCAGGAAGGTGGGCTGATGCCATGTGATAGACAGTTGCAGGCCCATAATATCGTGGTAAGTCGCTTTATCACCGTCGCGCTGATTGTGGAAAACCATCCCTTTCTGCAATTGGGTCAACGGGTAGGCATCCTGCAAGGTGCCGGTCATCGGCAGCCCGTCCAGCACCGCGCGTTCCCGCGCACTGAGCAGCGCAAACGGCGCCGGGCGAACATCCTCCACCGTCTGGCGCTGTTGCTGCTCCAGGTGTGCCGACAGCCGGGCGATCGTCTGGTGCGCAAACACATCCTTGGCGGAAAGCGCAATACCCGCGTCTTTGGCCGCCGCCACCATGCCAATAACGCGAATCGAGTCGCCGCCGAGGGCAAAGAAATTATCATCAACCCCGACACGGGATACATTCAGAGTACGCTGCCAGATTTCACACATTTGCTGTTGCAGCCAGGTATCCGGCGCCACAAAACTACTCTCGAAGAGCGCGCTGAAGTCCGGTTTCGCCAGCAAATGACGCGCCACCTTACCGTTAATCGTCAGAGGAATGTCTGGCGTCGCGATGAACAGCGACGGGATCATATACTCAGCCAGCGTAGCGCTGAGATGCTGTCTCAGCGCCTGTTGTAACTGGCTGTGGCTCACCCCACTCTCCTCCACCACATAGGCCACCAGTTGCGGCCCGTGTTCTTCCGGCTCATACACCATGACCACGGCTTCGCGCACCTGCGGATGCTGCAACAGGGCACATTCGATTTCGCCGGTTTCAATCCGGAAACCGCGAATTTTTACCTGCTGATCGCAACGGCCATGATAGCGGAACTCTCCCGAAGGCAAGCGGCAGGCCAGATCGCCGGTACGATAGAGCCGCTCCTGCGGGTTGAACGGATTGGGAATAAAGCGCTCGGCGGTGATTTCCGGCCGGTTCAGATACCCTCTGGCCAGGCCGCCGCCGGCGACGAACAGCTCGGCGACGACGCCGTCCGGCACCGGTTGTAATGAAGCGTCGAGCAGATAGAGCGACAGGTCGTCCAACGGTTTGCCGATCAGGCTGCCGCGACCCGATGCTATCTCTTCGCAGGTCAACGGCTTGTAGGTGACATGTACCGTGGTTTCCGTTATGCCGTACATGTTGATTAGCTGCGGTTGCCGGTCGCCATGACGCTGTAGCCAGGGCCGCAAACTCATCAGATTTAGCGCTTCGCCGCCAAAGATAACGTAGCGCAACGCCAGAGGGCGCGGTTGTCTCCCATCGGCGGCGATGAACGGATTAAACGCGGTCGGCGTTTGATTGAGCACCGTCACTCCCCGACGCGCCACCAGATCGTAAAACGCATCCGGATCCCGGCTCACTTCCCGGGGAACCAGCACCAGTTTTCCACCGAATAACAACGCGCCCCAGATTTCCCATACGGAAAAATCAAAGGCGAAAGAGTGGAACAGCGTCCAGACATCCTGAGAGCGGAAACCGAACTGCCGCTCCGTGGCATCAAACAGCCGCGCGACATTACCGTGCGTAATTTCCACACCTTTCGGTTTACCGGTCGATCCCGAGGTGTAAATGACATAGGCCGGATCGTCCGGCGTGATGGTCGCCGGCGTAAACGCCGCTGCCGACGTCGGCTCATGCTCGCATGTAATGCGCAGACAATGCCCGCATTCGGCGGGCGCCAGCGCCTGGGTCTGTTCCGTGACCAGCACCGCATCGGCGGCGGCATCCTGTGCAATATAGCGGATACGCGCTGCGGGGCTGGCAGGGTCGATTGGAATATAAGCGCACCCCGCCTTCAGTACCGCCAGAATGGCGATGATCATCTCAAACGACGGATCCGCCACGATAGCAATCCGGGACTGCGGCCGAATACCGGCGTCGACAATCCGCTGCGCCAAATGTTCCGCCGCCGTCTTTAGCGATGCATAACCCAGGGCGTGTTCGCCCAGTTCCAGCGCTATTTTTTGCGGATAGCGTTCAGCCTGACGATCGAACAGGCGATCCAACGTCAGTTCGGGCGTGTAGCACTGACGCGCAGCATCGGCGGCAGCAATGTTCGCCGCCGCCGCACTGGCGTCAAGCAGCGCGATGGCGCCAATCGTCTGTTCGGGGTGGCGGCAGAGGCTTTCCAGTACCCGGATGAAACTGCGGGACATGTTTGCAATCGACGTCGCATCGAACAGATCGGTCGAATACTCCCAGTTGAGCGACAGACCATCGTGGTGATGGCTGAGGGTCAGGACGATATCGAACTTGGCCGTATTGGTATGAAGCTCCTCAATTCGGCACTGCAAATCATGCAGATGAAGCAGTTCATGCCGTTCATCCTGATAGACAAAAACTATCTGAAACAATGGGTTGTGGCTCAGACTGCGTTCAACCTTCATCGTTTCGACCAGTTGTTCGAGCGGGTACAAGGCGTGAGCAAGACTCTGCTGGATCATCGCGCTGTTATTGGCCAGAAACTGCTCGAAAGTATCGTCCGAATGGATTTCCGAGCGGATGACCAGGGTATTCACAAACAAACCGATGAGCGCATCCAGCTCGCTGTTCGTTCGATTATTGACCGGCGTCCCCACGACGATATCTTCCGCCCCGCCGTAACGGTGCAGGAACACGGCAAATATCGATTGCAGCACGGCAAAAACCGTCGTCTGGCTTTTCTCCGCCAGCGCGCTCACTTGCCGGCCCCGCTCCGCCGGCAAACGTTCGCGATAACATTTACCCGCGGCTGACAACGTCGCCGGCCGAACATAGTCCAGCGGCAGATCGTGCAGTACGGGCAGACCGTGCAGACGCTCATGCCAGAAATGCTTCAGCCTGTCGTGGTGCATGTTCAACTGGGCGAGCTGGAAATCCGCGTAGTCGGCATACTGCAACGGCAACGCCGCTAACGGCGCTTCATCGGCATTGACGGCATGGTTGTAGGCGGTACTGAGTTGCTGACAAAAAATCGCCATCGACACATTGTCGAAGGCGATATGGTGCAACGTGATCAGCAACCGATGTTCCCGTTCTCCGACGCTGACCAGCTTGACCCGCAACGGACTATCACCGGCCAGATCAAACGCCTGTTCCGCGCTTTCCTGCGCCAGCGCCGCCAAGCGCGCTTCCCGCTGCGGTGCGGGTAACGACGTCAGATCGTCAATCGCCAGCGCGATTTCCGCATGGGCATGAAGAACGCCATAGTACCCCTGCTCGTCGAATCGGTAATGGGTGCGCAACACCTCATGGCGTTCCACCAGCGTATTGATGGCACGCTCCAGCGCGGCGCGATCCAATGGCCCTGACAGCGTGATCAACGCCGCCATGTTGTAGCTCTGCTTGTGCGCGGAAATCGTGTCCAGCACCAGCATCCGCTGCTGCTCAAAAGTCACCGGCCTTTTTTCCTGTATCGTGCGATGTTTCATCACCGGCGCACCGGCTGCCATCGCCTGTGCCGACCGTTGGTAATTCACCAGCAGGGCGATAATTTCATCCCGGTGCATAATGATTTCAGCCTTCAGAGCGCTGCTTAATTCACCCTGACTTTTAAACGCCAACCGCCCCTCATTCACATAGAGAAATACCCCGGACTCTCTCGCTTTATTGATAATGTTGATAGCACTCATAGAAATCCCTCGGTATTAAATTGAGACTGAATATGGTTTTCGTGATGGGTAACGCGATCGCGGATAAGGTCGATATTCATCGCCATTTCATGAAGGGTGGGATAATTAAAAATCAGCTCCACAGGAATAGACACGCTAAAGACATCTTTGATGCTGGCATTAAGGCGGATAGCCAGCAGTGAATCTCCCCCCAGGCTGAAGAAGCTGGTATGAATATCCACGTCATCCAGCGATAGTATTTCACGCCACAATTTTTCCAGCCTGATTTCGACGGGCGTTACCGGTTTAAAAATAACATCGTCATAATCCACCGGCGTATTGATAATACTGTTGACATCCATCTTTCCATTAGGAAGTTGGGGAAATTGCGGCTTAATAATGATTTGCGATGGGATCATATAATCCGGCAGGCGGGCGCGGAGTTTGCTCTTAATCGTTTTCGTCACCATCGCGGGCGGCGACGGCTCCGTGCGGGGAACGACATAAGCAACCAGACGGCCGTGCTCCTGCTCATGGTGCTGATAATTAACCAGCGCATGTTTGACTTCATCAATATTCAGCAGTGCAGACTCTATTTCAAGTAGCTCGACACGATGCCCTCTGATTTTTAACTGACCGTCTTTTCTGCCTATATATTCGATATTTCCATCTTCACGGAAACGAACCAAATCGCCCGTGGCATAGCAGCGTTCATTAATGCCCGGAATAAACTGCCTGACGATAAATTTACTGGCGGTGAGTTCATCGTCATGAATATAACGACGCGCCAGACTCTCTCCGGCAATCAATAATTCGCCGATACTGCCGATCGGATTCAGTTGCCCATGCCGCCCGACAATATACGTTCGATTACCGGGAACGGCTCGCCCAATAGGAACCGTGACCCCGGATGGCAACGCATCCCGTTGCACTTCATAGAGCGTACTGGTAATTACCGCTTCGGTCGGGCCGTAAGCATTAATGACTCTGTCCGCAAGATTAACGGCCAGGCATCGACGCAATACCGTGCTGTAAAAACATTCGTTGCCGACAATCAATAACCTGAGCAGGGCTTGGGGTCTGGCTGCCGCATACAGATTCAGGAACTCACTCACATACGACGCCGTTAAATCGGCGACGGTGATACGGCGCTGTTCAATAAAGGAAACCAGACTATCGACGTCATTCATCCGCAGGTCGACAAAATGTACCGACGCGCCGCAGCTCAGGGGGACAAACAGCTGTTCCAGCGCCGCGTCAAAACTGATCGACGCCGTTTGCAGACAACGATCGGCGGCACCAATGCGATAACAGCGGTTGATATTCAAAATATGTTGGGCCAACGCGCCGTGAACCACTTCAACACCTTTCGATTTTCCCGTCGAACCGGAGGTGTAGATGATGTACGCGGCGGAATCCGGCGTTAATGCCACGGCATGCGGATCAATATCCGGGCATTGCGCCTCGTCGTCATCGCATGGCGGGCGACAAAGCGCAATCTCGCGACAGCCATGAGGAAGCGCGCTTAGCCGCTCATACCCGTTCGCATGGGTATCCACCAGCACAAAACGGCTGCCTGACTGAGTGATGGCGTACTGAATACGTTGCGCGGGATACCGCAGGTCGACCGGTACGCAAACGGCGCCTGATTTCAGTATCGCCAGCATGCCGACCGTGGCGTCACACCCGGCAGACGCGCACAAAACCACCGGATCGCCGGTACAAACCCCCTGTTGCCGCAGGTATCCGGCTAACCGGTTCGCCCGCCGGTTAAGCTGAACATAGCGCAGACTGTGACCTGAGGGTTCGATTAGCGCCACGTTATCGGGCGTCATCGCCGCCTGACGTTCTACCAGCAGATGCAGGAACGAAGTGGGAACCTGCGGCGAAAGCCCTGCGGGTTGATTGGCGGCAAACTGCCGTATTAATCGCCGTTCGGGTGCGGGCAACATCGCAATCTGGCAGACATTCTCCGTTATAGCACGGGCGCAGACGTCGAAGAGGGACATCATTCTGTCTGCCAGCCGTTGCGACTCGATGGCATTGAAATACCGGAAGTTGTAATCGAAATGAAATTCTATTTCCTGCTCACTGCCAGATTCCCACAGCGTGATATTCAATGGCGTATCGTCATGGTAGTGGCTCAAATAAAACAGTTCGGATGGCTGTTCGCCAAAGACGACGCCGCCGCCAACCTTGAGATAATTGAAACTGACATCAAAAACATGACGCGCGTGATGAAGCCCGGCCGCCAGTTGTGAAATATGCCCCAATGGAAAGCGGTTATGGCTAATCCCCTGCTTCTGCCGTGCTTTGACCTGCATGGCGACATCCAAAACGCGCATATCCGCCGCGATGTCCAGATACAGCGGGGTGATATTGGTAAATACGCCGATGACATTCTTCTGCTCGCCGCCACGGCGATTGTGTACCGGAATACCGATAGCGACCTGATCGGTGTTTTCACTGCGAAAAAAAGCGATGGCAATCGCGGCGGCTATCAGGTGATAAAGCGTAAGGCCGTGCTCTTGGGCCACGGAAACCCATTGGTTATAGACCTGGCGAGCCATATAACGAATTTCACGACCGCTGGTTTTATTGTGGCTTTCATTTTCCGTCGCCGAATGAACCGGCTTCAAACGCATTGCCGTCGTGCGCTGCAGCCATTCAGACCAATATTGTCGATCCGCCAGATATTTTTCGCTGTGCACATAATCAGTATCACGGGTGGCGATATCGTGCCAACGCAACCCGACCGGTGGATTCTCGTGGTTATAAATATCGGCGAGCCGTTTCGTCCAGTTAATAAATCCGAAACCATCGTTGATAATATGGTGAGCTATACCGACATACCAACTCTCGGATGCATCTATTCTGATCAGCCAGGCGTTAAATAATTCGCTGTTCTCCAAATGAAACGGCGTGGAAAACGCATTATTCACCCACGCCAACGCTTTTTCTCTACCGGCAGGATCTGTAGAGAAATCGACGATCGGCAACCCTGTATTTCTGTTACCGGAGATCGACTGCATGGGCTGCCGGCTATCGCCAACGATGCGGATGCCGAATGCGTCATAGCGTTCAATCAATATTTGATGCGCCATGGCCAAACGGCTGCCGTCAATATTGCGTAGCTTTATATATCCACCGATATTAAATTTGGGGCTAGTAATCGTCTTGATTTGATCCAGATAAATATCCATCTGAGACAATGTCAGTTCAAATAAATCATTACTACATTCCATCCCGACATCCCGTAATAAGTAATAAGTAATAAGTAATAAAGTGATACCAACGAAAAATAATAATGTGCGTTCATAACGCCACTATCTCAGTGGCGTCATCATTCCCGAGTCCATTCTGAAAACACGATCCGCCAGATGAAAATAGTGATCGTCATGGGTAATGACGACGACCGTTTTTCCGCGCTGCTTCATTTCTGGCAGAATTTTTTCATAAAATATGCGCTTGAATTCCGGATCCTGATCGGCGGCCCATTCATCAAAAAGATAAATATCCTTGTTATCGAGCAACACCGTGAGTAATGCCAATCTCTTTCTTTGGCCGTCTGAGAGTGATGTCGTCGAAAATACGCCTGACTCAATACTGACCTTATGGGAAAGCCCCAGGCTCTTTAAATAGCCGTCGATCTCAAGGCCACTCTTATCCGACGCAATCAGTAGTGAATCAAAAAGATGATAGTCGGAATAAATACACCCAATATGCTGCCTGACCGCGTCACGATTGCTGTCATCGACAGCCTGCCCGTCCACCGTGATCAGCCCCTGGCTGGGTAAATAGTGCTGGGTAATCAGTTTTGCCAACGTAGATTTGCCGCACCCGTTGCCGCCGACGATATACACCAGTTCCCCGCGCCGCAGCGTGAAATTGACCGGGCCGACGCTAAACACGGCATCCTGATCGTGCGCCACATATTTATACGCCACATCGCTGAAGGTCATTTCCTGCCAGGGCATCAGCGTTCCATCGCTGCCGATCGTAGATTCGGCAGGCATCACGCTGATAATCTCCTTTATCTTCTTCATGGAAATAGCAGCGAGAGTCACGTTGTGGACATTATTTATAATGACGCTGATAGGCGCAGTGATATACAGCAATGTCATGATGACAGCGATCTGCTCCTGTACCGTGATCGCATGATAATTACCAAATATAAACATGGTAAACCCAATCACAAAAAAGCTGAGCAAATCGCCATAGTTCACCGCAATCGCCAATATAGTTTGGCCTTTCTTTTCATTACGGGCGATATTATCTTCGACGGCATTCAATATATTTTGATGAAAATAACCACGCTTGGCGCGATCAAGCTTTAACTCCTTAGCGCCTCGAACCAAAGCAATATTAAAGTTGCGTAGTTCATCAACCTGATTGCGTGTTTTCACCAGATAATGCCGGGAAAAATAAATGGGTATCTGATAAGTCAATACACCAAAGGCTATGGCCTTCATAATAAAAAAGACAATTTCATTGTTGACGACATACAGATAAAACATCATGCCCATCACCGTCACCATACTGATAACGATCGTCGGAATTGTCTTGGCGCCCTGAATCACCTGCATCACATCGGTCGTTAAGAGGGTGGTAATCCTTGCCAGCCCGAGCCGTTCAAGATCGACAATGCTTAACAGGCTGATTTTGTGATAAATATCCTTACGCAACGTTCTGGCGAAATCAATACCGACATGAATAAGAAGAATTTCCGATATCGAGGTAAAACACAGAATCAAGGCAATCGACATCGCGAACAGGAATGCGAGACGATAATTGGAAACGGCCACGCCTAATACGGAAATTGTCTTTTCATCAATAACGCTGAGTGACGGCGGCAACGCATGTAACCCGCTCAATGTCAGCGGGATTAACAACGCATATATCACCCCCGCCAACACACCGAAAAACACCGACAGTAATACCCGATTGGGAGCACTATGGCTGAAACTCCTGAATAATCCCACAGACAGCCCCTTATTGATTCACGCCACTGGTGAAATTATCTCTAATTTCAAAAAACGTGAATGTATTGAACGGTTTCACCATATCCCGGTAATGTTCGCTCATGATATTTCCGGATTGTCCCGTTGAGTTGATATATTGCGTGCTTATTTTTTCTGGTTTAACGTCGATAATCATTCTGAAGCTGGCGCCCAATTTTTGGTCATAGCCTTTTGATAAATCAAAATTCATATCAGCCACATTAATGGCATCCGGCGAGCCGCCATTATCGATTCGGGTGCTAAAAATATTGTCGAGAAACCGAACGGTGCTAAACAGGCTATGTTCATAATAGCTGGAATGCAGATGGCCCCATTGCCAGCGATCCATATTATCGCCCCGCATTCTGCCCAACTCATCAAGCGCCTGATCGAGGGATTTCACCAGGACATCCTGGCAATGATGCCATGACGCTTGTCGGCCAAATTCCTGGCAGGCGTCATTATCGCGCTCAAGCATTTTGACCAGCGAAGACAGCGGAATATAGGTGCCCAGTTCACTCATCAACGCATTCTTTTCATCGTCGCCCCAGGATTTAGGCCACGCATCCACGACCATATTCATGCGCAGATGCCGCGCCCAACTGACAATCAGCGTGGCCGCGACGCTTTCCCGGTTCATATCGCCATCCCACGCGGCCAATGTCTCTATCGCCATCCGCTGACGTTCGCTGGCCGGGTGCGTTTTCTTCACCACCGCGTGACGAAAGGCGGCGATATTTCGATCCAGCGTATCCCGTTGGATGGCGATCATATCTTCGCTCGTTATCCGGTTTCCCGATTTAACGATCCTGTCGCCAAGCAGCTCGACAATGCGGTCTTTACGTGTCGGCGGCGCCCAATCGTGAGAAATAAAATGCGGGTATGCCGGATGAGTCACCTCATTGTTGGCGGACACAATAAAACCTGAATCCGGATTCCAACTCACCGGCAGTTCGTTAAACGGAATATAACCTTTCCAGTCATTACCGCTGTTCTCGCCCGGCAACGGCAGCTCACCATAACCAGCGCCCCGCATCGGAATCGCCCCGGCGCTCACCATCCCAATATTATTTTGCGTATCGGCATACAGGAGATTGAGCGCAGGCGCCACCAACAGCCGCACCGCCGACTGAAACGACGGCCAGTCATGGGCATAATTGATCCCCATGAAGGCCATATAGCTGGTGTCATCAGGATCCAACGCCGTCCATCTCAGGGACAGCGTCTGGCGAACATTGGGGAACAGCGCGCTGACTACCGGGCCGTGGCGCGTTTCCTGCACGGTTAGCGTAACGTCTTTCAGCGGCGGATAGAGCCTATCGGGAATACCGCTACGCACCCGAATCGACTCCACCCTCTGGCTAAACGGCAGCCACTGGTTGTCCGCTTTATAGCGGGAAGGCTCGCCCGGTTTGACGGTTTCGGCATACAAATCCTCCACATCGGCGGTGAGAGCCGTTCCGCCCCAGGCAATATGTTGGTTGCTGCCGAAAATAACGAGTGGGATGCCTATCAGGCTCATGCCCTGAGTGTGCAATTTCGCGCCGTTTTGCGACACGACATACCACGGCGAAGGCTGCTGCAATCCCAAATGCGGGTCATTCGCCATCAGCGGATATCCTGTCTGAGTATGCGCACCCGATACCACCCAGGCATTACTGCCGACCCCGGTTCCCCCCGTACCAAAATACGGCAATAACGGCTTGATGCCGTTAACACCCAGCAGCGCAGTGTTTCTCGTAGGATCAAGGTTGGCGACACGATCCGGCGGCGCAGAGACATAGGCCGGGAAAAGCAACCTAAGCTGCTCGTGGCTCAGGCTTTCCGCGGCCATCTCATACTGTATTTCCTTGAACATGTTGCCCCCCAGATCGAGGGCAAACATTTTGACCCACGCCAGAGAATCAATAGGCGTCCACGCTTCCGGCTTCATTCCCAGCAAAATAAATTCCGGAGGCAAGGTTCGTTGTTGCTTCATCGCCTGATTGACGCCTGCCGCATAGGCGACCAGCGAATCCTGAGCTGGTCGATCCAGCCGCGTCCATGCCTGCTGGGCCGCACGATAAATCCCCAACGTTCTGATGAAAATGTCACTCTTCATCCCTTTCTCGCCGAGCATCTCACTTAATCGTCCCTGAACAATGCGTTGCTGCAAGGTCAGTTGCCACAAACGATCCTGCGCCTGAACATACCCCATCGCAAAATAGATGCTATTGTCATCATCGGATGAGAGATAAACCACGCCATTACGATCTCTTTTTACTGCAACATCATGATAACCTTGCCCTGCAAGCGTAAAATTTTCGACAGCAGGTAGACTGCGAAGAAAATAGAGATAACTCAAAAAGCAAATGGCAATCGCGGGCAATAAAATAAAGACCACAACTCGTAGTAATACAGGACAGCGCTTCATGTTGCTCTCAATTAATGATGATATAGCTCATTCCCAAACTTAATATTCAGGCGGCAATCGCGTTTATCTCGCCATATCAGGGAAGAACCCCGGAATGGAATGGCACAGTCCTTCATGCGTTGCCCGTTGATGTAAATAAGCTGCAACAGCCAAATCCAGCACACCGAGACCAAAAGGCGAGAAAATTATTGGCCGATTTTCTCGCAATTGAAATTTGCTATTCATTAATCCAGCCAGGGTACCGTCGACAAAATCCCGCCCGCCGCTGATTTGCTCTGCCAGATGGGGTGATGTATTCGCTTTCATGCAATGTTCTACATCATCGAAAACATTCACTGAACGCAAAATAATCTCAGGGCCAATATCCCTCAGTGAAATATTTAATACTATTTGATTATTTTTTATTGCATCAGGCGCCGTGATATACGGTGTGCCAGCATTGGTAGCCAAGACAATAATCTCTGCCTCATCCATGGCAGCCGTCAGGCTATTGACCGCCGTAGCCTGATATCCATGAGCGCCAGTGATATAGCGTGCAAATTTCTCAGCATCCGGCAAGGTAATATCATGAGCAACAACCTGATCGATACGCCAATGTTCTGCACGAAAAAAATCAGCGATCTTTCTGGCAATAACGCCAGTACCAATAAATGCTATTTTTCTGGCAACCTTGCGATCGTTTTTCAGCGTATTCGCAGCGAGAACAGCCGATGCTGCGGTACGGAATGCACTGATTTGTGATGCTTCCAGTAATGCAAAAGGATACCCGGTTTCATAATCATTCAAAGCAATGATTGCAGATGCACGCTGTATATTTTTTTCTAAATTCTTAGGGTAGCTGGCAATCCATTTTATTCCCGCCACCGCATCAACACCTCGTCTCGCTGCCGGCAATGCGATAATTCTGGCTTCCGGTTTATCATTAAACCGCAGGAAATAACTGTCAGGATTATTGGTTATGCCTTCTTCATGGAGTAAATAAGTTTCCCGGACAATCCGCATAATTTCACGGTAAGAATCGGCAAGGAGTGCGGTAATGGTTTCACCAGAGACTACATCAAACTTCAAATTATTCATTCAGCAATTGCTCCTGAAAAGGCATCACAACGGGATAATTCGTTTAGCGACAACAAGCCTTTTTGTTGACACCATTCATCGGAATAGATGGTATCGATGTAGCGTTCTCCGCCGTCCGGGCTAATCATAACAACCACCGAACCCGCCGGGATTTTATGGCTATACTCCTGAATCGCAGTCAGTACGGTTCCGGTTGATCCGCCCGCGAGAAAACCGTAGCGCCGGGCAACCGACCGGCAGGTCTGCACGGTATCTATTTCAGATACCTGAACCATGTCGAACAAATCCTTACTGTCGAATAATGGCGGGGGAACGCTGGCGCCCATACCAGGAATATAACGGGGTGCCGGCGGGGTGCCAAAAATAACGGAGCCCTTAGTATCAACAGCAATAATTTTTGTTGCTGGAGATTCCTCCGTGATGGTTTTCACACATCCCATCAATGTACCTGCAGTTCCCGCTGCAATAAAAAGATAGTCAATGTTCGGAAATTCATTCAATAACTCTCTGGCCGTCAGGTTTGCGTGCGCGTCTCTATTAGCAAGACTTTCATATTGATTGGTCCACACCAGGCTATTATCTGATATCAATCTTTTCCTGATATAATTGAGCCTGCCGCCCAGATACCCTCTTTCAGGATCAGGTTTATCGATGACAATAACTTCGGCACCATAGGCTTTCATTACTTTGATGGTATGAGGCAGCGTGTTTTTATCGGCAACGCATGTAAATTTATACTGTCTTGCAGCACAGATAATACTTAATGCAATACCCAAATTGCCTGAACTGGATTCAATAACGTTTTTTTTCTCTTTTAATCCGAGGTTTTTTTCTGCCGCATTTATTAGTGCTATAGCCGTTTTTATTTTTATCGAGCCTCCGGGATTCATGTTTTCTATTTTAACATGAACACTATTGTTTTTGATGAAATCGTTAATCTCTAAAAAAGCGTGACCATCATTAACATTCTCAGCTGTTTGATATCTCATTCTCTCCAACCTTTGGGGTTATTTTGTGAACCATATTTATACCGGTAATATCAAAACCTGCTTTCTTGTATAACCCGATTGCCATCTGATTATCAGGCTCAACACGTAGTTTTATCGTAGTCACATTTGAACATTCGAGCATGGATATCAAATAGCACATAGATTCATAGCCTATCTTTTTATTACGATATTCTTGAGAAATATAGAAATCCATAATAAACACTGACTGCTCCCTGGGGGAGTAAAGCAGCCATATATAACCAACATGACAGGGTTCACCCTTTAGATCTTTGGTGATTCGTAGAAGAGAGTTATTTTGCTCTGGATGATTATCCGAAAATGAGGAATTAAAAGTATCAATCGCTTTTTTATGAGCTTCCGACTGTTCGAGATGATGATTTTTGATGAGATCATTTCGATATTCTTCAACAAAAATATTGCGATATGCACCAATATCATTACCCGTGCATTCTGTCAGAACTAACACTCTGTCACCTCTTCCTGAGTTTAGGAATAAATAAAATCCTTTTGGTAAAACCCAACGTGTCGTGCGGGAAAAACATTAACAGTTATAATGTATTTATTCTATCCTCCATTTTTTCATAAAAATACAAAGCGCTAAAAAATGTAAAACAAAAAAATTAAGTTTCAATAAATAAGAGAAAATATCAAACAGAAAGAAAACTTATCCGGACATAAGCAAAAAAAAGTTTTTTATATTGGTACTATGTCAAGTTAATGTGATTTATGAATAAGTTATTTTTGTCCGTGCGGTAATGTGGAATTATTCACTTCAACATATTGTTTTTATTATGTTTTTATTGCTTGAAATTATAGAACAACCGGATTATGTACTGAATAACGCCAGACGCTAGCCTTTTAAGGCAAGGCCGATTAGACACCTTGTCACACGGCAAGTCAGTGAATCCCGAGGGGTTGACTACGGTAACGGGGGTGAAAGGCAACGCCGCGGCGGCAACGTTGAGCGCCGCGGGCGGCGGCAGCGAAGAGACACAAGGGGTTCGACGTTGTGGTTGTGGTTGTGGTTGTGGTTGTGGTTGTGGTTGTGGTTGTGGTTGATGCCGCCGTCGCGTCTGCCGGCGCGCAGTGTATCGCCCACTCGTCAATGTGCCGACAGGCGCGGAGCAGGCCATCGTCGAAGACAAGCGACGCGCTGCACCATGAGGGCTGTCAGCGCATCGTGCGCAGCGATCAGCCCTCTTACGATCATCGCATCACCGGGTGTGAACCACGGCAAAGCCATCGTCCACGTTGTTGTCGGCAGCACGACTGGCCATCACCCGGGGATGTTTCCGTTATTTGAAAATCTTCTGCACAAACTCGGCGTATGCCGGGCGCCAGACATCCATTTCATGTCCCAAACCGGGGTACTGCGTGTAATCAAACCTGACACCCTGCTGTTCCAGCAGTTTCTTCAGGCCGGCAATGTCTTTTCCGGTAACGGAATCTTTTTCGCCGACAGCCACAGTGAAGTTGCGCAGTTGCTGATTAACCTGCTGTGCTTTCGCCAACTGAGCAGAGACCAGTGCGTTGGGAACCGTCTCGGTAGTAACGCCGCTAAACGTCGCCAGCCAACCGAAATGATCCAGATGGCTCATACCGGAGACCAGCGCCTGATACCCGCCCTGAGACAACCCGGCCAATGCGCGACCGTTGGCGTCATGCCTTACGTTGTAGCGCTGACTGATCAGCGGGATGATGTCGTGAATCAACTCCCGATCGGCCGCCGCCGCATTACGCGGGTAGAAGGTTTTACGCCGTTCCTGGGGTGGGAAATCCTCCGCGACGGCATCCGCGACTTCGGTTTCCGTATCGGGGATCACCACCAGCATGGGGGCGATTTTTTTCTCCGCCAGCAAGTTATCCATGATCTGCGGGATCCGTCCCTGCGCCACCGCAGAACTCCCGGTATCGCCAAACCCATGATAGAAATAGAGCACCGGTAACGGTTTGCTGTCTTTATCGCTGTATCCCGGCGGCGTCCAGACATAGAGCTGACGTTCCGCTTTCAGCGTACTGGAATGATAAGTAACGGTGCGCAGATCGCCGTGCGGCACCGGGCGAATGTCCAGCAGACTGCCCGGTACCAGAATCATGCTGGTGTTGACCTGACGCTGCGGCTTGGGCAGCGCGCTGCCGGTATCACCGCTGCGAAAACCATCCACATTGAAGAAATATTCATACAGGTTGGGCTTCATCGGCGCACTGCTAAAAGACCACACACCCAGCGCGTTCTTGCTCATAGGATGAACCACCCAGCTTTCCGGCGTGGCGCCAGTGATGACGCTGACCGATTTGGCCTCCGGCGCAAACAAACGGAAGGTAATGCTGTGGTCTGGGTTGACCTGCGAAACATAGTCACGGGTCGCTACATCCATCCGTGGAAATGCCGGGATACCGCTCGGTAAGGCATTCGCCATCATCGGCGCCAGCAGGCTCAAGCTTGAGATCAACAGGTACAGACAGGTTTTTCTCGTTCTCATCGTTACAACCTCTTAACACGTTAAACAGGGTAAGTATGTGCTTATCGTTCAACACGGCCACACGGCATTACCACCAGACTTCCGCCTGTACGCCCACGGTGAACTGGTTTTTCTTACTGTCCGCAAAAGTGAATTGATCCAAATCGTTATCCAGCACCCGGAGATAAGTCCCGTAGAAACGGATTTCCGGACGAGAGTTAAACATGCTGGTATCCACCTTGAGGGTGTGGAACAACGTGGTCTTATAACCAGACTCGGTGAAGTATTTACCGGATTGGTTCTTATTGCTTTGGGTGAAATAGCCGGTCTCAACCCCGGTCTGGTTATAGTTATCCCAGATATACGCCGGACGAACCACCGCACGCATGCTGTCAAAGTCGGTGTGCGCACCGGTATCATAGCTATACACATCCTGACCACGGATATACACCAGCGCGCTGGCCATAATCACATCAGGGCGCAGGTACATTTCCCCTTGTGAAATCAGGCGCAACGCCGTTCCCCCCGAATGATCGCCATAATACCGACCATTGACCGCCACAAACGGGCTCGATCCCGCATAACGCGCCAAACTGCTGGCGATGGAGTTATTCGCCATCTGCGCGGTGAACTCGTTGAACCCGTTGTTCGGCAATGCCTGACGCAGAACCACGCCACCCAGCCACGAATCCTTCAGCGGGAAATAGTTATTGCTGCTCTCGTTATTTTTCTGGGTGTCGTTCTTGTTGGCCATGGCGTACTTGCCAAGCACCATCAGGCTAGCGCCGTTCCATAACGGGATCCCTTTATAACGGGCCTCCACCGCATTGGTGTTCAGCGTCTGGTATTTGGTCAGGTCACGGTTGTAAACATCCAGATCTTCGCGCGTCAGAGCGATATCCACCGAGCCGATGCCCGCCTTCAGGTTCTCGATCCCAACGCCCGCCGCGGCGTCGGTTCTATTGCTCTTCCAGTCCAGCATCTGGATTTCGTACACCGGCAGGGCATGTTTGCCCACCCAGAAATCCGCTTCGGGCGCAAATGGCAGGAACCCTTTGGTCGTCAGGTAAATATCCGAGAACTGCAGTTTATTTTCATTGCTGCTGTCTTCGCCGAACCAGGCGCCGGAGTACGACTGCCCCACGTTGCCGTCCAGTTTGATGACGCCATACGCCGTTTTACCGTCTTTGTTGTACACCCGCTGTTTCAGTATCAGGTCATACCAACTGGTGTGTTCATTGCCGAACCGACCCAGCGAGCCAATAGCCCAGGATTTCGGCGCGCCTTTCGTCCCCGTTGCCCATCCTGAGCGGAAATAGCCGGAATAGGTAAAACCGATATCCTCTTTAACATACTGACTCAGTTCATGCAGCGTCATGGATTGCGTGGGTGATAAGCCTGCCGCCGCCGTTCCGGGCGCAGATGCGCCATTGTCGGTTTTCGCCGCAGCGGTTGAGGCTGTTTTCGCCGCCGTACCGCTTTCAGCCGATTTATCTCTCACCAGTACGATATTTTTATTATTTTTTTTCTCCTGCTCTTTATATCGCTGTAATTCAAGCTTCGTATCCTGAAGATCTTTTTCCAGCGCAGCCAGACGCTCCTCTACCGACATGGGGGCAGACAACGCCGAATAGGAGACCGGATACAACAGGCTTAATATCAGCAGATAACTCTTTTTTATTTTCATAATGACCTTCCCTATTATGTGGAAATTGACCCGCAATAAAAATGGACATCACACTCATTGGTATTTTTCGGGCAAACGCTACCCTGCGGATAATCATCACCCGCAGAGTAAAGTTACTTTTAACTATTATTTTTTGAGCATGTCACCTTTACTGGAAATAACCGATTGATACCAGAAAAAGCTTTTCTTCCGCTTCCGCTCCAAACTACCATTACCCTGATCGTCACGATCAACATAGATAAACCCATAGCGCTTCGATATTTCCGCTTTGGATGCGCTGACCAGGTCTATCGGCCCCCAACAGGTATATCCCAATACATCGACGCCATCCTCAATCGCTTCGCCGACCTGCACCAGATGATCATTCAGGTATTTAATGCGATAGTCATCATTAATTGAACCGTCCGCTTCAATATTATCTCTGGCGCCAAGACCATTCTCGACAATAAATAATGGTTTTTGGTAACGGTCATACAGGAAATTTAATAAATACCGTAATCCTTCCGGATCGATTTGCCATCCCCACTCCGAACTTTCTAAATAAGGGTTCGGTACCATGTTTAATATATTGGCGCGCGCTTTTTCCACTTCGGCTTCATCGGCGCTAACGCACCCCGTCATGTAATAGCTGAAAGAGATGAAATCAACGGTCGATTGCAAATCAAGACGATCCTGCTCGGTAATATCCAGCGTGATGTTTTTTCTTTGAAAAAACGACGCATATATGCAGGATAAGCGCCCCGCACCTGAACATCGCCGAAAAACAGCCATTCCCGGTTCTGATGCAGGCTTTCCATGACATCCTGCGGTTTACAGGTCAACGGATAGAGCAATGCGCCCAGCATCATGTTGCCGATACGGGCATCGGGGATAATATCGTGACACGCCTTAACCGCCCGGGCGCTGGCGACCAGCTGATGGTGAATCGCCTGATAAATGGCCGGCAGCTCACTGCCCCGCGCCAGTCCGACACCGGTAAAGGGCTCATGCAGGGACATATTGATTTCATTGAACGTCAGCCACAGTTTCACCTTGTGCTGATAACGTTGAAAAACAGTACGCGCATAGCGTTCAAAACAGTCAATGGTCTGGCGGTTGCCCCAGCCGCCGTGGTTCTGCACCAGACCGTAAGGCATTTCATAATGCGATAGCGTCACCAGCGGCTGAATACCGTATCTGGCTAGCTCGTCGAACAGACGATCATAAAAGGCCAGTCCCGCCTCATTGGGTTGTGTTTCATCCCCCTGTGGGAAAATACGTGTCCAGGCGATGGACACACGCAGGCAGGAAAAACCCATTTCCGCAAACAACGCAATATCCTGCGGATAGCGGTGATAAAAATCGATTGCGACATCCTTAAGGGAAAAATCCCCGGAATGACGCGCCTTGATATCGCCAAAAATGCCCTGGGGCTGCAAATCAGACGTGGAAAGCCCTTTTCCATCATCCAGATAGGCACCTTCGACCTGATTGGCGGCGATAGCGCCGCCCCACAGGAAATGTTCAGGGAAAATACTGCTCATCGATCTACTCCTTTCCTTACATACAACGATTCAGTTCAGCAACGCCATCAACGGCGTCTTCGCCTGTACCGGCCCTGTCGCCATCGGCAATACCGAGGCATAGTCGTCGCTATTGGTAATAACGATGGGGGTGGTGGTGTCGTATCCCTCGGCGGCAATCGCCTGTTGATCGAATTCCAGCAACAAATCCCCCGGACTGACCTGGTCGCCGACATTGACGTGCGGTGTAAAGTGGCGTCCATCCAGCTTAACGGTGTCGATCCCTACATGAATCAACACTTCCGCGCCGCCGGCTGAGGCCAGCCCAATAGCATGGTGCGTTTTAAAGAGTGAGGCGACGGTTCCCGCAACCGGCGAATAGAGCCGGCCTTCGGTCGGTTGAATGGCGATGCCGCTGCCCATCAACCCACTGGCGAAAGTGCGATCATCAATGCTTTCCAGGGGGATGGCCGTACCGGTCAGCGGGCTTTGCAGTGTTTCATCCTGCACGCCAGCCGCGTCGGGTATGTCAGCCGTCGAACCGGAATCGCCCGATGCCGACAAAGGCGCTGGCGGTACGCTCTGAACGCTTGCTGACGGAATACCCACCGCCCAACTGGCGATGCCGGCGAAGAAAAACGCCACCAACGTACCTATCACACCCGCCCAGAAACTGCTGTCGATACCCGCGGCGGGGATGATCTGCGTGAAGGTGAAAATACTCGGCAGACCAAAGGAATAGATGGTGGTATGGAAATATCCCATGATCGCCGCGCCGATGGCGCCGCCGATACAGCCGAAGATAAACGGCCGACGTAACGGCAGCGTCACACCGTATACCGCCGGTTCGGTGATGCCGAATATCGCTGCGGAAAACGCAGAACCGGCAATCCCTTTCTGTTTCATATCGCGGGTACGCAGCAGGATCCCAAGCGTTGCCCCTGCCTGCCCTAATACCGCTGGCGTTAACAGCGGCAACAGCGTGTCATGGCCCATCACGCTCAGATTATTGAGCATCAACGGAACAAATCCCCAGTGCAGCCCGAAAATCACGCACACCTGCCACATCGCCCCCATGACCGCGCCGGCCAGCAACGAGTTGAGGCTATACAACCATTGATAGCCGGCAGCTAGCGTTTGGCTGAGCCAGGTGGCGCTGGGCCCAATCAGCAGGAACGTCAAGGGTACCGTGATCACCACGCACAGCAATGGCGTAAAGAAATTACGGATATTGGCATGCAACACGGCGTTCAGCGGTTTTTCCAACTTACTGGCGACCCAACTGGCGAAAATAATCGGAATAACCGATGAGCTGTAATTCAGGAACGTGATAGGAATACCCAGAAAATACAGCATCTGGTGATCCGCCGATTGCATGGTATTAAATGCAGCGATCATCGACGGGTGAACCAGCGTGGCACCAATGACCATAGAAGTGAAAGGATTGCCGCCGAATTTTTTCCCGGAGGTATAACCCAGAATAACCGGAAAGAAATAAAACAACGCATCGCTGGCGGCAAATAATAATTTATACGTGCCGCCGCTTTCCTGCATAAACCCGATCGCCAGACTTAATGCCAGAAAGCCTTTCAAAATACCCGATGCGGCCATGACGCCGATAAAAGGCGTAAATATACCTGAAATAATATCGATAAATCGTTCGAACAGATTTCCCTTTTTACCTTCGTCGGTCATGGCATTATCACCGTCCTGTTCGATACCGGAAACTGTCAACAGAGCCTGATAAACATCACTGACATGGTTGCCGACGACGACCTGGAACTGTCCGCCGCTTTCTACCACCATAATCACGCCCGGATTATTCTTTAATACTGTTGCATTGGCTCTGGCGTCATCCTTAAGTTTAAATCTCAGCCTGGTCGCACAGTGCATTACGCTGCTGATATTACTTTTCCCGCCAACGCCTTCCATTATTTCACTGGCTAACGTTTCGTATTTCATGGATACATCCTTAATACTCATTCACTGCTCAGGTAAACCCTGATCACATCAGGTGCCCGACGCTGTTTTAAGACAAAAAAAACCCAAACCGTTTTCCTTGGAATAATGCATCCAGGGGAACTGGTTTAGGTTTTGCCTGTATTCTTATTGAGAATGACAGTAACAATCCAGATTGTGCTACCGGCAGATTACCGGTTAATTTTCTGCTGACAAGCTTTTTTATTTCCCATCAGCAGTTTTGTGAACTTACGCAATATTTATTCTTCCGGCTCCACACCCTGCCATTCCGCTCTGACTCGTTCGATATGAATAGTCAGAAACATTAATTCTTCTTTGGTCAAAGAATAATGATAATGCTGAAAAATGTGACCTTGTATTTTCTCAGCACACCGATAGGCCAGGATGTATTTCTCCCTCACTACGTCATGCAGGGATTCATCATCGCTGAATACCGTACTATTTCCCATCAAACGTTGAGCAAAAAATTTCAGATGCGTAATAAAACGGTGATAACTGAATGATTGTTCGTTGTAATCAATATTCAGTTGGTATTTAACGATATTCAGAATTTCCTGCGTTACCCGGGTTATCTGGATAACTTCAGGCATATGGCTGTCCAATTGCGCATTCACCAGATGCAGCGCGATAAACCCCGCTTCGTCCTCCGGCAACCTTACGCCCAGGCGCTGCGCTATGATGTCAAGCGCTTCCAGACCTACCAAAAACTCCTTTTGATACAATCGCTTGATTTCCCACAACAGACCATTGCGGATATCAATGCCCTGTCGGTGTCGTTCAATCGCAAAATGGCAATGATCGGTCAGGGAAATATAAATACTATTTTGCAATTTGACGGATAGCCGCTCCTGCGCCAGCGTGATGATTCTGTCTGCCGTCGTTACGACATCAAGCGGGATGCCGTCCAGTATTTCCCCCAGCCGGGCAGTTAACTCGCTACTGCGCAGTGAAAATACTTTTTCAATCAACCCACTATCAATGCTATCGCCAATCCGTTTCTTAAAACCCAATCCACGCCCCATCACTACTTGTTCATTCTGATGTTCATCGATGACGGTCACGACGTTATTGTTAAGTATTTTGGCTATTTTCATTTTCTGAGCCCTGGAAACAAAAAAACCAGACAATCGCATCAGTTGGCGATCATCTGGTTTTGCCTGCCAATGGCAGTAACAACCCTCTTTGGCTATAAACTACCATCAGCCCGCGCCAGCTCAATATTGAACAGCCAGAAACGTGATGCAGATCGACACAAAAACAAATTTTTCACAAGCCGTTTTTTTCTGTTCATTATCAACATCGGTACGCCGACGATACGGACAGTGACGCCGAAGGAACTTTCTCTATCGCAGAACAAGTTTTAGGGCATTTGCGCAACAAGTTTGTGTAAAAGTAATAAATCGTGCATTTTTTTGCGCAAAAGCACGAAAATAGACGTTTTCCTCCGTTTAAGCGCTTGTTTCTCTTTGCATGATAACTATAATACGGAACGTCGTTTCATTGAATGGTTTCAGCGAATCACGTGCCACGATCAATAACATTTCATACATGGGTATTGCCTCTGTTTTTTTCCTTTAATATTCAGGGCGATCCTACACACGCGCTTCTCTGTTACGCAACGACTGTCATATACGCTATCTATACTCTCTATTTACCTGCGATTACGTACAAATCACGCCCGGTGGCAGACGCTGTCAGCCACCGGGCTCCTGCTTTCCTATCCATCACAACTTGTAGAAACTGACCGTTATGAAAAAGACTAAAATCGTTTGTACTATCGGCCCGAAAACCGAATCAGAGGAAATGCTGGGCAAGATGCTGAACGCGGGCATGAATGTCATGCGCCTCAATTTCTCTCACGGCGACTATGAAGAGCACGGACAGCGCATCAAAAACCTGCGTGCTATTGTCGAAAAAACCGGGAAGAAAGCAGCCATTCTGCTCGATACCAAAGGCCCGGAAATCCGTACCATGAAACTGGAAAACGGCGCGGATGCGACGTTGGTTGCCGGGCAAACGTTCACATTTACCACCGATCAGAGCGTCATCGGCAATACCGAGCGTGTTGCAGTCACTTACGCCGGTTTCGCCAGCGATCTGCAGGTTGGTAATACCGTACTGGTCGACGATGGTTTGATTGGCATGGAAGTGACTGCCATCAAAGGTGGCGAAGTCGTCTGTAAAGTGCTCAACAACGGCGATCTGGGCGAAAACAAAGGCGTCAATTTGCCCGGCGTTTCCATCCAGTTGCCGGCCCTCGCCGAAAAAGATAAACGCGATCTGATCTTCGGCTGCGAACAGGGCGTAGATTTCGTGGCCGCCTCCTTTATCCGTAAGCGTTCAGACGTTGAAGAGATTCGCGCCCACCTGAAACAGCACGGCGGCGAACATATCCAGATCATTTCCAAAATTGAAAATCAGGAAGGCCTGAACAATTTTGACGACATCCTGGAGGCATCCGACGGCATCATGGTCGCTCGCGGCGATCTGGGCGTTGAAATTCCAGTCGAAGAAGTCATTTTCGCTCAGAAGATGATGATCGAGAAATGCAACCGGGCGCGGAAAGTCGTCATTACTGCAACCCAAATGCTTGATTCCATGATCAAAAACCCACGGCCAACCCGTGCGGAAGCCGGCGACGTTGCCAATGCCATCATTGACGGCACTGATGCAGTCATGCTGTCCGGCGAAAGCGCCAAGGGGAAATACCCGCTGGAAGCCGTCAGCATCATGGCGACCATTTGCGAACGTACCGATAAGGTCATGAAGCCTCGTCTGGAGAAACTGAATCAGAACAAACTGCGTATTACCGAAGCAGTATGCCGCGGCGCAGTAGAAACTGCCGAGCATCTGGACGCACCGTTGATCGTCGTCGCCACCCATGGCGGCAAATCAGCCAAATCAATCCGTAAATACTTCCCGAATGCGCGTATTTTGGCTCTCACCACCAACACCATCACCGCTCGTCAGTTGCTGCTGACTAAAGGTGTTGAAACTCAGTTAGTGGACGAGATCGCGTCTACCGACGATTTCTATCGCATCGGTAAAGAAGCCGCGCTGAACAGCGGTTTCGCGCAACCAGGCGATGTCGTAGTGATGGTTTCCGGCGCACTGGTCGCCAGCGGTACGACCAATACGGCATCAGTACATCGCCTGTAATCAGGTAATGAGAACGCTTATTAAAAAAGCGCCCAGTCGGGCGCTTTTTTTTATTCTCGCTGATGTCCGGTATTAATCTACACCCGTTACAGTTATACAAAATTAGTATATCAACAAAAATCAAGACCAGAAGAATCTGATAAAACTCCCCTGTTTTTCTTGCTTTTTTTAACCTGTTTGTAAAACTCGATGATTCTTTGAGCGAACGATCAAAATTAAGCATGTTCCCATCAAAAATTTATTCTCATCAGAAAAAGGTTTGTGTAATACTTGTAACGCTACATGGAGATTAACTCAATTTAGAGGGTATTAATAATGAATCGTACTAAACTGGTACTGGGCGCGGTAATCCTGGGTTCAACTCTGCTGGCTGGTTGTTCCAGCAACGCTAAACTGGATCAGCTGTCTTCTGACGTTTCTTCTCTGAACGACAAAGTATCTGCTCTGACCAGCAAAGTTGACGCTCTGGCTACTGACGTGCAGGCTGCTAAAGATGACGCAGCTCGTGCTAACCAGCGCCTGGACAACCAGGTTCGTACTTACAAGAAGTAAGAGCTGGTTGAACGAAAAATGGCGCACAGTGTGCGCCATTTTTTTATCTGTTGATTTCCCTTCGTATTCTCACCGTTTCCCCGTAATACGCATCAGAGCGTCTACACGCCCTGACGCGCCCTATCCCTGAATTTATCGGACTGGAACGGCTACCGTCACCGGCGCTGCGCCAGTTTGCGGTGTAGACAGCACTTCACCTTTGTTCACCAGTATCGGCATACCAGAACGGCGGACGATCGCATTGTGTACAACCTCAACATCCGTCTCTGGGCTGCGCACGAACGCTTGTACTTTCTGGCCTAACCCAATCGGCATCGTCTGGGGATCATCCTTATCAGTACGAGAGAGCGGCTGATGAACCTCGATATAGCGTTTCCCATCCGGCTCTACCGCCACTTTGATGGGTTCATTAATAATCTGAACCCGTGTTCCTACGGGAACATCGTTGAACAGTGCTTCAATATCCTCGGGACGAAGACGAATACAGCCAGAGCTGACGCGCATGCCGATACCGAAATTAGCATTGGTGCCATGGATGGAATAAACCCCACCACTCTTTTCCAGACGCAATGCAAACAACCCCATCGGATTATCCGGGCCACCCGGTACGACTGCCGGCAAATCAATACCCTGTTCTTTATAATGACGACGGATATTGGCTGTCGGTATCCAGGTAGGATTGGGACGACGTTCGATAACCCGTGTCACCATCACCGGCGTATTTCGGCCTAGCTGGCCAATGCCAATGGGATACACAATGACGGTGCCCTTGCCTTTAGGAAAGTAATACAGACGCAGTTCAGCCAGGTTGACCACAATCCCTTCCCGCGGCGTATCCGGCAACAGCATCTGTGATGGGATCGTCAGCGTCGACCCTGGTTTGGGTAGATAAGGATCTGTCCCTGGGTTAGCCTCCAGCATATTCAGCAAGCCAATCTTGAAGTTAGCGGCTATCGTCTCCAGCGGGTGTCCATCATTCGAGACGGTATAGCTTATATTCTCTCCAATCAACCGGCTATCTGGCGGCGGTAACGGGTATTCGGCCGCTTCCGCAAGCGCGCTCCCCAGTAAACACAGCGTAAACAACGTTCCCAGTAGAGTAATCGCACGTTTCATAGTCAGATTCCTATTCACTGCCTCATTATCCGAAAAATCTTTCCAAATACGGCGAGCACCGCTCGGTAAGAGCGTGCAACGACCATTCGGAAACGATCATTTTCTATTTCTTAATCAACAAGTTATCAATAACCAACTTTAAACGGACTTTCAAGGATAAAAGCAGTTTGACGTAAAATCCACCGCCCGGACTCCGAAATAATGCATAACGTTCCGTGTTACGGCCTCCTGTTAAACATCGCCGCCGTACATTTACCCCAGGTAGACACACAACGACAACGATAAGGATGGGACATTCGCAGTGCTACTGACAATGTTTCGCAGTCTTGCCGTTACAGTGGGTTTTTCTATCTGGAACACCACGCACCATGCGCTCTGCCCTGTTTTTTACACAGCGATTATTGCATCTCACCGCCGCGACAAATACGATAATGATTCTTATTTATATTTAAGGAGCGCCGCACATGTTCCCGTTCAACGCCTGGCTGAGAACGCAAATGGACAACTATCACCACAAATTGCGCTATGCCTCGGTGGATTTTTATATGGCGGAACTGGCGATGGATCGGGAAATTTGCGATATCGGCCAGTTGCGAAACTACTATCTGACCGGGATGAAAATGGCCGAACTCAGCCAGCAATCGGGGGATGAAGGCCGCTATCTTTTCAGCCTGATAAAAATGCACCATTGCCTTATCACCGCAATCAACGACGCCAATCGTTGTCATCTTTTTCGGGTACAGAGTTACTACTTTGCCCGCCAGACACTGCAGATGATTTGCAATCAGTTCAGCGTGTTGGGATGTTGGGAAAAGGTTTCCGCCTTTCAGCAGGACTTCGTGCAGCGTGTGGCGTTTATGCCATAACGCACGGTGGGACACACGTTCCGGATACGTCTCCATACCCGGAACGTTGCGGTATTATCCTTCCGGCGTGAGTACCGCCGTCGTCAAGCGAGAAGTGCAGCAGAGGCGAGCCTGGTCGTCAAAAATATCAATTTGCCAGACTTGTAAACGCCGCCCGGCATGCACTGCACGACAGACGCCGTGTACTTCGCCTCCCGTTACCGCCCGCAGATGATTGGCGTTAATTTCTACCCCGACGACGCGCTGTTCACCCTCGGTGCACAGATAGCCGGCGATCGACCCCAGCGACTCCGCCAACGTGACCGAGGCGCCGCCATGCAGCAACCCGAACGGCTGACAGGTGCGGCTATCAACCGGCATGACCGCTTCAATGGTATCGTCGGTCAGATTCGTCATGCGAATCCCCAGATGCCCGACCATGCACCCGACGGACATCTGATTAAGCTGCTCCAGATCGATCGATCTTTTCCATATCATCGCACCAACTCCAGCAACGCCTGCAACGGATGTTTCAATCCCCGGCCTTCCATACGCTTGACCTGGCTGCGGCAGGAATAACCGGTTGTCAGGCAGCGCTCCTGCGGCAAACGTTGTAACGCCGGTTGCCAGGACAAATCATAAATGCCCTGTGAATGAACCAGGTTCCGGCTTTCATGCCCATAGGTTCCCGCCATTCCGCAGCACCCGACGCTGACGTTTTCAAGACGAGCGCCGAAATACGCAAAAATATCGCTCCACTGTGCGGTACTGGCCGGTAATGCCGTGGTTTCCGTACAGTGGCCGAACAGGTACCAGACATCCCCCTGCCGGGTTTCCGTTTTCTCCCTTTTCCGCTGTTTCAGCCAATCGGATAGCCATTCATGCACCAGTTGCACCTGAAAATCGCCGCGCTTATCGCCCAGCGCTTCACGGTATTCATCGCGATAACACAGCACCAGCGCCGGGTCGACACCTATCATGGGCAGCCCCAGCCCGGCGACACGGTTCAGAAACTCCGCCGTCCGGGCGGCAGTTCGAGCAAATTGTTGCAGGAATCCCTTGATATGCTGGGGCTTTCCATTGGGTGAAAACGGCAGCAATACCGGCTTCAACCCCAATTTTTCCACCAACCGCACCAAATCCGCCACGACTTGCGCGTCATAGTAGCTGGTAAACGGATCCTGCACGATCAACACATACTGTCCCCGCGTTTCCGCCGGCATCTGTTCCAATTGCTCCAGCGTGGTCGTCATGGCGGAGTGACCAGCAAACTGCTGTTTCAGCGACGGCGATGACAACAGCGGCAAATCCACCATGCCGATACAACGGCGGCTGAGTGCATTCACCCACGGCTGGCGCAGGAAAAAGTTGAAGGTCTTCGGGGTACGCGCCATCAGCGGGGCATAGCGCTCTACCTCGGCCACCAGATAATCCTTCACCGGCCGCAGATAGCGCGTGTGGTAAAGCTGCAGGAAACGGGCCCGGAAGCTGGGCACATCGATTTTTTATCGGGCACTGGGTCGAACAGGCTTTACAGGCCAGACAGCCGGACATGGCGTCTTTGACCTCATGGGAGAAATCGTACTCTCCCTGGCGCGCCGCCAGCGTATTGCGGGTTTTGGCGATGATGCTGCGCAGGCTCAGGCGCTGCTGCGGCAACTGCGTTTCCAGCAACAGTGGGTCGACGCCCTGCTCCGCCAGCAGACGCAGCCATTCTCGCACCAGCGTGGCGCGCCCCTTCGGCGAATGAATCCGATCGCCGGTGATTTTCATGGAGGGACACATCGGGCTGCGCGCATCGAAGTTAAAACAGAGGCCGTTGCCGTTACATTCCATTGCACCGCGATAGGCGCTTCTCACCGTAAGCGGAATTTGCCGATCGAACGTGCCACGTTTTACCGCGTCCACCCTCATCATTGGCGCATCGACATCGAGCGGCGCGCAGATCTTACCGGGGTTCAACCGGTTATCCGGGTCGAACGCCGCCTTGACCCGCCGCAGCTCGTCATACAATTCCGCACCGAAAAACGCCGGGCTGTATTCGGCGCGGAATCCCTTGCCGTGCTCCCCCCACAACAACCCGCCGTACCTGGCGGTCAGATCCACAATGCGGTCGGAAAGCTGCTTCATCAGCAGCTCCTGCTGCGGATCGCACATGTCCAGCGCCGGACGGACATGCAGCACCCCGGCATCCACATGGCCGAACATGCCGTAACTGAGATTATGGCTATCGAGCAGCGCGCGGAACTCGGCGATGTAGTCCGCCAGATGCTGCGGCGGCACGCAGGTATCCTCGGCAAACGGAATGGGTTTCGCCAGCCCCTTGCTGTTGCCCAACAGGCCCACCGCTTTTTTGCGCATCGCATAAATGCGTTCGATCCCCGTCAGGTCATTGCAAACCTGATAGCCAATGACGCCCGACTCGCGGGTGGACAGCAGTTCATCCAGCCGGCGGCACAGCGCAGACAACTGGCTGTCGATCAAGGCTTCATCATCGCCGGCAAATTCGACGATATTCAGCCCCTGCATGTCCTGACCGGGAACATCCGCGATCAGCTCGCTGACGGAGTGCCAGACGATATCCTCACGCGCCAGATTCAACACCCGGGAATCAACGGTTTCTACCGACAGGGCTTTAGCTTCTACCATGAACGGCGCGCTGCGCAGCGCGGAGTCGAACGAATCGAACTTGACGTTGACCAACCGGCGAATCTTCGGCAACGGCGTGATATCCAACGTCGCCTCGGTAATAAAGGCCAGCGTACCTTCTGCGCCGGTTAACATCCGCGTCAGGTCAAACGTTTGCATATCGTCGCTGAACACATGCCGCAGATCGTATCCGGTCAGGAACCGGTTCAGTTTGGGGAATTTTTCTATGATCAAATCCCGCTGCTCGCGGCAACGGTGCAACACCGTGCGGTAAATGCGACCGGCGGGCGACGCTTCCTGGGCCAGCTGTTCAGCCAGTTCGACCGGCATCGCGCGCGTATCCAGCAACTCACCGCCCAGCAAAACGGCGCGCAGCCCCAGTACATGGTCGGAGGTTTTACCGTACACCAACGACCCCTGGCCGGAAGCATCGGTATTGATCATGCCGCCCAGCGTAGCGCGGTTGCTGGTAGACAGTTCCGGTGAAAAGAAATAGCCGAACGGCTTCAGATATTGATTGAGCTGATCCTTGATGACGCCCGCTTCCACTCTGACCCAACCCTGCTCCGGGTTGATTTCCAGAATGCGGTTCATATAGCGGGACATATCCACCACAATCCCTTGATTGAGCGCTTGCCCGTTGGTACCGGTTCCGCCGCCGCGCGGAGTAAACGTCAGAGCGCGAAAACGCGCCTCCCCCGCCAGACGGGACAGTAATGCCACATCCGCCGTGGATCGGGGAAATACCACCGCATCCGGCAATAGCTGATAAATGCTGTTGTCTGTGGCCATGGTGAGACGATCGGCATAGTTTGTCGCCGTATCGCCGGTGAATCCGTTTTGCTTCAATGCTTCCAAAAAGCTCAGCACCGGCTGAATCAGCCCGGGCGCCTGCGTGATCTGTGGGATCATTATTTGTGACCCTGTCTGTGCGAGAGGTGTTTGCCTAATACGATAACGGCCGGAGAACAAGGGGTTGTCCTTTCCGGCGCACCCCGTTTTATCCTATTCAGTACGCCGTGCGTCAAGGGATAAATAAAAACTTATGGTAGCGCGCCGCGATCCGACGCGACTCAGGTAAGAACTGCTGTCCAAATTGCGGGAAATCACGCATCATAAATTATTCCCGTTTTCATCATGTTGCCTGAGGGATGCTCCCCAGGCGAAGTCCGGTTCAGGTAGGGCGCCACGCCTGCGCATGAGGATTCGACAAGGTTTATCACCCGCTGACATTGAGGTAACACCCGTTGATGAAGCAATCTCAACCCCCGCGCTTCGATCTCGCAAGAATCGTATTCAGCCTGTTGTTTATCGGTATTCTGATCATCGCCTGCTTTTGGGTTGTACAACCGTTCATTCTGGGCTTCGCCTGGGCCAGCATGGTGGTTATCGCTACCTGGCCGCTGTTGATCAAGCTACAGAGCATGTTATGGGGCTACCGCTTTCTGGCCGTGATAGTCATGACCGTGCTGTTGGTGCTGTTCTTCGTAATCCCGACGTCGATTCTGGTCAGTAGCGTTATCGACAATACCTCTACGCTCATCGCCTGGGCCGGCAGTCAGGAGCGCATTACCCCGCCGTCTCTCGACTGGCTGCGTTCCATCCCCATGTTCGGCGAGAAGCTGCACAGCAGCTGGTATGGGCTGGTGCACAGCGGTGGCGCCGCCGTGATGGCCAAAGTGCAGCCATACGTTGGTCAGGCGGCCTCCTGGGCGGTCGCACAGGCGGCGCATATCGGCCGTTTCCTGATGCCACTGTGCCTTGATGGTGTTATTCAGCATTCTGCTGTACAGCAAAGGTGATCAGGTCGCGCTTGGCGTTCGTCGCTTCGCCATGCGGTTGGGTAAACAGGGGGGTGAAGCGGCAGTCATCCTTGCAGCCCAGTCTATCCGGGCCGTGGCCCTGGGGGTCGTGGTCACGGCAATCGTACAGTCATTACTGGGGGGCATTGGGTTGGCACTCTCGGGCATTCCCTATACAACGCTGCTGACGGTACTGATGTTCTTATCATGCGTCGCGCAACTGGGCCCATTGATGGTACTGGTGCCCGCCATCATCTGGCTCTACTGGACGGGGGATACCACCTGGGGAACTATCCTGCTGGTCTGGAGCTGTATTGTCGGGACGCTGGATAATGTCATCCGCCCGTTACTCATCCGCATGGGTGCGGATTTACCCATGTTGCTGATTCTCTCCGGCGTTATCGGCGGCCTTTTGGCCTTCGGCATGATCGGGCTGTTCATCGGCCCCGTAGTGCTGGCCGTCTCTTACCGGTTGCTTTCCGCATGGATGAAAGATACGCCCGAATCCGTCCACTTCCGAATTCACAGCGACCACAAAAAGTAATCGCCCTCTCACGGTTTACGGCGTTCCTGACGGATGAAAGCAGGAATGCCAAACTCTATAATCGCTCTTATGTGTTTAAGACAAATCTCAATAAAAATTCATTTTTAGTGCCTGTATTAGGTATTTTTTATTCAACTTTATTGAATCTAAGGTATTCTTTCTTTGGTCATTATTAAAAAATTATTAACCATTAGGATGATTCTTAATGACTCACAAGCGCTGAATTTCTAGTATTAATCCCGGAGCTATTGTTAACGTAATGTTTGTTGATTGAGGTTTCTCCTCATCAAGAACCAGTAACGAATTGCTGTGTGTAGTCTTTGCCCATCCCCCGAGATGGGCTTTTTTTGGTTCATCGCGCACTACCGGAGAACGCTGCTTTTTTCACGCCACCCTGTCCATAGGGTACGAGCATAAGGTTGATCGCGAGCCGCGCTTCTTTCGCAGTCGGCTTTACTCTCTTCCTGAACTATTCACCCGCACTGGAAAAAAGAAAACCATCCGTTGTCGTTAATGCCACCGCGTCACAGCCGGACGGTATCCGTGCAGAAAACAGAAATGTAATCTCCTGTGCACGTTACCGATAAGCCATGCTAAACAGTTAGCATCCGATACGGATGGTTTTCATCTCCAGAGCAGCGCCCCGTCATCATGCGAGGCGCCGCCTGAACTCAACGAACAGCAAACAGCATCAGCGTTGACCCGCCAGGCTCAACCAGGTTTGCACGACGGTATCCGGGTTGAGTGACAGACTATCAATCCCTTGCTCCATCAACCAGGCGGCAAAATCTTCATGATCAGAAGGCCCCTGACCGCAAATACCGACGTATTTTCCTTGCTTCTTCGCTGCCTGAATCGCCATTGCCAGCAACGCTTTCACGGCATCGTTACGTTCGTCGAACAGTACCGACACCACGCCGGAATCGCGATCCAGACCCAGCGTCAGTTGCGTCATATCGTTGGAGCCGATCGAGAACCCATCAAAATGCTGCAGGAATGCGTCGGCCAGCAAAGCATTGGAAGGAATCTCGCACATCATGATGATCTTGAGACCGTTTTCTCCACGTTTCAGCCCCTGCGTAGCCAACTCGTCGACGACGGCCTTCGCCTGCTCAACGGTGCGTACAAATGGGATCATCACCTCGACATTGGTAAGCCCCATCAGGTTGCGCACACGTTTGACGGCTTCGCACTCCAATGCAAAACACGCACGAAAATCCGGCGAGACATAACGACCTGCGCCACGGAAGCCGAGCATCGGGTTTTCTTCGTCCGGCTCATAACGGCTACCGCCCAGCAGGTTGGCGTACTCGTTAGACTTGAAGTCGGACAGGCGGACAATCACCCGTTTCGGCCAAAACGCCGCCGCCAGCGTTGCAATGCCTTCCCTCAGCCGTTCGATGTAAAACTCGACCGGATCCTGATATCCCTGCATCAATGTGCGGATTTCGCGCTGCAATTCGGGAGGTTGCTGATCAAACTCCAACAGGGCTTTCGGATGAACGCCAATCATGCGGTTAATGATGAACTCAAGCCGCGCCAACCCACGCCTTCATTCGGCAGACAAGCAAAATCAAACGCCCGATCGGGGTTGCCGACGTTCATCATGATTTTCAGCGGTAATGTCGGCATGGTGTCAACCTGCGAACTGTCCACAGAGAAGTCCAGCAGATCCTGATAAACATAACCGGTATCGCCCTCGGCGCAGGAAACCGTCACTTTCTGGCCATTGCGCAAACGTTCCGTCGCATCGCCACAACCGACCACCGCCGGAATACCCAGTTCACGCGCGATAATCGCCGCATGGCAGGTGCGACCGCCGCGATTGGTCACAATCGCCGCCGCTTTTTTCATGATCGGTTCCCAATCAGGATCCGTCATGTCAGTCACTAGCACATCGCCGGCATTAACGCGGTGCATTTCGCTGATGTTATTAACGATTTTGACCTCGCCAGCGCCAATGCGATGGCCGATGGCGCGACCCTCGACCAACACCTTGCCTTTCGCCTGCAACTGATAACGCTCCATCACCTGCCCGTTGGAACGCACCGTTTCAGGACGCGCCTGAACGATATACAGTTTGCCGGTATGGCCATCTTTCGCCCATTCGATATCCATCGGACGACCATAATGTTTTTCAATCAACAGCGCCTGATGCGCCAGCGCCTGGATTTCGTCATCCGACAGGCAAAAACGGGCGCTCTCTGATTCCGGCACATCTTCGATACGCACCTGCTTGCCATGCTCCTGACTGGCGGCATAGACCATCCGTATCTTTTTCGACCCCATGGTACGGCGCACGATAGCCGGTTTTCCGCTCAGCAACGTCGGCTTGTGGACATAAAACTCATCCGGGTTGACCGCGCCCTGCACCACCATCTCACCCAGCCCCCACGCGGCGGTAATAAACACCACCTGATCAAATCCGGACTCGGTATCAATGGTGAACATCACGCCTGACGCGGCCAGATCAGACCGCACCATACGCTGCACGCCGGCGGAAAGCGCCACGCCGCGGTGGTCATACCCCTGATGTACACGATAAGAAATGGCGCGGTCATTAAACAGCGAAGCAAACACGTGCTTCACCGCCACCATCACCGCATCAATGCCTTGCACATTGAGGAAGGTTTCCTGCTGGCCGGCAAAGGAAGCATCCGGCATATCTTCTGCGGTAGCGGAAGAACGCACGGCGAAAGAAGCATCCGGCTCACCATTGGCCAGTTGCTGGTATGCATCGCGAATAGCCTGTTCCAGCTCAGGCTGGAACGGCGTATCGATGATCCACTGACGAATCTGCGCACCCGCTTTAGCCAGTTGATTCACATCATCCGCGTTGGTTTTATCCAGCAGCGCATAAATACGCTGGTTGATTCCACTCTGATTAAGAAAGTCATTAAACGCCTGGGCAGTCGTGGCGAAACCATTCGGAACGGATACGCCCAGCTCCGACAAGTTGGTGATCATTTCCCCCAGCGAGGCGTTTTTACCTCCCACTCGCTCAACGTCGTGCATACCAAGCTGGTTATACCACAGGACATTACGCATATCAGGGCCATTGTTGGACATCGAAAATAATCCTTTCTGCATACAATTAGGGTATGAAATATCTTGCTGGGAATCGGTCTCAGCGTTTTGAGCGTAGCATAGGGTTTTGGAAAGGACGGAAAGGTGAATCGATCAACCTATTAAAAAAAATGGAATCCACTATTCTAAATAGTCATAACGCGGAAAAATCCCAATATTGAAAAAGAAAGGCATCTGAATCATTGAGATAATGAAATGATGTTTTAATAAAAATTGGCGTGAACCGACAATTTTCGGCACGAATAATTTTTATCATCACAAAAAAACAGCAAGGAGTTCCCGTGGAGAGAAGTGTCTTTTACGTATCAGACGGTACGGCGATTACCGCCGAAGTGCTGGGACACGCCGTCCTTTCCCAGTTCCCCATCAGTACCGTCAGTTACACCCTGCCCTTCGTCGAAAACGAAGCGCGAGCCCGTGCAGTCTGTGAACAGATCAATACCCTTTACCAGCAGAGCGGCTTACGCCCGCTGGTGTTCTACTCCATCGTCACCCCGGAAATTCGCGACATCATTACCCATAGCGAAGGCTTTTGTCAGGATATCGTTCAGGCGTTGGTCGCTCCGCTGCAACAAGAACTGAACGTCGCCCCCTCGCCGGTCGCCAATCGAACACACGGCCTGACCGCCAATAATCTGATCAAATACGACGCCCGTATCGCTGCCATCGACTACACGCTGGCGCACGACGACGGTATCTCATTGCGCAACCTCGATCAGGCGCAGATTATTCTGCTGGGTGTTTCCCGCTGCGGCAAAACGCCGACCAGCCTCTATTTGGCCATGCAGTTCGGCATCCGGGCGGCGAATTATCCTTTTACTGCAGACGACATGGATAACCTGCGATTACCGGACGCACTGAAAACCTATCAACATAAGCTGTTTGGTCTCACTATCGATGCGGAACGGTTGGCCGCCATCCGTGAAGAACGCCGCAACAACAGCCGTTACGCCTCGCTGCGGCAATGCCGCATGGAACTGAGTGAAGTCGAGTCGATGTTTCGCCGCCATCAGATTCGTTACATCAATACCACTAACTATTCCGTAGAAGAAATCTCTGCCCGTATCATTGACATCATGGGTATCAACCGTCGTATGTACTGAACATCGTGATAGAATGCTCCTCATTACGGTTCGCGGAGTGTTATCGGCAACCGAGATCATTGCGATCCGGTTGCCGTTTTATTGGTTTACGCTCCGTTCGTTTATCACGTTAAAGCATTCAGAGATTACACATGTACCAAACTGATGAGTTGCGCAGTAAACGCCTCACCGATCTGATGTCCCCCCATGCGTTGCTTACCGCCCTACCGATGACCGCCGGCACGGCCGAATCGGTGCTCAAGGCGCGATCGCGCATTGAAGATATTCTGACCGGTCACGATCACCGCCTGCTGGTGGTAATCGGCCCCTGTTCCATCCATCACCCGGAAAGCGCGCTCGAATATGCGCATCGGCTGGCGGAATTGCAAAGCTATTACCGGGAACGGTTGGAAATCGTCATGCGGGCCTATTTTGAAAAACCCAGAACGGTCGTAGGTTGGAAAGGATTGCTCGCCGACCCTTATCTGGATGGGTCATTTGATGTCAATGAAGGCTTGCGGTTGGCACGTCGGCTACTGCTGGACGTCAATCAGCTAGGCCTTCCGACTGCCACAGAATTCCTCGATACGGTGACAGGGCAATATATTGCCGACGTGATCAGTTGGGGAGCGATTGGGGCGCGGACAACGGAAAGCCAGATCCACCGTGAAATGGCCTCCGCACTCTCTTGCCCGGTCGGATTCAAAAACGGTACCGACGGCAATGTCCGCATCGCCATTGACGCCATCCGGGCGGCGCGCGCCAGCCATATGTTTCTGTCGCAGGATAAACAAGGGCGAATGGCCGTCTATCAGACCCAGGGCAATCCGTTCGGCCATGTGATTCTGCGAGGCGGCGCTGAGCCCAATTATCAAGCGGAGTATATCGCCGCGGCCTGCGATGCCCTGAGAACCCATGATTTGCCCGCACGTCTGGTAGTGGATTGCAGTCATGGCAACAGCCAGAAACAATTCCAGCGGCAGTTGGTCGTCGCTGAGGATATTTGCCGCCAGATTCGCACAGGTTCACACTCCATCGCCGGCGTTATGGTCGAAAGCTTTCTGGAAGAAGGCAATCAGCCTATGACGTCCCCAGGCGCCATGACCTGGGGAAAATCCATTACCGATGCCTGCCTTGGCTGGGAAGATAGCACCCGGTTATTGTCGATGCTGGCGGATGCAGTCGACAGCCGTCTTGCACGCTAATACGCCGGAAACGAAAACCTCCGCCTTGGCGGAGGTATTTCCCTTTTTGTGACTGACAGGCGGGGAGTCAGGCCATCACCGTCCTGTCTTCCATGGCTTCTCGCCAACCTCCCAACCAGTGAGACCGGGCATCGACCGCTTGATAAGGACACAGTTCCTTGGAACGCCCTGATATGCCAGCCTGATACCCTTTTGCATGCGCCCGAACCAGACGATCTCGTTTTTGTCTCTTCATGCCTTGTTTCCCTCATGTTGACTCTGGTGGAAAGAAAACAGTGGTCAGATTTCGGCCAACCACAGGTTATGAATAGCCATTCGGGAAAAGAAGATCAAGCCATGAAAGTCATACCGCTGTCACATTTATGCACTAATTTGGTGAGTTTTTCTCTCACGGCCGCTGGAATGATGCATTAACAGCTTGAGGGCAAAACAAAACCCCTGAATAGTGAAACAGCTCACAAAAATAGTATTCAGAGGTATTTGCTATGCCCGGGAAGCGAACCGGTTCAGGACAACGCGGCAACCTGGTGAGCCAACGAAAGCGACACCTGCTGCCATCCCTGCGCCAACGCTTTCACCAATGCATCGTAACCGTCTTCGTGCAGGGAAACTTCCACATTAAACGGCTGAGTGACGACGCGGGATTTATCGCGCAGAACCCATTCGCCACGCACTATCGCCCGCCCGTCGAATCGCCCCTGGAACGCCGTAACGTTTACCTGAAGCGTTACCGGCGTCGCGCCGGCGCCGCTGGTCGTCACATCCCAGCCCGGCAGCCCACTGCGCAATGCCGTCAACAATGCCAATTGCAATTGCTGATCCAACGGGCTCGCCCACTGGTTCTGCGTGGTGAGGGTATATCTGACGTCCGAGGTCTGAAACACGATGCCGTTTCCGGCCAGCGCATCGGTCAATGTCACCGGCGCCACCAGCAATTGCCGCCCGGACGTTTTACTGACGACGGCGGACGATGCCGTAACCGCCGGTAACTGATAATAATTTTTTTGCGGGCTGCTGCAGGCCCCCAGCAATAACAGCAGCAGCAACGACCAGCGCTTCATCATGGTTTCGCCTTTTTCGGTTGAGGATCCTGGGCGCCGGGCGCCTCGAAGATCAACGCATTGCTTTTGTCGTTCAGGGTACGCAACAGTGGTTGCAGTTCCCGCAGGGTTTGATCGAGCCGCTGCAAGTCGCTCACCATGCGGTTATAGGCGGGAGAGCCGGGTTGTACGCCCTGCAGGCTGTGATTCAGTTCGCGCAACGTCTGTTGTAGATCGTCCGGCAACTGCTGCATGGCCGGGCTTGCGGTAATGCGGTTCAGCGACGCCAGCGTTTTCTGCATCTCACGCAGGGTCGACTGACTTTCCGCCAACGTTTTAGTGGCCTGATCCAGCATCGGATTCAGCGGCAGATTGTTGACTTTATCCAGCACCGCCATCAGTTTCTGCTGGATTTGCGTCAACCCGCCATTGACCGTCGGCAATACTGGATAACCATCCACTGTCTGTAAGACAGGGCGTTTGCCTTTGCTTTGCGGATAAAAATCCAAATCGATATACAGTGCACCGGTCAGAAGATTCCCTGTCTTTAGCGAAGCGCTCAGCCCCAGGGCTAAACTTTTCTCAAGCTCCTCATCGAGATTGAGCTTGTCACGTACACTTTTTTTCAACCGCTCGGATTCAATACGAACCAAAACGGGGATGCGATAATCGCTGTCGAAGCGCTGAAACACGCTGGGTGGAAAAAACGGCACTTCCATCACCGTCCCCAGCCGAATTCCACGGAACTCGACCGGAGCCCCGACTTGCAAGCCACGCACCGACTCATCAAAAAACATCAAATACTCTTTGTAATCGGTATACAGCGAATCCTGAATACTATTTTTGCTGTCAAAAAGTCTGTATTCATCACGGTCACGGGCTAATTTCCCTAACTCCCAGCCAGCAGGAACATCGAAACTGACGCCACCAGTCAACAGGGTGCTTATTGACCCCATTTCAACCCGCATCCCCTGCGACGAGAGATCCAACGCGATGCCGCTGTCTTTCCAGAAACGCACGTTGGTCGTCACCAGGCTGTCATACGGCGCAGAAATGAACAGTTGATAGGTCATCTTGCGCGCATTGGCGTCAAACTGACCGGTTTCCACCGACCCGACCCGATACCCCCGGAACAACACCGGGTCGCCCGGCGACAGTTGCCCCGACTGCTCACTGCTGAGCATGATGCGGATCCCCCGAGCATTAGGCGACGCCAGCGGCGGCGAATCCAGCAATTGGAACTCGCGAGCTTGCGCCTTATCCGTCCCTGGCTGCAGTTCGATATAGGCGCCGGACAACAACGTACCCAGCCCTGAAACCCCCTCGCGCCCGATCTGCGGCTTAACCACCCAGAATACCGCGTCCTTGTTCAACAGCTTATCCATACCGTCGTTCAACCGGGCCTTCACCTCCACCCGATGCAGATCCTCGGTCAGCACGACGGTCTCCACGATGCCAACATTCACGCTGCGGCTCTTGATCGTGGTTTTCCCCGCTTCGATGCCTTCGGCATTGCTGGTGAACAGCGTAATTTCCGGCCCCTGATGACTAAAGTGATAAAACAGAATCCAGGCGCCGATCAGCACCGTGACAATAGGAACAATCCACACCGGAGACCAGCGCTTGATGGTTTCAATCTCCGCTACGCTGCGCTTAGTGTTCGTCAACAGACGTCTCCTCTAACTCATGATTATCGCGATCCCACAACAAACGGGGATCAAACGTTATCGCGGCGAACATGGTCAGAATCACCACTGCGGCGAACAGCACCGCGCCAATCGCCGGATAAATGCTCATCAGACGGCCGATACGCACCATCGACGACAATACCGCAATGACAAACACATCGATCATCGACCAGCGCCCGACGAATTCGACCATCTCATAGACCCGATGCATCCGCTCGGTATCATGATGATGATGGCCCCGGGCACACCAACACAACCATGCCAATGCCAGCATTTTCAGCGTCGGCACCATGATGCTGGCGATGAAGATCACCAGCGCCACCGGATATGACCCCATCTCCCACAACAGAATAACGCCGGACATAATCGTGGAGGTGAGTTGCTCGCCCAGCGCTTCAGTGACCATGATCGGCAGGATATTCGCAGGCACATACAGCATCAGCGAGGTCATCAGCAGCGCCAGCGTCCATTGCAGACTCTGATGCCGCCGGATATGTCCATGGGTATGACAGCGCGGGCAGCGGCGCGTTTGCGCCGGCAAAATCGCACTGCAACAAGAACAGGAGCGCACACCCTGCAATAACCCGCTGCGCCCGCTGGTCAATCCCATCGGCAACGGCGGCGGCGGTGCGACGTCATCCCACAACCAGCGGCGATCCAGATTCAGGAAAGCCAACAGTTGCATGACGCAAAACACGATGTAGGGAATAAAACTGGCGCCGATACCGATCTGCCCGTAAGACATCAGCTTGACGAAGCTTACCAGCACGCCGGCCAGAAAGATTTCCGCCATGCCCCAGGTTTTCAGCAGGAACAGCATACGGGTCAGCCAGCGGCGAATGTCCTCAGAGAGCGGCGCGCGCAGACACAGCAGCAGTATCGCCGCCATGGAAAACGCCGGCAGCAACTGCACAAACAGCAGGAACAGCGTCGCCACGCTGACATAGTTTTCCGCCACCATCACCTGGGGAATTTCCAGCAGCGTAATCTCACGGGTGATACCGGCCACGCTCATGGAAACAAACGGGAACAACGTGGACAGCACCAGCATGATCAACGCACTGAACGCGAAACTGGCAGGTCGCCAGCGCGGCTCGCGTTGGCGACTGGAAAGCGCGGTTTTACAACGCGGACACACCGCCCGCTGCCCGTCTTGCAGTGCCGGCAGTTCAACCAGCAAATCACACTGTGGGCACAGCATATGACGATCGTAGTGGTCGTGATGCGTACACATGCGCTGCCTCCTTTTCGGCCTCGGCGCACAACGCGCCGTGCCGTTAACCGCGCAGGGATTATCCGTTTTTCTGTGCTTCCAGCGCTTCCCAGCGCTCAAAGCTGTTCTCCAGTTGCTGCTCCGCCTCCGCCAACGCCGCCAGTACCGGCTGCGTTTCGTCATGGGGACGAGAGAAAAACGACGGATCGTTCATTTGCTGCTGCAGCGAGTCGATTCGTTGTTCCAGCGCTTCAATCTGCTGCGGCAACTGTTCCAGCTCCCGCTGCTGGTTATAACTGAGTTTCCCCGATGCGCGCTTAGCAGGCGCTGCGGTGCCCGACGGCGTAGCTTCGCGCTCATCCCGTTTAACCGATGTCGGTTGACGCAACGGCGTGGCTGATGCGCGCTGCTGTTGTGCATCATAATAGCCGCCGACATACCGCCCGATACGGCCATCGCCTTCAAAAATCCAGCACTCGGTCACGCTGTTATCCACAAACTGACGATCGTGGCTGACCAGCAGTACGGTGCCCTGATATTGCTCGATCAGTTCTTCCAGCAGCTCCAGCGTTTCCACATCCAGATCGTTGGTGGGTTCATCGAGGATCAGCAAATTGCTGGGCTTCAGAAACAGACGCGCCAGCAACAGACGGTTGCGTTCACCACCGGACAACGCACTGACCGGCGTCATTGCGCGTTTCGGGTGAAACAGAAAATCCTGTAAATAGCCCAGGACATGACGCGGGCGACCATTCACCATCACCTCCTGCTTGCCCTCAGCCAGATTATCCATCACGGTTTTTTCCGGATCGAGCTCGGCGCGGTGCTGGTCGAAATAGGCCACTTCCAGTTTGGTGCCGCAGTGGATACGGCCGCTGGATGGTTTCAGTTGCCCCAACATGAGTGTTAGCAGTGTGGTTTTACCGCATCCGTTCGGCCCCACCAGCGCGATCTTGTCGCCGCGCTGAACCTGCGAGGAGAAATGGTCGATCAGCGTGCGCCCGTCGACCTGATAGCACGCTTGCTCCAGTTCGAACACGATTTTGCCGGAACGAGCAGCCTCTTCCACCTGCATTTTGGCAGAGCCCATCACCTCACGCCGCTGGGCACGCTCCTGGCGCATGGCTTTCAACGCCCGTACCCGCCCTTCGTTACGGGTACGTCGGGCTTTGATGCCCTGCCGGATCCAAACCTCCTCCTGCGCCAGTTTGCGATCGAACTCCGCATTTTGCAGGTCTTCCACCCGCAACGCTTCTTCCTTGCCCAGCAGATACTTGTCGTAATCCCCCGGCCAGGACACCAGCTTGCCGCGGTCGAGATCAACGATGCGGGTCGCCATATTGCGAATGAAGGAGCGATCATGAGAAATAAACACGATGCTCCCCTGAAACGTTTTCAAAAAGCCTTCCAGCCAGTCGATGGTTTCTATGTCCAGATGGTTCGTCGGTTCATCCAGCAATAACACTTTCGGCGCGCTGACCAATGCCCGTCCTAATGCCGCTTTACGCAACCAGCCGCCGGATAAGGCTGATAGCGGCATATCCGCCGACAACCCCAACTGCCCCAGCACGTCATTGATGCGATCTTCCAGCTTCCACAACTCTTGATGCTCCAGCACTTCCTGGATCTTCGCCAGTTGGTTCAAATGTTTCTCGCTGGGATCGTCCTCCACCCGACGCAACGCCGCGTGATACGCTTTGAGGTATCCGGCCTGCGCCGCTACGCCTTCCGAGACGAAATCAAATACCGTCCCCTCGACATCCCGTGGCGGATCCTGTTGCAGGCGGGCCACCACCAGATCCTGCTCATACACCAGGCGACCGTCATCCAACGGCACCTCTCCCGACAAAATTTTCAACAGCGTGGATTTGCCGGCGCCGTTACGGCCGACCAGACAGACACGCTCATTTTCTTCGATGTGCAGTTCGGTATCGTCCAACAACGGCGCATCGCTAAACGACAGCCAGGCACCGGATAAACTGATCAATGACATGGTGTTACTTTTCCTCTCCGGCATGCGTCAGCAGCCAGCAGTTATGAATCTGACGGTTACGGGCGAAATCCTGCGAAAGCGTGCGCGCGGTGATCTCTTGCGCGGTCAACCCCAGCGCAGCCAGCCCGTTCTGATCCATCTGGAAACCGCGTTTATTGTTGGAAAACATAATGGTACCGCCAGGGCGCAGTATGCGCTTGAGATCTTTCATCAACGCCAGATGGTCGCGCTGCACGTCGAAGGTGGCGTCCATCCGCTTGGAGTTGGAAAACGTGGGCGGGTCGATAAAAATCAGATCGAACTGTTCGCGCGTATCACGCATCCAGGCCAGACAGTCGGCATGAATCAAACGATGTTGCCGCCCGGTCAACCCGTTAAGCCGCAGGTTCTTTTCCGCCCATTCCAGATAGGTACGGGATAAATCGACCGTCGTGGTGGAGCGCGCGCCGCCCAGGCCGGCATGCACGCTGGCAGTGCCGGTATAAGCGAACAGGTTGAGGAAATCCTTGTCTTGGCTCATTTCGCCCAGCATCCGCCGGGCAATGCGGTGATCCAGAAATAGCCCGGTATCCAGATAGTCCGTCAGGTTCACCCACAAGTGAGCGTCAAACTCCCGCACCTGCAGAAACTCACCTTTCTCCGCCAGTTTTTCGTATTGATTTTTACCCTTCTGCCGCTCGCGCGTCTTCAGCACCAACTGGT
Organism: Musicola paradisiaca NCPPB 2511; assembly: GCF_000400505.1. Classification (NCBI taxonomy): domain Bacteria; kingdom Pseudomonadati; phylum Pseudomonadota; class Gammaproteobacteria; order Enterobacterales; family Pectobacteriaceae; genus Musicola; species Musicola paradisiaca. The sequence goes on along the minus strand of NZ_CM001857.1, from coordinate 1,927,889 downwards.
TGGCGGGCACATTCAGCACCGCAATCGTGGCGTTGATGACATCAAACAGCCGCTGACGGGCTTTCTGTTCATCCACACTTTTCGGCGGCGCGTATTCCTGAATCACCACCCGACTGCCGTAGCGATCCACCGCCACGTTGTATTCCGGCAGGTCGGCATCGTACAACCGATAGCATTCAATACCCTGCTGGCTGGCCCATTTCTCCAGCTTGCGCAGATTTTTTTTCAGGCGGTTGGCAAAGTCCTCCGCGAGCGGCGCCGCAGCGTCGCTGCTTTTCTCCGACAACCGATAATTTTTCTGCACACAATCCAGGGGGCCGTTTTTCGCTTTGAACTGACGATCGGCACGCAGTTGAAGGCTATCGAGCAGCGCCGGCGATGCGCTGAACAGCGACAATTGCCAGCCGCCGAACGCACTTTTCATTTTGCGTCCCAACAGGTTGTGCAGTGCAATCAGCGCCGGTTCGCTTTCCAGACGTTCGCCGTAAGGCGGGTTGCTGAGCACGGTACCCACCGGCCCGGCCGGCAACGGGTTCTGCAGGCGGGCGGCATCCTGCACATCAAAACGGATCAGCGAGTCCACGCCCGCCCGGCGGGCATTGGCGCGAGCGATATCGATCACCCGGCCATCAATATCGGAGCCAAAGAACCGCGACGTCGTTGCCGGTAAGCCGGCACGAGCACGCTGTTGCGCCTCGGCCACCAGGCTTTGCCACAGTTCAGGCTGGTGACGGCTCCAGGCAAGGAACCCCCAGTGCTGGCGCGTCAGCCCCGGCGCACGATCCGAGGCCATCATCGCCGCTTCAATCAGCAAGGTGCCGGAGCCGCACATCGGATCCACCATCGGCGTTCCCGCTTTCCAGCCGGAACGCAGCACAATGGCTGCCGCCAAGGTTTCTTTCAACGGCGCCTGACCTGCCATTTCACGATAGCCGCGCAAATGCAGCCCCTCGCCGCTGAGATCCAGCGCCAGGGTGGCCTTTTCCTTATTCAGAAAGACATTGACACGTATATCCGGTTGCTGGCGCGCCACATCCGGACGCTGCCCGACTTTGCGGCTGAAACTGTCGACGATGGCATCTTTGACTTTCAACGCACCATACTGGCTGTTGCGAATATCCTCATTGGTGCCGGTGAAGCTGACGGCGAAGGTACTACGGACGTCAAACACCGTCGGCCAGTCTACCGACTGCACCCCCAGATAAAGATCTAAATCGCTGTAAACCTTGAATTCTTTGAGTGGCAGCAAGATGCGCGACGCCAGACGGCTCCACATCAACGCCTGATAAAGCAGGCGATCGTCACCCTGAAAATGTACGCCGCCCTGCACTACGGTACAGTCCTGCGCGCCCAGCGCCTCGAGTTCACTTTTTAACAGTTCTTCCAAACCACGCGCCGTGCTGGCAAACAGAGAGTTCATAGTGCAGCTATCACCTTAAAGAAAATTGAGGCGCATTATAGCCAATCCCGACGGCTTGTCATAAAGTTGCCGCTTTACATCAGCAAGGAATGTCCCCCCGTGATAGCGTTAAGTCGGCTTTTCGTCCATCCAGTCAAATCCATGCGCGGCCTCCAGCTTTCCCAATCCTTCGCCGGTCTTAGCGGACTGAGTTTCGATCGTATTCTGATGGTGAGTGAACCCGATGGCACTTTTATTACCGCCCGGCAATCTCCCCAACTGGTGCTGTTTACCACCGCATTGACCCACGAAGGGATCAGCCTGCGCGCGCCGGATGGCGATTACCTGCACATCCGGTTTGACGAATTCGCCGCCCCGACGCATCCCACGGAAGTGTGGGGAAACCACTTCCAGGCCGGCATCGCGCCGGAGCACGTCAACCACTGGCTGAGCCATTACCTGCAACGCCCGGTGCAATTGCGTTGGCAGGGCTGGGCGCTATCACGACGGGTTAAACGTCATCCCGATATTCCGCTCGGTTTTGCTGACGGCTACCCGTTTTTGCTGATTAATGAAGCCTCATTTGAAGATTTGCGCCAGCGCTGCCCGGCAGGAATCCGCCTTGAGCAGTTCCGTCCTAATCTGGTGGTCAGCGGTGCGGCCGCTTATGCGGAGGACAGTTGGAAAACATTGCGTATCGGCGAGGTGATTTTCGATGTCGTCAAACCCTGCAGCCGCTGCATCCTGACCACCGTTAGCCCGGAGCGCGGGCGACACCATCCGACAAGCGAACCGCTGGCGACATTGCAGGGCTACCGCACCGCCGACAACGGCGACGTGGATTTCGGTCTCAATCTGATCGCCCGCAATCAGGGGATTTTGCGCGCCGGCGACAACGTCGACATTCTGGCGACACATCCACCACGTCCTTATCGCGCCGGACGGCGGGTAGAAACGCTCGCACCGCCGCCCATGGCGGAAAACAGCGTGGAAATCGATTTTCAGGGGAAACGCTTTCAGGGTGACAATCAACAGATACTGCTGGAGCAATTGGAACAGCAAGGTATTCGTGTTCCCTACTCTTGTCGGGCGGGATTATGCGGCTGCTGCAAACTGACGCTGCTGGACGGAGAAGTCGCTGAATTGAAAAGCGGAGCAAAAAGAGAAGATGGCACCCTGCTCGCTTGCAGTTGCGTGCCTTTAGGCAACCTTCGCCTGGCATAATTATCCGGCGGCCTGCGCCGGGCGGCATTACCCGGCGTGGGCGAAATGCAGTGACGACTGCGCGTGATCAGCGCCTTCATCAACCGGGCAAAGCCGATCATGCATGATTTTAATCGCCTCCCCCAGCACCATGACTTTACCGCTGAGCGCCAGCTCTGCCTGCGCCAGCAGGCACAGGCTGGCCTTGTCGCCGGTATCCACCACCATAAAGCAGGCGTCTTCGAGCCGTTCGTTCAAACGCACCCAGACCAGCTCACCCAACTGCGGGCAATATTCGCCATGCCCCAGCGCGGCAAAGTGCCAGCTTTTCGGCATCAGCGGTTTCAGAAAGCGATTGGCCACCAGCGCATTTAATACCAATTCGGCTTTGGCTTGCGCATCGATATTCAACGTCAGACATTTTTCCTGATAGGTAAAAAACAACGCGGCGTCTTCGACACAGAAATCGCTGGGATTAAATGCGTCAGGCGTCAACATGGTGGCGGAAAAACGGGAACGAAAAGTCATGCCGTTGGCCAAATCCAACATCAAGCGCGCCTGATCGGCATCGAAATACCAGCGCCAATTATCGTCAGGGATTAATTTCATCGTTTTACCTTTATTTATCCTTAGCGTTATTCGCCGGGTAATTACCACATACCGAATAGTCAATCAGACAAGGCGCTGACGTATTTTTGCACAAACGAAGAAAATATAGACCAGCCGGGGGGAGAAATAAACCCCCCGGTGAAATGAGAACGGACGAAAAATCAGATATGAGTAACAATATCCTTAATCAGTCGTGGGCCACGATAAATAAAGCCGCTATAAATCTGTACCAGTGTGGCGCCTGCCGCTATTTTTTCACGCGCGGCAATAACGGAATCAATTCCACCGACACCAATAATCGGCAATCGACCATTTAATTCCTGAGACAGTCGCCGAATAATTTCTGTACTGTGAAGTTGCAAGGGGCGGCCGCTTAATCCGCCGGTTTGCCCGCAATGATTGAGGCCCTGAATCAATTGCCGCTCCAACGTTGTATTGGTGGCAATGACGCCATCAATATTATGACGCACCAGGCTGTCGGCAATCTGGATCAATTCTTCTTCGGAAAGATCCGGTGCAATCTTCACCGCTACCGGTACATATTTTTGGTATTGGTTATTCAGCGCCACCTGCTTATTTTTTACCGCTTGTAACAAATCATCCAGCGCTTCGCCATATTGCAGCGTCCGCAGCCCAGGTGTATTCGGCGAAGAAATATTGATGGCAATATATCCGGCGTGGGAATACACCTTCTCCATACAGATGAGGTAATCCTCTTTCCCATGCTCTACCGGCGTATCTTTATTCTTACCGATATTGATGCCGAGCACGCCGCCGAAATGGGATTTTTTGACATTCTCCACCAGATTATCCACCCCATGGTTATTGAAACCCATACGGTTGATTAATCCTTCCGCTTCCACCACACGGAATAAACGCGGCTTATCATTGCCCGACTGAGGACGCGGCGTTACCGTGCCCACTTCAATAAAACCAAACCCCATAGCGCCGAAGGCGTCGATACATTCGCCATCCTTGTCCAACCCGGCGGCCAACCCCAACGGATTGGGGAAAGACAATCCCATGCAGGATACCGGTTTGGTAGGAACAGATTGGCGAACCAGAAAAGTGAACGGGGTATGAGTAATACGACGCAACTGCTGAAGGGTAAATTCATGAGCTCGTTCGGGGTCGAGCTGGAATAACGCTTTGCGAATAAGGGGGTACATGAATTCTCCTGAATTCCCGGTGGCAAACCGGGGCGGTATTATCCTGCATCATCGAATGAAAGGGAATTGACCTGAGGCAAAAAACCCCGGAACAGCATGGCGAAATAACCACCCGCCTCAATCGACATCGATTTATTCACACCGACGCCCCCTAATGATCACTTTTTATTCACATTTCGGCTTTCTATTCCACAATAAATTATTTTCTGGGCCTTCTTTCCGCTGCCAGACTACACGTCATGTTATTAATCCGCTGCATCTAAAAACGTTTGGTTATAAGGAGTCAATATGCGCGTTATAACGTTGGCTGGCAGTCCCCGTTACCCTTCCCGCTCCAGCGCCTTACTGCACCATGCCGGCAAGTGGCTGGAATCCCAGGGCGTCGATGTTCTGCCCTGGCATTTGCATAACTTTCCACCGGAAGATCTGCTGGCGGCTCGTTTCGACAGCCCGGCGCTGATCACCTTCACCGAGCAACTCGCCAGCGCCGACGGCCTGATTATCGCCACCCCCATCTACAAAGCCTCCTTTCCCGGCGGCTTGAAAGCGGTGCTGGACATACTGCCGGAACGCGCGCTGGAACATAAAGTGGTGTTGCCTCTGTCCACCGGCGGTTCCGTCGCCCATATGCTGGCGGTGGACTACAGCCTGAAACCGGTACTCAACGCGCTAAAAGCACAGGACATTCTGCAAGGCGTATTCGCGGATGACAGCCAAATCGCCCACTACGACCGCACGCCGGTTTTCACCGCGGCGCTGGAAGCGCGCCTGAAGGAATCGCTGCACCAGTTTCTGCAGGCGCTGATTCGGCGTCAGCCGGAACCGCTACGCCGGAGTGCATGATCCCCGTTCAACCATTTAAGGAAACACCATGTTTGCATCGTTCAAGGCCACGCTTTTCGCGCTGCTGGTCATTGGCTTACCGGGCTTCACGTCGGCGGCGCAATCCACCAATACGCCAACACCATCCACCGATGCGCCGGCACAATTGCGCATCGGATACCAGAAAGGTTCGGTCAGCCTGGTACTGGCCAAGACCCACCAGTTGCTGGAAAAACAGTTTCCTAACACCCGCATCAGTTGGATTGAATTCCCAGCCGGCCCGCAAATGCTGGAAGCGCTCAACATCGGCAGCATCGATGTCGGCAGCACCGGCGATATTCCGCCATTGTTTGCACAGGCGGCCGGGGCCGATTTGGTTTACATCGGCGTAGAACCGCCGAAACCTAAAGCCGAAGTGATTCTGGTCAAGAGCGAGAGCCCAATCAAAACCGTCGCCGACCTGAAAGGCCGCAAGGTCGCGTTCCAGAAAGGCTCCAGTTCCCATAATCTGCTGCTGCGCAATCTGCAAAAAGCCGGGCTGACGTTTAGCGACATTCAGCCGGCCTACCTGACGCCGGCCGATGCGCGCGCCGCCTTCCAGCAGGGTAATGTCGATGCCTGGACGATCTGGGATCCGTACTATTCCGCCGCGCTGCTGCAAGGCGGCGTGCGGGTGCTGGCCGACGGCACCGACCTGAATCTGACCGGTTCGTTTTATCTGGCCTCGCGTCGCTATGCCAAGACGTATGGCCCGTTTTTGCAGCAATTTCTTCATACCCTGACGCAGGCCGACGCATTAACCATCAGCCAACGTCAACAGAGCATCACTCTGCTGGCTAATGCGATGGGGTTGCCCGAGGCGGTGATCGGCAGCTATTTCGACCATCGCCCCATTACCCTCATCAGGCCGGTGGATGAACGCACCTTGCAGGCGCAGCAGCGAACCGCTGATCTGTTCTATGACAATCACCTGATCCCCACCCGGCTGGATATCGCCAGCCGTATCTGGCGCGCCCCGACAGCGCAATAACCCACCGGCCCATTTCACGGAGACGAAGACGATGAGTCTGAATATGTTCTGGTTTCTGCCTACCCATGGCGACGGCCACTATTTTGGTAAAGGAGAGCGCGCCCGCTCGGTTGATTACGGCTACTTACAGCAAATTGCTCAGGCGGCCGACCGGCTCGGCTTCGGCGGCGTGTTGATCCCCACCGGGCGCTCTTGCGAGGACTCCTGGCTGGTGGCGGCCTCGTTGATAAGCGTCACCCAACGGCTGCGCTTTCTGGTGGCGCTGCGCCCCGGGATTGTGTCGCCGACGCTGGCGGCGCGTCAGGCAGCGACGCTGGACCGGCTTTCCAACGGTCGCGCACTGTTCAATCTGGTCACTGGCGGCGATCCCGACGAGCTGGCCGCCGAAGGTTTATTCCTCGATCACGCTGCGCGTTACGAAGCCTCTGCCGAGTTCACTCGCATCTGGCGGCGAGTGCTGGCGGGGGAAAGCGTCGACTACGACGGTAAACATATTCAAGTGAAAGGTGCCAGATTGCACTATCCACCAGTGCAACAACCGCATCCGCCGCTCTATTTTGGCGGTTCGTCCGACGCAGCGCTGGATCTGGCCGCCGAACAGGTAGACCTCTACCTCACCTGGGGCGAGCCGCCGGCACAGGTGAAAGAAAAGCTGGATCGCGTGCGGGCCAAGGCCGCCGCGCAGGGGCGCAGCGTGCGCTTCGGCATCCGCTTGCATGTCATCGTGCGGGAAACCAGTCAGGAAGCCTGGCAAGCCGCCGAACGACTGATCTCCCGGCTGGACGACGACACCATCGCCCAGGCACAGGCGTCGCTGAAGCGGTTTGACTCGGTCGGACAACAGCGTATGGCGGCACTGCACGGCGGTCGACGCGATCATCTGGAAATCAGCCCCAACCTGTGGGCCGGTATCGGTCTGGTGCGCGGCGGCGCCGGTACGGCGCTAGTGGGCGATCCGCAAACGGTCGCGCAGCGTATTCAGGAATATGCCGATCTGGGCATCGACACCTTTGTGCTGTCTGGGTATCCCCATCTGGAGGAAGCCTACCACGTGGCCGAACTGCTGTTCCCACATCTGGATGTCGCGATCCCTGATATACCGCAACCTCGGTCGCTTGGTGCTACGGGTGAAATCGTCGGTAATGAGTTTGTCCCGTTGCTGAAAGCCGCTCAAAGCTAAGGTCGGCCATATGCGCAAGACAATAACACTCGTCACCGCACGCCTGACACCCTGGTTGCTGCCGCTATTGTTGGTCGCAGGCTGGCAACTGGCGTCCCGCGCCGGCTGGCTTTCTACCCGGATCCTGCCTTCGCCGGAAGCGATTGCCGTCACCTTTTGGCGGCTCACCCGCAGCGGCGAACTGTGGCAGCACCTCAGCATCAGCACCTGGCGGGCGTTGACCGGGTTTGCGATCGGCGGCGCGCTGGGGTTGACGCTGGGTTTTATCACCGGCTTATCCCGTACCGGCGAACGGCTGCTGGATACCTCAATCCAGATGCTGCGCAATGTGCCGCATCTGGCGTTGATCCCGCTGGTGATCCTGTGGTTCGGCATTGACGAAAGCGCCAAGATTTTTCTGGTGGCGCTCGGCACGTTATTCCCCATCTACCTCAACACGTATCACGGCATCCGCCATATCGACAGCGGCCTGCTGGAAATGGCGCGCAGCTATGGTTTGTCTGGTTTCCGGCTGTTTCGCGAGGTGCTGCTGCCCGGCGCGTTGCCTTCGATCATGGTCGGCGTGCGTTTTTCGCTCGGCCTGATGTGGCTGACGTTAATTGTGGCGGAAACCATCTCCGCCAACGCCGGTATCGGTTATCTGGCAATGAACGCCCGCGAGTTTCTGCAAACCAATGTGGTGGTGGTGGCAATCATTCTCTATGCCCTGCTGGGCAAGCTGGCGGACGTTATCGCGCTGGCGCTGGAACGCATCTGGTTGCGCTGGCACCCCAGTTGGCAAACACCGGAGGAACACGCATGACATTCAGTACGGCAACATCCCGCATCCCCACGCCGGCGCGCCTTAATGCCGGTACGCCACTGCTCATCGATAACGTCACCAAGCGTTATGCCCATCGCACTGTGCTGAAAAATATCCAGTTGCGCGTCCCGGCCGGTCAGTTTATCGCCGTGGTCGGGCGCAGCGGCTGCGGCAAAAGTACCCTGCTGCGGTTACTCGCCGGGTTGGAGCAAGCCAGCCACGGGGAGTTGCTGGCAGGCCGCGCGCCATTGCATCAGGCGCGTGACGATATCCGGCTGATGTTTCAGGATGCCCGTTTACTGCCGTGGAAACGGGTGATCGACAACGTTGGGCTGGGATTGCGCGGCGACTGGCGCACGGCCGCGCATCAGGCGCTGAACGCCGTCGGTTTGTCCTCGCACGCTAACGACTGGCCCGCCGCCCTGTCCGGCGGGCAAAAACAGCGGGTGGCGCTGGCACGCGCGCTGATCCATCGACCGGGGCTGTTATTATTGGATGAGCCGCTGGGCGCGCTGGATGCGCTGACCCGTATCGAGATGCAAGGGTTGATTGAATCGCTGTGGCTGCAACAGGGATTTACCGTTTTACTGGTTACTCACGACGTCAGCGAAGCCGTCGCGCTGGCCGACCGGGTGATCCTGATCGAACAAGGCCAGGTTGGGCTGGATGTGGCGATTGACCTGCCGCGCCCGCGCCGCCGTGGCTCCGCCCGGCTGGCAGAGCTGGAAGCGCAGGTGCTGGAGCGGATTTTGAGCCCGAACAGCCAAGGCAAGCCGCCGTTAGCATCGGCATGGGCGGGGGGATAAGACCCGGCGACGGCGGTTTTACCATGCCGTCGTCATGAATGATCGCCGTGTATCAAGCGACAATATGCCCCGTTAAGCCGCTGGATGGCCGGAACGCATACAGGGAGGCGCGTGTTCCGGAAGCCTTTCTGCATAAGAGAAGACCACCGCGCTCAAACCGGTGACGGCCAATAGAAAGACGCACCATGCCATGCACGGGGCGTCTTTTTCTCAACCATCAACAACATCATTCCGTCGTTCAGGCATCCAGCGCTTTGGTGATTTTCTCAAACAGATCGCCGGAGAGGTTTTCCAACCCTTTGAGGGTTTCCAGCGCCTGACGCATCAACGCCTGACGGTTGCTGTCGTAACGTTTGAGGCGAATCAACGGCTCAATTAACCGCGCTGCGACCTGCGGGTTGCGGGTGTTCAAATCGCTGAGCATCTCGGTCAGGAACTGGTAGCCGCTGCCATCGTTGGCATGGAACGCCGACGGATTGCTGGCGCAGAATGCGCCGACCAGCGAGCGCAGCCGGTTCGGGTTGTTCAGGCTGAACGAACGGTGATTCAGCAGCTCGCGAACCCTGGCTAACACATCCGGCGCCGGGCTGGTGGCTTGCAACGTAAACCATTTGTCCATCACCAGGCCATCCTGATGCCAGCGTTCGTCAAACGCCGCCATCAATGTTTGACGGCAAGGCAACTGCGCGGCAACCGACGCCGCCAGCGCCGCCAGCGAATCGGTCATGTTGTCCGCTGCGGTAAACTGCGCGGCGATCAGCGTATCGGCCTGAGTGCGATCGGCAAACGCCAGATAGTGCAGGCAGACATTGCGCAGCGCCCGTTTCCCCATATCCCGCTGCTCAATGCGGTATTCCGTGGTCTTGTTGGCGCGATAAACGGCCAGCCACTCATCCGCCATTTCCTGCGCCAGCGTTTGCGTCAGCGCATGGCGTACCGCGGCAATCGCTTCCGGGTCGATGGTATCGAACAGCTCCGCCATTTCATTTTCGCTCGGCAGCGACAGGATCTGCGCGGCCAGCATCGGATCCAACTGCTCATCCAGCAGCACGCCGCGAAACGCATCCACCACATGCAGCGGTAACGACAACGGTTGCTGTTGCTGATGGCGCGCCACATTCAACCGAATATGCCCCGCCAGCAGGCTTTGCGCCGCATCCCAGCGGGAGAAATCATTGCTGGCATGACGCATCAGGAACGCCAGTTGCGTATCACTCCAGGCATAATTCAGTTTTACCGGCGCAGAGAACTCTCTCAATAAAGACGGCACCGGCTGGACTGGCACCTGTTCAAAAACAAACGTCTGCTCCGCCTCGGTGATATTCAGCACCGATCCCACCGGCTGGCCTTGATGGCGCAGTGGAATGACCTGCCCATCCGCATCATAAAGTTCGATATCCAGCGGGATGTGTAGCGGTAGCTTGGGCTGTTTGTCGGCGCCGACCGGCGTCGTCTGGCTGACATGCAGGCGATACTGCTGGGCGGCGGCATCGTATTCATCACGCACGCTGACCACCGGCGTTCCGGACTGGCTGTACCAACGGCGGAACTGCGACAGGTCGATATTGGACGCATCCTCCATCGCCTGCACGAAGTCGTCGCAGGTCGCGGCGCTGCCGTCATGGCGATCGAAGTAAAGGCGCATCCCGGCCTGGAAGTTCTCCTCACCTAACAGGGTATGCATCATCCGAATCACTTCCGACCCTTTTTCATACACGGTCAGGGTGTAGAAGTTGTTCATTTCGATAACCTGATCCGGACGGATCGGGTGCGACATCGGGCTGGCGTCTTCGGCAAACTGCGCGCCGCGCATGACACGCACGTTATCGATGCGATTGGCGGGGCGGGAGCCCAAATCGGAACTGAATTCCTGATCGCGGAACACCGTCAGCCCTTCTTTCAGGCTGAGCTGGAACCAGTCGCGGCAGGTCACACGGTTGCCGGTCCAGTTGTGGAAATACTCATGACCAATCACCGCTTCAATACCCAGATAATCCTTGTCGGTCGCGGTTTCCGCCTTGGCCAGCACGTATTTGGAGTTAAAGATGTTGAGCCCTTTATTCTCCATCGCCCCCATATTGAAGAAATCCACCGCCACGATCATATAGATATCGAGATCGTATTCGAGGCCGAAACGCTGTTCGTCCCACTTCATGGCGTTCTTCAGCGAGGTCATCGCCCACCCGGCACGGTCGAGATTGCCGCGATCGACATACAGCTCCAGCGCCACGTCGCGGCCGGAGCGGGTGGTGAAACTATCACGTAGCACATCAAAATCGCCCGCCACCAGCGCAAACAGATAGCAAGGCTTCGGGAACGGATCCCGCCATTCCACCCAGTGGCGGCCGTCGTCCAGTTCGCCGTGCGCCACGCGATTGCCGTTGGAAAGCAGATACGGGTAGCGTGCTTTATCCGCAGTGATGCGAGTAGTAAAACGCGCCAGCACATCCGGGCGATCCAGATAATAGGTGATGTGCCGGAAGCCTTCCGCCTCACACTGGGTACACAGTGCATCGCCTGACTGATACAGCCCTTCCAGCGCGCTGTTGGCGGCCGGGCTGATTTCCGTTTCAATCCGCAGCGTGAATTTTTCCGGCAGATTGTTTAGCGTTAACCCATTCTCCTGTACACCATAATCAGCCCAGGGTGTGCCGTCGACACTGACCCCGGTCAGCGTCAGCCCTTCACCATCCAGCTTCAGTGCCGCCCCTTTTTCCCCTTGCAACACGACCTGGCTGGTAGCCACTACACGGGTTTTCTCCGGGTGCAGATCAAACGCCAGTGCAATATCCGTGATGGTGTAATCCGGTGCACGATAATCGTGCCGATATTTTATTTGTGGCTGTTGACTCATCATTCGTTACCTTTATGGCATGAAATAATATTGACAGGCGCGCCTTATTTGACCTGGCGTTAACAACGTGATTACGTTTCATCTGCGCGACGCCGACGCGAAACGCACGCCGACCAGACGACCTGTTCTTCCCCGCGCTTATCGTCAACTGAGGTAAACAGCAGCGGCATCAACCCGGAAGTCTCCCCTTCCAGACAGAGAGTACGCTTTTACGTCATTAATCGCCTGTTTATTACACAGTTCCGTTATATGACAGCCTGTTACGTCTATTAAAGGGAAGAGTATGGCGGATTGCAAACTTTCCCCTTGTCACCGTTCAGCACGCTATTGCTGAGAATTTATCTCATTTACGTGTTTAGTATAAAAAACATTGTTATTCAATGAGTAATGTTAAAACAGCGGCAAAAACAGATACTTTTTTGTCACAATCGCACGATTGAATCTCGCCTTCACCGCCCCGATATGATGTGATAAGCGCCAGTAAACAGATAGTCCGCATCATTGCGCGGGTTGTCATGTCAGTAAACAGTATTAAACAAGGATGCGGTAACGCATTATGACTTCACACTCTTCCCCGATATTGACGTCACTGCTGGATACGGATGCCTACAAACTTCATATGCAACAGGCGGTCTTCCACCATTATTATGATGTCGACGTCGCCGCCGAATTCCGTTGCCGTGACGATGCGCTGTTAGGGAGTTATGCGGATGAAATCCGCACACAAGTCGAGGCCATGAGCCAGCTGGCGCTCAGCCAGGACGAACTTGCCTACTTATCATCACTGCCGTTTTTCAAATCGGATTATCTTGACTGGTTGCGGTCATTCCGCTTCGATCCGCGCCAGGTTCATATTGTCAACCGCCACGGCAAATTGGATGTCCGCATTACCGGCCCCTGGCGTGAAGTCATTCTCTGGGAAGTGCCGTTGCTGGCCGTGATCAGCGAAGTTGTCCACCAGGTACGCTCTCCCGGCGATCATCTCCAGGCGGCAATCAACCAATTGCACAGCAACCTGCAGCGGTTCCGTCAGCTCAGCGAAAATGTGGATCTGCATCGTTTCCGTTTGATGGATTTCGGTACTCGCCGGCGTTTTTCCCGCGACGTGCAACAGCACATCGTCAATACGCTCAAAGATGAATTTCCCTACCTGATCGGCACCAGTAACTACGATCTGGCGCGTCGTCTACAGTTGACGCCGGTCGGTACGCAGGCTCACGAGTGGTTCCAGGCCCACCAGCAGATCAGCCCGATACTGGCCAACAGCCAACGCGCAGCGCTCGAAGCCTGGCTGCGGGAATACCCGAACCAGCTCGGCATTGCCTTGACCGACTGCATCACCATGGATGCATTTCTGCGAGATTTTGACGAATATTTCGCCCGCCATTATCAGGGGCTGCGTCATGACTCCGGCGACCCGGTCGAATGGGGAGAGAAAGCCATTGCCCATTATGAGGCGCTGGGCATCGACCCTCTGACCAAGACGCTGGTGTTCTCCGACAATCTCAATCTGGAAAAAGCGCTAAATCTTTATCGTCACTTCGACCCGCGCGTTAATGTCACGTTTGGCATCGGCACCCGGCTGACATGCGATATTCCCGGCATCAAACCGCTGAACATCGTCATCAAACTGGTAGAGTGCAACGGTCGCCCTGTGGCAAAACTCTCCGACAGCCCGGGAAAAACGATTTGTCAGGATCAGGCGTTTGTCAGCGCATTGCGCAAGGCGTTCGATCTGCCCAAAATTAGAAAGGCTTCCTGACTTCCTTGCGAACACACGCAGAATCTCTCTTCTATAGTAGGAGGCGACTTTGGATGAGACGGCTCTCTTCTCATATCGAGGAGACCTCAGACAAAGTTTCCTTCATCGCTATGCGCCTTCTTTATATATAGAGCAGACCTCGGATGCAGTTTCCTTCTTCTATATATGTATTCTTCCGAACATCCGCATTATCACACCCGGCGTAATGCCTACCGGATTGCCGCTTCACAATATGGCGCCATTATTTAGCGCCGGATTGCGATAGACGCCAAAGCGGCGGCGATTGGGTAATCTTTAAGCCGACACATTGGCAATCACGCAAAACTTGGCGCCTTCCTGCTATTTCTGCTTGTGTCCTGCCGGACGACAAGTAACATATCGAAACGCCCGTTTCTGGGGCACGGATATTTATCAACCTAATTTGCCAACAGAGAGAATGTTATGAGCGTTGTGCCTGTAGTCGACGTACTGCAAGGCCGTGTTGCCGTTGACAGCGAAGTCACCGTGCGCGGCTGGGTGCGTACCCGGAGAGACTCTAAAGCCGGTATTTCTTTCATCGCCGTCTACGACGGTTCCTGCTTTAATCCGCTACAGGCTGTCGTCAATAATCATCTGGACAATTATCAGAGTGAGATTCTCCGCCTGACGACCGGCTGTTCGGTGGAAGTCACCGGCAACGTGGTCGAATCCCCGGGAGAAGGCCAAAGCTTTGAGTTACAAGCCACCCATGTCGCCGTCGTCGGTTGGGTTGACGACCCCGATACGTATCCAATGGCCGCGAAGCGCCACAGTATCGAATATCTGCGCGAAGTGGCTCACCTGCGCCCTCGCACCAATCTGATTGGCGCCGTAGCGCGTGTACGCCACACGTTGGCACAGGCTATTCACCGTTTCTTCCATCAGAATGGTTTCTATTGGGTATCCACTCCGCTGATTACCGCGTCAGATACCGAAGGTGCTGGAGAAATGTTCCGTGTATCCACGTTGGATTTGGAGAATTTGCCCCGTACCGAAAATGGTAAAGTGGACTTCGGCGAGGACTTTTTCGGTAAGGAAGCATTTCTGACGGTATCCGGCCAGCTCAACGGCGAAACTTACGCCTGTGCGCTGTCTAAAATCTATACCTTCGGCCCGACTTTCCGGGCGGAAAACTCTAACACCAGCCGCCATCTGGCTGAGTTTTGGATGATTGAGCCGGAAGTTGCTTTCGCGTCGCTGGACGATATCGCAGCGCTGGCAGAAAACATGTTGAAATTTGTGTTCAAAGCCGTGCTTGAAGAGCGGGCAGATGACATGGCGTTCTTTGCCGAGCGTGTCGACAAAGAAGCGGTTGAGCGTCTGGAGCGTTTTATCCATTCAGACTTCGCCCAGGTCGATTACACCGATGCCATCACAATTTTGCAAAATTCAGGGCAATCTTTTGAAAACCCGGTCTCTTGGGGAATCGACCTCTCTTCAGAACATGAACGGTATCTGGCAGAGAAACATTTCAAAGCGCCGGTGGTAGTGAAAAATTACCCGAAAGACATCAAAGCGTTCTATATGCGAATGAACAGCGATGGTAAAACCGTTGCCGCCATGGATGTCTTGGCGCCGGGCATCGGCGAAATCATCGGGGGCTCTCAACGCGAAGAGCGTTTGCAACAGTTGGATGCCCGCCTGGAAGAAATGGGCCTGAATAAAGAAGATTACTGGTGGTATCGCGATCTGCGCCGTTACGGCACCATTCCACACTCTGGGTTCGGCCTCGGATTTGAACGTCTTATCGCTTATGTTACCGGCGTTCAAAATGTGCGTGATGTGATTCCTTTCCCGCGCACTCCACGTAATGCCAGCTTCTAATGTCAGAAGAAGATAAGAAAAACAAATAGCTGTAAAAAAAAGAAGGGTTCCTTATGGGAGCCCTTTTTGTTATGTCAGAGTACATTCAGAAAGTTCCCGAATATTTACATTTTGACATTAAATTTTTCTAAAATTTACTCGTTTTCGAACTTGGTATCATTTTAACGGTAGATTAACGAACGAGTGAATGGAAAACTGCGTGCAGACACAGGATGACATCTGAACCACATAGAAAGTTCCGTAAGGTTTTTTAAACAGTGGGAAAGATGTCTGAAGAAAACCAATGAGGGTAATGATGATGAAGCGCAATATTCTTGCAGTGGTAATCCCGGCTCTGCTGGCGGCAGGCGCAGCTAACGCTGCCGAAGTGTACAACAAGGACGGCAACAAGCTGGACCTGAATGGTAAAGTTGTTGGTTTGCACTACTTCTCCAAGGATTCTGGCAACTCTGGCGATCAGACCTACGCTCGTTTGGGTTTCCTGGGCGAAACCAAAATCAACAGCGATCTGACCGGTTATGGTCGTTTTGAATATCAGTTCAATGCTCAGAATGCTGAAGACACCAATGCCAGACAAAGCAAAACCCGTTATGCCTATGCCGGTCTGAAATTTGGCGACTTTGGTTCTCTGGATTACGGCCGTAATCGCGCAGTAGGTTATGACGGTATTTCTTATACCGACGTTCTGCCGGAGTTTGGTGGTGATCAGAGTTACACCGATAACCTGACTGGTCGTAACGCAGGTGTTGCCACTTACCGCAACAAAAACTTCTTCGGTCTGGTTGATGGTTGGGACTTTGCTCTGGGTTATCAATCCGCGCATCAAGATTCTACAAACCTTGCCAAACAAACGGGTGCTGGTTGGGCGATTTCTTCCAGCTACACATCACCCATCGGTGTTGGTGTGATCGGTTCATATACCGAAGCACAGCGTACCCAAGCTCAGACTGCTGATGCACGTGGTGAAACAGCTGAAGGGTGGGCGACTGGTCTGAAATACGATGCTAACAACATCTATGTCGCAGCGACTTATGGTGAATACCGCAATCTGTCCTATGTCGGCAACAGTGGTTTCAGCAACACTGCAACATACAGCGCCAGCACTGCATTCGACAAG
Source organism: Musicola paradisiaca NCPPB 2511 (assembly GCF_000400505.1). Classification (NCBI taxonomy): domain Bacteria; kingdom Pseudomonadati; phylum Pseudomonadota; class Gammaproteobacteria; order Enterobacterales; family Pectobacteriaceae; genus Musicola; species Musicola paradisiaca. The sequence goes on along the minus strand of NZ_CM001857.1, from coordinate 1,911,294 downwards.
ACCAAAGTCTTTGAAGCGGTTGCTCAGTACAACTTTGATTTTGGCCTGTCACCGTCTATCGGTTACGTTTCAGCCAAAGGCTTGGATGAAACTGCTGCAGTCCATACTGACGATTACATCACCAAATATGTTAGCTTGGGTCTGACCTACGCTTTCAACAAAAACTTCTCAACTTACACTGAATACGATATCAACCTGCTGAAAGACAGCAATCAATACGGCTTAGCAACGAATGACCGTGTTGCCGTTGGCGTTGTTTATCAGTTCTGATTATCCACCAGCCTCTTGAGGCTGTGTTAAGACAAACGTCAGTCGATAGAATCGGCTGGCGTTTTTTATTTTCCTTCCATGACGACAACAACCGCTTACCCTCTGCTCTTTACTACCTACTTCTTTTCTTTACTGCCTATCTGAATGTTGTACGCGCTACCGATCCTGTCATGCATACAATAGTTTCACAGACAAAAGGATCGGAAATTATCGAAAACTTGCACTTGGCTAATTTATTCGTCATTCATGACCAAAATACAGACTTTAGATGAATTATCCGTGTCAGTTATACGTATTTTCTATTACAAGAAAAACTTATAACCATATGATTAAAAATGAATATTACGTGTTTTTTTCTTAAATCAGAGCGTTATCTATAAAACCTCATGTTTTTCGAATGTGACACACCTCAAAATTAATATTTGGATACATATAAAAACATAGTGTTTCACATACTCGACAATGGAATCATTTGTGCGATGGATAAACATCAGTATGAATGGAACACTGCCTTCGGACACACAAGACACCGGCGCATAAAAGAAGTTCCATTAAGAGTTATCTGTTTTAATGCGACCGGGGCAAAACAATACAATGAGGGTATTTATAATGATGAAGCGCAATATTCTTGCAGTGGTTATCCCGGCTCTGTTGGCTGCTGGCGCAGCCAATGCCGCCGAAGTTTACAATAAAGACGGCAATAAGCTGGATCTGAACGGTAAAATCGACGGTCTGCACTATTTCTCCAAGGATTCTAACAACTCTGGCGACCAGACCTATGCTCGCTTAGGTTTCCTGGGCGAAACCAAAATCAACAGCGACTTGACTGGCTATGGCCGTTTTGAATACCAGTTCAATGCATCAAAAACTGAAGAAAGCACTGGTAACGTTGCCAGCAGCAAAACCCGTTATTCCTATGCTGGTCTGAAGTTTGCCAACTTCGGCTCGCTGGATTACGGCCGTAACAAAAACGTTTCCTACGACGGTATCTCTTATACCGACGTACTGCCTGAGTGGGGCGGTGATTCTGGCTACACTGATGGTCTGACTGGTCGTAATTCTGGTGTTGCCAACTACCGCAACAAAGACTTCTTTGGTCTGGTTAAAGGCCTGAATTTTGGTCTGAGCTATCAGTCAGCACACACTGACTCTACTAACGTTGCAAAACAGACTGGCGCAGGCTGGGCAACTTCCGCCTCCTACACCACGCCATTTGGCGTTAGTGCCATCGCTTCATACGCTGAAGCCAACCGCACTCAAACTCAGGTTGCTGATGGTCGTGGCGACTCCGCCGAAGTATGGGCTACAGGTCTGAAATATGATGCAAACAGCATCTATTTAGCGGCAACCTACGGCGAATACCGCAATGTGTCCTATATCGGTTCCAGCGGTTTCAAAAACGGAACAACCCGTACGGGAACAGCAGCCAGTGCTGCATTTGATAAAACTCAGGTTTTTGAACTTGTTGCTCAGTATGCATTTGACTTCGGCCTGAAACCGAGCATCGCCTACGTTTCTGCTAAAGCAAAAGACGACACACTGTCTCTGAACGACTACACCTCTAAATATATCAGCTACGGCGTGAGCTACTCCTTCAACAAGAACTTCTCAACTTATACCGAGTATGACATGAACCTGCTGAGCAGCAGCAATGTCTACAAAATGGCAACCGACGACCGCGTCGCTGTTGGTGTGGTTTACCAGTTCTAATCCAGTTTCACTTACGTGATGCTGTGCAAAGACAGGGCGAGCCCTGTCTTTGTTTTTTCATTATTTGCGTCCACTTTTTACCTGTTCTCCCTTCATATTTTATTCCCCAATTATTTCTACATCTTTTGATGCAAACGGTTGGCAAAGCCAGATACTGGCGGTACCCTGCTAATTCTGCTTACTCTCAGTCAGGGAATTACCTCGCAATGTTTGAAAAAATTTCTGCCGCGCCCGCTGACCCGATCCTCGGATTGTCTGATCTTTTCCGTGCCGATGACCGCCCTCATAAAATCAATCTCGGGATAGGCGTTTATAAAGATGAAACCGGAAAAACCCCGGTACTGACCAGCGTAAAAAAAGCCGAGCAACTGCTGCTGGAAACCGAAACGACAAAAAATTATCTGGGTATTGACGGCTTGCCTGAATTTGCTCGCTGTACTCAGGAGCTGTTGTTCGGCAAACAAAGTGACATCATCGCCAATAAGCGCGCCCGTACCGCCCAAACACCGGGAGGAACCGGTGGGCTGAGAGTCGCGGCAGATTTTATCGCCAAACAAACCAGCGCCAAACGAATCTGGGTAAGCAACCCCAGTTGGCCGAACCACAAAAATGTGTTTTCCGCTGTCGGGCTGGAAGTCTGCGATTACGCTTATTACGACGCAGAGAATCATACGCTGGATTTCGATAGCCTGATTTCTTCTCTCAGCGCAGCGCAAGCAGGTGATGTGGTACTGTTCCACGGCTGTTGCCATAACCCCACCGGTATCGATCCGACGCGGGAACAGTGGTCACAACTGGCGAAGCTTTCACTGGAAAAAGGCTGGTTGCCATTGTTTGACTTCGCCTATCAAGGCTTTGCCAGGGGTTTGGATGAAGATGCGGAAGGTTTGCGTATCTTTGCCGCCAGCCATAAGGAACTTATCGTCGCCAGCTCCTATTCGAAGAATTTTGGTTTGTACAACGAACGTGTCGGCGCCTGTACAATCGTGGCGGAAGATGCCGCTACCGCCGATACTGCCTTTAGCCAGGTGAAGGCCGCTATTCGCGCCAACTACTCTAACCCGCCGTCACACGGCGCTGCTGTCGTCGCCACCATTCTGTCGAACGACGCTCTGCGTGGTCTTTGGGAGCAAGAGCTGACCGCGATGCGCGAACGTATTCATCGCATGCGTCAATTGTTCGTCAATACACTGCAAGAAAAAGGTGCTCAGCAGGATTTTTCCTTTATCACTCACCAGAACGGTATGTTCTCGTTCAGTGGTCTGAATAAAGATCAGGTGATTCGTCTGCGCAATGAGTTTGGTATTTACGCCGTTAATTCCGGCAGGATTAATGTGGCCGGAATGACACCGGGAAATATGGCTCCGCTGTGCGAAGCCATCGTTGCCGTGCTGTAAGGCAGTAGACCGCCTCCTGAACTGGGAGTTAAAAACGGCAGCAAAAAGCCAGCGAGAGTTCGCTGGCTTTTTCTTTTCCACAACCGGGCATATCACTGTCGTTGATAACTATCACATATCCCGGACAAACGGGTTTGTCCGCCTTTCCTCACCGAATGTCGAGGTCGGGCCATGGCCGGGGATAAACGTAATATCATCGCCTAATGGAAACAACTGGGTTTGTATCGAATTAATCAGCGCGTCATGGTTGCCACCGGGAAAATCGCTTCTCCCCACGCCGCCGCGGAAAAGAACATCGCCGACTTGGGCCAACCTCGCCTGTTCATCGACAAAGACTACGTGCCCCGGCGTATGCCCTGGGCAATGCAGCACCGTCATGACACATTCGCCAACACTGATGCGATCACCATCCTGCAGCCAGCGGGCCGGAACCAGAGGCGGACAATCCTGTAGACCAAACATTCGACTCTGCGCCGGCAGCCCATTTAACCAAAAAGCATCAGCCTCCTGTGGGCCAATGACCGGAACCTGATAATGCTCAGCCAGCGTCACCGCCGCACCGACATGATCCAGATGGCCATGCGTCAATAAAATCTGTTTGACGGTAACGCCTACCTGTTCAACACCGCGAATAATCTTTTCCGCTTCCCCGCCAGGATCGACGATCGCCGCCTGAAGGGTTTTTTCACACCATAACAAAGTACAATTCTGGCTAAACGCCGTAACGGGAATAATTTGGTATTTCATACAGCTTTGTTTACCTCAGCGAATAACGATGCCAGCCCCCTGCACATCGCCCTGCTCTCCTACATCACCATTTTTATTACCAGGTACGCGCCGGGCCGGTATCAATATGAACAAAATTGCTTTGCGGATAATACCCCACACCGCCAGCGCCCAGTTTCAACGCGGCCTTACGGATATTGGCCAACTGCACGCCTTCAATATGGAAATCCACGGCTTTCCCCTGCGTATGGTAGCTTTGCTTTGCCACACCCTTACTGCTGGCTCGCAGGTCTTCATTGGTATTGTGAGAACGATAACCAGAGATAAGCTGTACCGGCCGCTGGGTTCCCAACATTACCTGCAACCGATACAACTGCTCGAATAATTTAGGGTCGATAGTTTTTATCTTATTGGCACGATAATCCCGGAAGAAATGGTTCAGTCTGGCAAGCTCATCCTTGTTATAACGGCGTCCGTCAAAAAACTCGGCTTTAAGATGCTCCCCGGTATTGAGATTATTTAAGGTAAGCATACGGGGACGGGACGTGGACAGAGAAGCCAGCGACTGGTCAGGCAATAGTGCAATCCCTAACGCTGCGCCGCCAAGCGCCAACCATTTGCGTCGATGATTATCAATATGTTCCATAAAAGAGCATTACCCTGGGCCAGAAAATAAAAGAAACATAATAATGAAGCGGGGCATTAATGCACCGCAACGAACCTTAACGTCCCCGATAACACCCGTCAACCCGCTTTATTTTCACAATAAAACACTGGGAGCGGCATCACCGCTCCCATCAATCAAACGCTCACTCAGGAATCACTCGAATTCCCGGTACTTACTGCAACAGCAACCCGGCCCGGGATAGCGCCGAAACACCGGATTTGACGGTATCGTCATAATTGTAAATATCTGTGCGAAATTGGGGTTTGCCATCATCTGCCACCCATGCGGTCAGATAATAAAAATTGACCGGTATCCGCTGACGAATGGAAACATACGTCGTATTGCCCTGCTCCAGCGTTGAAGAGATGCGCGCATTATTCCATCCGGCATCCTGCAGCAATAACGCGGCCAGTTCTGATGCTTTGTTGACACGAACACAACCAGAGCTCAATGCCCGGATGTCTTTCTGAAACAGATTATGATTCGGCGTATCGTGCAAATAGATGGCATCGGTATTCGGCATATTGAACTTATAACGCCCCAACGAGTTATTGTCCCCGGGGGCCTGGCGCAGCCGGTAAGGAAAATTGTTCGCGCTCACCATCGGCCAGTCAATCATAGCGGGGTCGATCTGCTGTGCATCCTCGCTCCAGCCGGACAACAGCACATACCCGTGTTTTTGCAAATAGGCGGGATCCTGAATCACCTTGGGAATAATATCCTGCCGCGTCAATGTCGTCGGGACGTTCCACGGCGGGTTCATCACCACATTGCTGAGAGAACTGCTCATCAACGGCGTTTTACGTTTGGGCTGCCCAACGATGACCCGGGACGAGAGAATAACCGATCCATTCAGGTAATAACTCAATGAATAGTTAGGAATATTCACCATAATACCGGTATTCACATTATCCGGCACCAGACGCAGACGCTGAATATTCAGCGCCAACAGGGTCGCGCGGGTTTGCGATGAAACATTCAACCAATCGCGCGTGCGCTTGCCAATCGACCCGTCATCCTGCAACCCTTGCAGACGTTGAAACCGTTTAACGGCCTCAACCAATTCCCCGTCATACCGCAACGCCTCTGGCCCAGAAGGCTGAGCCTCATTGAACAGCGGCATGGAAACATTGCCCTGATTCAGCGCGCCTGTCCGCAACAGAATATCCCGCAATACCGGCAACGCCGGGCTCTCATCACCGGGACGTAACGTCTCGCCGAGCACCAAACGAGGCCACGGACGGTTATCCGTCAGCATGTCCTTTAACGCCTGATGCATCTTGGCATATTGCGAATGCCGGGGAGCCAGCGACGCAACAAATGCCGCGCTACTGCCCTCATGAATGGCTTGCTGCCACTGGGCAACCATGCTGGATGGCGGCGCAGCCAGCGTATAAGACACATTGCCGTACAGCCAATGACTACCGTTCTTCTCCACCCCGGCGACAAATTGCATATAACCAAGCAATGCATCAGACAACACGGCGTCCCGCCCAATCCCCGTCAGTTTGGGATCGGTCAGCCAAGTGACCCAGGTGGTAAATTGAGGTTGAACGCCGGACAACGCCACTTCCGCCAACTGCTGCTGAAACGCGTTGACCGCACGGTGATCGCGCCACAATGGCAACATATGCCGTTGTGCATAGAGCGCATTCAAAGCGGATAGATAATGGAGAGAAACGCCGGCAGGCAACGCTGCAGTCAGTGAGTGGCCGTTGGCCCCAGAACCATCCGTCGGTGCCGAAGCTACGCCGATTGCAGCGGTTTTTGCCGCCTGGACAGAAAACGAAGGAAATAGACTGCTCAGCCAGAGCGCGCTGACCATACCCCAAAGCAGCCCAGGCACTTTTCGTTTAGTCAATAACATCCATTTACCCTCTGTACATCAAACCACATATTCTCTCATCCGGCATAAAGCCTGGTGAAAACAAAATAAACGGCATAAAGCATAAAATAGGTCTGAAAATAGCCTGTCGGAATACACCGGAAAGACCAAAAAATAATCAGCAGCCGCTCTCATTCCCTATCAGACAATAACAATTCAATTGAAGAATATGTCTATTGCTAACTGCCAATATATAAACACAAAAATAAACTTTCCCAAGCTATTTTCAATCTGCTGAAACGAATTATTCCGCCGCCAGACAAGTCATGAATAGTGCATATCACCTGAATAATTCGAGTTGCAGGAAAGCGTTTCAATCAACTTACTTCGGCAAGTGATTAAGGTGATCGGCAAATCTGTCAGCAACAGAGTTGAACGCAGCTGGAGCTTGCGGTCGCCCCAACAGAATTCATCACTCTCGCTCACAGATCCACTATATCCACAATGGCGCGATTAACTGGAACAAGAAATAACCAGATGTTTTCCCCAGTCTGGCGACGGTACCGCCAGATCGGATGCATCAGGCTGTTCGTCATAAGGATGCATCAGGGCCTGATGCAATCGCTGTAGTGGTGCGACATCATCCCGCTCGGCGTGCTCAATAACCTGCTGCGCCAAATAATTACGTAGCGTAAATCGAGGGTTCGCCTGCCTCATCACACGCTGGCGCCTATCATCATCGCAACCATCCGCCGCCAGACGGCGCCGGTAAGCACTGAACCATACATCAAATGCCGGCCTGTCGATAAAAACATCCTGTAACGGCGTCAGCGCACTCTGTTGCTCAGTCTCAGATAACAACCGGAAAACAGAGGAATAATCCGCTGATTCCTTATGCATCAGTTGCAACAGTTCGACCAACAGCGCGTTATCCTGGCTGTCTGCGGTCATAAAACCAAGTTTGGCGCGCATCAATTCGCCAAAGCGCTGCATAAGCGCAGGTTCATAGCCCGCCAGACCTTGCTGCAACTGCGCCACCGGTATCAATTCCGACAACGACTGCGCCAGACGCTGCAAATTCCATAATGCAACCGCAGGTTGGTTATCAAACGCATAGCGTCCCTGATGATCTGAATGGTTGCACACATATCCCGGTTGATAGTCATCCATAAACCCGAAGGGACCGTAATCCAGCGTCATCCCCAGAATCGACATGTTATCGGTATTCATCACGCCATGTGCAAACCCCACCGCCTGCCACTGCGCGATCAACTGCGCCGTCCTCACGACCACCTCGCCGAACCATACAGCATATTTATCCACGTCCGTTTGAAGATGCGGCCAGTGGTGAGCAATAACGTAATCTGCCAGCTGGCGTACACGTTCCGGCTCACGACGATAGTAGAAATGTTCAAAATGGCCGAACCGCACATGACTTTCCGCCACACGCAACAGCATGGCGCCGCGCTCTTCCTGTTCCCGCTGCACGGGATGGTCGCTGGTTACAATCGTCAATGCCCGCGTGGTGGGTATCCCCAGATGGTGTAACGCCTCCGAGGCTAAGAATTCCCGGACTACCGAGCGTAATACCGCACGCCCATCCCCCATCCGGGAATACGGCGTAAGCCCCGCGCCTTTAAGGTGCCAGTCATAGGTGTAGCCATCTTCCCGCCGTTGTTGCCCGAGTAAAATGCCGCGCCCGTCGCCCAACTGCCCGGCCCACACGCCAAACTGATGGCCGCTATAGACCTGAGCCAGCGGCGCCATGCCGGGTAAACTGATTTCTCCTGACCAGATACGCTGGTTGTCACCCTCGAACCAGTGTTGATCGAGCGACAGATCGCGCGCCAGAGGCGCGCTGTGATAGAGAAGCCTCGCGCCCTGCAACGGTGTGGGTTGTAATTCGGTATAGAAACCGGGCAGTTGCCGGTGATAATGATTATCAAACTGCAGATGACGAGACATGCGATCCCCCTTGCCATGTAAACACAGTGTAAAACCGTATTCAGGGAATTAACACGGAATAACCGCAGGGCCTTTACGCCACAGGACGATAAATCAACACATCTCGTTAATATTTATACGTTACCGATGCAAAAAGGCGCGTCTGAAACGCGCCTTTTATCGCGAGGAAGACATCAACTCAACACGAAACGCCTTGCTTATGGCGGGATATCGGCAGCGGTAAATCCAGCGTCTCTTGAGAAAATGCCGGCCACAGGTTGCCCTGAACGGCATTGACTTCAATCTCAAAGGCTTTCTCAAGAAACGATTTATCATCAATGCCTTTTGCCACCACTTTCAAATCAGGGCAATGGCGTCTCATCACACGCAGCATCGGATTGATAATAGAAACTGAAGTCGGTCGGGCTAATAATTTTCCAACAAATCTGACATCCATTTTTACACCATGAATAATGCCGTCATAAAAAGGTTTCAGATTCATTTTCCCGGAACCAAAATTATCCAACCAGAGTGGGAAATCATGTCCGAGCTTATAAAGGTACGAGAAATCCCCCCCTCGTGAAATATCGGAGACGGTTTCATTCATTTCGAGATGTAAAAAGGGAAGCGATTGAAAATCCTCATTCAATACATCGTCTTCAACGAAAATCTCGGCCAGCGAATAATCAATCTTAAGCAGTGCGTTAATGTTGTTATCGATAAACCAGGAAGACTTGCTCTTCAAGATCGTTAGTTGTTCTTTCAGCAAAGCCTTTCTCTGCCTTTGACTTAACGTCCCCGACAAAAACTCCTGCGGCATTGATAAGTTATTGGATTCATTATGAAACCTATTCACTATTTCCACCGCCATCAGCCGGGCATCCAGGCCATAGACAGGAAGAAAACTGTAGTGATTAACATAATCAACTTCAAGCTGGATACGCATAGTGTTATAGCCAGGGTTAAAAGTTAAAAACCCGATAATACGGGCTGTCTGGGCAACCAGACCTGACGCTATTCGCTGCAACAACTCCACTAAAACCCATAAAGATTACTAACGATAACTTCATCCTGGGAAAACGGACAGTCATAACAACCCCCTCCGCGCTCCGAATACACAGTCGAAATTTTTATTAATAATCTCAATCCCTTTTAACGCGAATACCCAATATTACGTTACAAATTCCACTGCTAAGTTATAGTTGAACTTTTTAGCAAAACAATCTGTTTTTCATTTTTCAGACAAAACATCAATATGCTGAACCATCTATTAACGAATGCTTTCCGCTAACCAGACACTCAATGCATCAAAATCCTTACATTGTGCCGGAAATATATTCCCGAGTTCCTTCCCCAAAGCCAAAACCGCATCCGGACGATACGCCACCCCCACCATTTTCTCCGCGAATGTTTCCAGCGGCGTTAAATTCAGGCTATCGGTAAAAAGCTGACAACGGCTGATCACCCCTTTTTCGACATCAAAATGCAGTTCGATACCGCCCCAGTCGAAACGGGTATCCAACACATGGGAGAAATCCGGCGCCTGGCCAAAATTCCATGTCCAACTGCTTTGCCGGGCGAACTGCTCGCGGAATCCCGGCAAATCCGGCAACGCCTCCGGCGATATATACTCCGCGTCACAGCGCTCCTGATAGTGTTCGAAAAACGCCGCGACAATGGCGTTACACACCGCCTCGTGCGAAACGTCAGGCAACAGCTCCGTCAAATTGGCGACACGGGAACGCACGGAGGTAATCCCCTTGGCCTGTAACTTTTTAACGTCCGGATTCAGATAGTTGGCGAGTCGTGACAGGTCGGTATCCAACAACAGCGTGCCATGATGAAACCCACGATCTTTACTTTCACGATAGGCGGAACCGGAAATCTTGCGCGCGCCGTCGGCGGTATTCACCAACAGATCATTACGCCCAGAGGCTTGCGCATCCACGCCCAACATCGCCAACGCCCGCAGAATAATGCCTGTCGATATACCTTTGTCGTAACCCGGTTTGCCTGCCATAAAGGTAAAACAGGTGTTGCCCAAATCGTGAAATACCGCCCCGCCGCCGCTGCTGCGCCGTGCCAGCCGAACGTTATCCTGTTCCATGCGCCCGGTATTGCACTCTTTCCACGGATTCTGCGCCCGGCCGATCACCACGGTATCGGCGTTTCGCCACAAAAACAGCACCCGCTGGGTCGCAGACATCTGACGGAAAATACCGTCTTCCACCGCCAGATTGAACCAAGGATCAACAGACGAAGAAAGCAGCAAACGCAGTGACGACATAACCGACTCCATAACGAAAGCGACAAAATGACCGGCACGTTAAATACGGCGGGCCTGCCAGTAAGCCCGTTTCCAGTACACATTATTCAGGGATGATCGCGTAACGCCACGGCTGGTCGATGCATGGATAAATTCATCATGGCTGTCATAAATGCCGACATGCAACCCGCTGCCGCCACTGCCGGTTCGGAAAAACACCAAATCACCCGGCAACAGTTCATCGCGATCAATCCGGGTACCGACTTCAGTCTGCTCTTCCGTCGAACGGGGCAGCATTAAGCCAAAACGATCCCGGAAGGTGAGATAAACAAAGCCTGAACAATCAATGCCGGCCCGATCCAGTCCGCCATAGCGATAAGGCGTCCCGCGCCATGTGGACAACTGGGCATTCAGTTGCGAACGCACTTCGCCCGAATCGCCCAAGCGGGCATTCTGCTGCGGCCCGTGGCCGCTACACCCCGCCAACGTCAGGCTTATCAACAATAACCAGACCCTCCAGCGCATCATGCCATCACCCTCTATGCGTCAGCAGGCTATTCACTCTCTGGAATGACCCGTCGAACCTTTTCGTCGCTTATCCTATCAACATATTTCAACGCTAATCGCCAGAAAACAGGGGCATTTCACCGCTGTTGACGGGTTGATTTTCAATCACCAACCGCCATCATCCAATAGCGGCCATCCAGGACATACCGCAAGAACGCCACCTCAAAGACCGACGCCAACTGTTCTGGCCGCATGACGTCCTCAGCCGTTCCTTGCGCCGCCAATGTCCCTTTCGACATCAGCCAAACCCGATCAGCATGGTGAAGCGTGTGGTTCAGATCGTGGCTCGACGCCACCACGGTAATGCCCGCCAGGCACAGACCCGCCAACAGCGTATCCAGCGCCACCCGTTGGGCAATATCCAACCCGGTCGTCGGTTCGTCCAACAACAGCAACCGCGCCTGGGGATTGAGCGACGGCCAGACCTGCAACAGCAATGCCGCCAGCCGTACTCGTTGCCACTCGCCGCCGGAGAGCTGGGTCAGCGGCCGGTGCAACTTATCCGTCAGCGACAGGCTGCGCGCGATATGGCTGACGGCGTCGTCGACAGCCGTCTCATCCGCCGACACCGGCTGATGTTGTTGCAAATACTGAAACGCCGGCATACGGGCCAACGCCGGATATTGTTGCGGCAGATAGGCGCGCATTTCAGCCAACACTCCCGCCGACAACGTCGGAAGCGATTGCCCTTGTAACAGGACATCCCCGTGCGGCGTCAGTAACCCCGCCATCACCGCCAGCAGGGTGCTTTTGCCGGAACCGTTCGGGCCGATGATATGCAACAATTCACCGCGATAGCATCGGGCATCCAGGGGATGCAGACGTTGCGGCACCCCCGTCCCCCGCAATTCAAGCAGGACGTCGTCAGGCATAATTATTGTGCCAGCACCTGCTCAATCACTTTCACCAACACACCGTCGTCCGGCGTCATGTCCGGCGAAAAACGCGCGATCACCTTGCCGCGTCGATTGATAAGGAATTTCTCGAAATTCCACAGAATATCTTCCCGGTGCGCTGGCGCCTGCCCGCGGCTCACCCGGCGTTCATAAAACTCGCTGCCGGCAGGACGAACCGCTTCCGGCTGCGCCGCGATCAGCGCCTGATACAGCGGATGGCGGCCGGCGCCATTGACGTCGATCTTGCCGAACATGGGAAACTGCACCCCGAAAGTGCCCCGACAGAACGCCAGGATTTCCTCATTGCTGCCCGGTTCCTGACCGGCGAACTCGTTGGAGGGGAAACCCAGCACCACAAAACCGCGATCGCGATAGGTTTCATACAGATTTTCCAGCGCTTCATACTGTTTGGTCAGTCCGCACTGGGAAGCCACATTGACGATCAGCATGACATTGTTCTGCCAGCTATCCAGCGTCGTGGCGCGGCCATCGATGGTTTGCAGGGGAATTGCGTACAAATCGTTGCTCATTGTCTGTTCCTGTATGGTGAAAAGCCGCTCTTCGGCGGCCGAAAAAATTACGCCCGGCGGCGCAGCAACAGCCAGATAAACCAGGGCGCACCGAGCGTGGCGGTCACGACGCCGACCGGCAACTCCGCCGCCGCCAGCATCGTTCGCGCCACCGTGTCGGCCAGCATCAACACCGCGGCGCCGGCCAGACCACATCCGGTTAATAGATAGCGCTGATCCGTCAGCCCGCACAAGCGCAAAATATGCGGGATGACCAGACCGACAAACCCGATAACACCCGCCAGCGCGACGCTGAGTCCGACCATGTACCCCATCAGCAGCACCAGCACATTACGCCAGTAAAACACCGGGACGCCCAACTGCCGGGCGGCAATCTCACCCAACGCCAGTTGATTGAGAATCTCTCCCCGGCGCGCCAGCCAAAACAACGGCGGCAGCAGCGCCAACATCACGCCCGACTGACGCCAGTCGACGCCGCTGAAACCGCCCATCATCCAGTACATCAATTGGCGCAGGTCAATGCTGGTGCTGAAATAGATACCCCAGGTCATCAGCGCACTGCAGATAATGCCGAATGCCACGCCGGTCAGCAGTAATCTGGCGTTCGATACCCGGGTTCTGGCGATTCGCAGTAGCACAAGCGTAATCAGCATGGCGCCGGCGATAGCACAGAGACTCAATCCCCAGACCGACACCGCGCCTTGACCGACCAGTACCGCCAACACCATAGCGACACCCGCGCCGCTGGAGATGCCCAACAATCCCGGCTCGGCCAGCGGATTATCAAACAATGCCTGCATCACCGCGCCTCCCATCGCCAGGCTGGCGCCCACCAGCATAACGGCGATGGTACGCGGCAGGCGCAACTGCCATAAAAACAGCGACGCATCCGATTCCAGCCACCGTGTCGGCCATATCCAGCGATCGCCCGCGCACAGGCTGACCAACAAGACCAACAACGCGATCAGCGCCAGCCCGAACACACGCTGACGATCGCGTCGACGCTGCCGCTGCTTCAATTGGGAATAACTTACGCCGACTGGCTGCATTGAACGATTACCATCAGAAAGTTTGCAAACAAAAAGGATGAAACCTGATCAGGCGTCAACGATGCCTGCGGATAACCGCTCGCCTCTCGCTACGCGGCATGGTTTGATCATCGTCATATCATGAGGAATATCAAGATCATGTAAAAAATATTCCCTCCTGGCGCCATACACATCCATGGCTCTCGTTGCCGGCAGGGCCAGTCCAGGAAAACAGCCAGTTGCGGGCATCTCCCCCTCTTTTGTGCATCGCCAAGCACATCACGCTTAACCGCATGGCGCTTGGTCAGGCGCAGCACATGAGAGGTTCGTTATCATCAATAATTGACATCTGTCTATTTATTAACCATAACTACCTGCAGACGCCGTCACCTGCGCACTGCTATCCAATATTGGGCGTCGGGCGGACGTTCCGCTCTCGTCGAGGCATAACCGGGAAACACGACGGAGATCCGCACAGCCGCTGGCCGCTACCAGTACAAAGGCACGCATCAGGGAGTATCGTCATGCTGGCATCACTCATCCGGGCATTGTTTACACGTCGCCGCTCACCTCGCGCTTTCCCTCGCACGGACAGCACGGAAAACCTTACCTGTACCGAATGTGAATACTGTCTTTACAGTCACGCCGCCAACCCGCCGTTCGACCAGACGGATGAGTGCCTGCATCCCCTGCAACACTCAACGCCGGAAGCGAAAAACCATGCTTCATAGATCTTGCCTCATGAGTCTTGTCTCTTGAATCTTGCCGCATGAATCTACCGCCGTAGCCAAGGGTACGGCGGTAGTCCAGACGGAGGAGCCATCAGGCGGGCAGTAGGTTATGCCTGGCCAGCCACTGGGTCACAAAGGCAGGAACCACCTTGCTGGCTGGCCCGTAGATATGTTCGTCGAACTGACTTTGCACCTGGCTGGGTTCCAGATTCAACTCTACGGTATGCGCACAGTGGGAGTGCGCTTCATGCACAAACCCTGCGGCTGGATAGACATGGCCGGACGTACCGATGGCGATAAACACATCCGCTTCGCTGAGCGCATGGTAAATGCGATCCATCTCCAGCGGCATTTCACCGAACCACACCACATGCGGACGCAATGGCGCCGGAAACTGACAGCAGTGGCAACGCTCATCTGCTGCGACATCCCCTTTCCATTCAAATACTTGTCCGCTCTGGCTACAGCGTACTTTCAACAGTTCGCCATGCATATGCACGATACGCTTGCTGCCCGCACGCTCATGCAGATTATCGATATTCTGCGTCACCAGCAGGAAGTGATCCCCCAGCGCTTTCTCCATTTCCGCCAGTGCCAGATGCGCGGGGTTGGGCGCAATCTCCGGCTGTTGTAACTGACGACGGCGTTGATTGTAGAAATTCTGTACGGTTTGCGGATCGCGGTAGAAGCCCTCCGGCGTTGCCACATCCTCGACCCGATGCTCTTCCCAAAGTCCGTCCGATGCACGAAAAGTGCGAATACCGGATTCCGCAGAAATCCCTGCTCCGGTAAGTACCACTACACGCGGCGTCTTCACGTTTCTGACCACCAGATAATCAAAATGAAAAATACCGGCACGCAGCCGCTGGCGGCGCAACCGCTCTCGCAGACGAAAACGACGTAACCTCTGACGCGGCTGCATGTCGGCTCCCTATTCGTTACCGCACTAACCTATTCGTTTACCACCGTAAAGTGTAGCAGGGCCGCCCCCCGCACGCCGCCCGCATCGCCATAACGCGCTTTTTCAATCCGCGGCACTCGGGCGATGGGCAACAAGCTGGCGGCGAGGCGCTGCGGCAATTGCTGATAGATTTCGTCAACATTCGACAACCCGCCACCCAGCACAACCAGATGGGGATCGACAATCGTCAGCAGATTGCCCAGACAAACCGCCAATAGCGCCATAAAACGCTCGACATGCCCCACCGCCTTGAGATCGCCCTGTCGATAGGCGGCGATAATCGCGGTAGCAGGCAGGGCCTGCTGATAAAAATGCTGATAAAGCCACTCGAACCCCCGGCCGGACAGATAATTCTCCACGCATCCCCGCTGCCCGCATCCGCACGCCACCCGGGGAATATCCGCCCCCAAGATATCCAGCGCGTCCACCGGCAGACGGAAATGGCCGAACTCGCCGGCGATACCGTTCGCACCGTCGACCAACCGCCCGTTCACCACCAGGCCGCCCCCCATACCGGTGCCGAGAATAATCCCCAAAACCACCGGATACTGCCGGAATTCCTCATCCCAGGCTTCCGAGAGTACAAAACAGTTGGCGTCGTTACTGAGCCGAACATCACGCTGCAATAACCGCCTGAGGTCTGCGCGCAACGAACGTCCCATCGTCGCCGGTAAATTAGCGGTCAACAACGGCCCGTCCACCCCCTGTTCCACACCGGGAATGCCAATGCCGACCGCCCCCACGCCAAAGCGCGCATCCGCCTCATGAGTCAGCGCAGCGATTGTCGCCAGCAACAGGTGGTAATCGTCGTGAGGTGTAGGCACCCGCTTGCGCCATACAGGCCGAAGGCCGGCATCAAAGACCGCCAGCTCAATCTTGGTGCCTCCCATGTCAAAACCGTAGTAGTACATGTACGTCCTCAGAATGGCTGAACGTAGAAAGAAAACGCGCCGCGTCGAACGCAGCGCACAATCATCATACAAGGCGGGTGTTACTGGCCGCTCAATACTCTGGCGGGGTCGATGCGACTGGCGCGCCGCGCCGGATACCAGCTGGCAAGCAGACTCAGTGCCAACGACGTCGCCAGCACCAGCGCCACATCCAGGATATGCAGCTCAGAAGGCAGAAAGTCGATGAAGTAGATGTCGCCGGAGAGAAAACGATGGCCAATCAACGATTCGATCCCACGGATCATAGCGGTCAGACGCAGGGCGGCAATCACCCCGAACACCGTCCCGAGGACGCTACCCAGCAGCCCGGCCAGCAAACCGTACCAGATAAAAATAGCGCGGATCAGACGGTCGCTTGCTCCCAGTGTGCGCAATACCGCGATATCGCCGCTTTTGTCCTTCACCGCCATCACCAACGTCGACACGATATTGAAGCTGGCGACACCGATGACCAGCACCATCGCCAGATACATGATGGTGCGGATCATCTGGATATCACGATACATATACCCGTAGGTGCCAATCCAACTGCGGATATAGACATAAGCACCGGTCGCCTCGCCGGCATCGTGCACCCGATTCCTGGCGTCGAAAACATCCGTCACTTTGATGGCGATCCCCGTCACCGCATCGCCCATATCCAGATATTGCTGGGCATCCGCCAGCGGCACCAACGCCAGGCTGTGATCCAACTGGCCGCTCAGTTGCAGAATGCCGCTAACCTGCAGACGAATGCGTTTGGGCTGTAGCAACTTCATCTGCGGGTCGCTATTGGGGATCATCACCGTTACCCAATCCCCCGCCTTCACGCCCAAGGCATCCGCCACGCCTTTACCGATAATCACCTGCTGCTCGCCGGCGCGAAAACGCGACCAGGCCTGATTCAGCACAAACTGCGGCAACGCGCTCAGCCGGCCCTCTTCTTGCGGCTCCACGCCTTTGAACTGCACCGCGCGTAAACTTGCGCCGTTTTCCAGCAAGCCGGTGAAGCGCACGTAAGGCGCAGCGGCAACGATGCCGGGCACCTGCTCAATTTTGGGGATCAGCGGCTGCCAATGGTTGAACGGCTGTTCGGCCGCCTCGATTTCGCCGTGAGGCACCACCGCCAGAATGCGGCTATTCAACTCACGTTCAAAACCGTTCATCGCACTCAGACCGACAATCAGCACCGCCACCCCCAGCGCAATACCGAGGGTAGAGATGATTGAAATCAACGACACCATCCCGCTACAGCGACGACCGCGACTAAAACGCAGCCCCACCCGCAGCGACAGTGGAGGAAAACTCATCGTGCATCCCCCGTCAGGGTCAATTCCTGTTGTAATTGCCCATCGCGCATCTCCAACTGACGATGAAGACGATGAGCCAGATGGAGATCGTGCGTCACCACCAGAAACGCGGTGCCCTGACGCACGTTAAGCTCGCCCAACAACTCAAAGATTGCGTCGGCGTTACGCTGATCCAGATTCCCGGTCGGCTCGTCCGCCAGCACCAAAGACGGCCGGTTCACCAACGCACGGGCAATCGCCACCCGCTGACGCTCACCGCCCGACAACTCGGACGAACGGTGCTGGCTGCGTTTTTCCAGCCCCACCGCCGCCAGCATCTCCAGCGCGCGCTGATGCGCTTCTTTCGGCGCAACATGGCCGATCAGCAGCGGCATCGCCACGTTCTCCAGCGCGGAGAAGTCCGGCAGCAGGTGGTGAAACTGGTAGATGAACCCCAGTTCACGGTTCCGCAGCGCGGCTTTCGCCGCCGCCGACAGCGAACTCAGCGACTGCCCTTTGAACACCACATCGCCGGAGGTCGGCGTGTCCAGCCCGCCCAACAGGTGCAGCAGCGTGCTTTTCCCTGAGCCGGAACTGCCCACAATCGCCATCATTTCGCCACCCTGCATCTCAAACGTCACATCCCGCAAAACATCGGTGGAGAGTTTCCCTTCCTGATAGCGCTTGCACAGGCGGTGACACTGCAATAAAGGTGAATTATTCATAACGTAAAGCCTCTGCGGGATGGACGGCGGCGGCGCGCCAGGAAGGATAAAGCGTGGAGAGCAACGCCAGCAGCATGGCCACCAGCGCAATGCCAGCCACCTGCAACGGTTGGATCTGCACCGGCAGCGAACCGCCATCGATCAGCAACCCTAACACCGGCATCAGCGTATTGAGCTGACTGGCCAGCGCCACGCCCAGCAACGCGCCCAACAACGCGCCGGTCACGCCGGCGCTACCGCCTTGCACCATGAACACCGTCATGATCTGACGCCGGGTCAGCCCCTGCGTCTGCAGGATCGCGACCTCGCCCTGCTTTTCCATCACCAGCAATCCCAGTGAAGTAATAATGTTGAACGCGGCGACGGCCACAATCAGGCTCAGTAACAGCCCCATCATGTTCTTCTCCATCCGCACCGCCTGAAACAGCTCGCCTTTGCGCTCGCGCCAGTCTTTCCACACCGTCCCCTGCGGCAGGGATTGACGCGCCAGGACATCCACCGCCAGCGGTTGCGCCAGCGACAAGCGCCAACCGGTAATATTCCCCGCCGGGTAGCGCATCAATCGTGAGGCATCCTGCTGATTAACCAACAATTGATAACCGTCTACCTCGCTGTGAGCGTAAAAGGTGCCCGCAACGGTAAACAGACGTTGGCTGGGAATACGGCCCATCGGCGTCAGTTGGCTGGCGCTAGTCACCATCAGCCGCAGTTGATCGCCGCGCTTAACATCCAGTTGTGCGGCTAATTGCTCGCCGAGGATCACCTGATAATCCCCCGGTTTCAGCGCTTGCATACTGGCGTTAACCAGATAGCGCGCCAGCGGCTCCGGCTGTTCCGGATTGACGCCGAGCATCACCCCCACCGCCACGCTGCGGGCGCTCTGCAATACCACGTCGCCGGTGGTCAACGGCGTAATCTGTGTGACGCCTTTGAGCGCATTCAGCGTCGGGGCGGGAAGCGTTTGCGGGTCAAGAAACCCCTGGGGCGTGGTGATCAGCGCCTGCGGCATCAGCCCCAGAATGCTGTCTTCGAGATCCTGTTCAAAACCATTCATCACCGAAAGCACAGTGACCAGCGCCATCACGCCGAGAGTGATACCGATAGCGGAAAGCCAGGATACAAACCGTCCGAAACGATCGGCGGCGCGGCCGCGCATGTAGCGCAAACCGATAAATAACGCGACAGGTTGATACATGAAATCCGTCTGGATGAGGTTGCTAAAGCAAAGTGATCAAGGATAATAATGGGTAGCTCTGCTTTATGGAACCCTAACCCCCTCTCTTCCCGGCTTTTTCTTAGTTGAGACGAGGGCAAGCGCTGATAACTGGATAATGCCTGAACAATATCGCTACTCCTTACCTGCCACTGCAGGCGAACAACGTCTGCTAGGCCAGCTTACCGGCGCCGCTTGCGCCGTTGAATGTGCGGAAATCATTGAACGCCATACCGGCCTGGTGGTACTGATTGCACCAGACATGCAGAATGCGCTGCGACTGCGGGATGAAATCCAGCAGTTCAGCGAATTGCCGATCATGACGTTGCCCGATTGGGAAACCCTGCCCTATGACAGCTTTTCCCCGCATCAGGAAATCATCTCCGCCCGTCTGTCCATCCTCTACCAGTTGCCCACGCTGACGCGCGGCGTGCTGATTCTACCGGTCAACACTCTGATGCAGAAAGTGTGTCCGCATACCTTCCTGCATGGGCATGCGTTGGTGTTGAAAAAAAGGGCAACGGTTATCGCGGGACAAATTGCGCAGCCAGTTGGAACAAGCCGGCTACCGCAACGTCGATCAAGTGATGGAGCACGGTGAATTCGCCACTCGCGGTGCGCTGCTCGATCTGTTCCCGATGGGGAGTGAAGAGCCGTTCCGCATTGATTTTTTTGACGATGAAATCGACAGTTTAAGATTGTTCGATGTCGATACTCAGCGAACGCTGAACGAAGTTGACCACATCAACCTGCTGCCCGCCCGGGAATTCCCCACCGAAAAAAACGCGATAGAGCTGTTCCGCAGCCAATGGCGCGAGCGGTTCGAGGTACGCCGGGATGCCGACCATCTCTACCAGTTGGTGAGCAAAAATATTCTCCCTGCCGGGATCGAATACTGGCAGCCGCTGTTTTTCAGCCAACCGCTGCCAACCTTGTTCAGCTATCTGCCCGCCGGTACGTTGCTGGTTAACACCGGCGATATTCAGAGTAGCGCCGAACGTTTCTGGTTGGATATCCAGCAGCGCTACCAAAGCCGACGCATTGACCCGATGCGTCCGTTACTGCCGCCGGACGATCTGTGGCTGCCGGTGGATGCGCTGTTCGCTGAACTGAAGCCCTGGCCGCGCGTCCAGTTGCGCCAGGAGACCCTGCCAAAAAAAGCGGCTCACGTAAATCTGGGCTATGAAGCCCTGCCCGATCTGGCGATCCGCCATCAAAACAAATCGCCGCTGGATGCATTACGCCAGTTTACCGAACAGTTCGACGGCCAGATCATTTTCTCCGTGGAAAGCGAAGGACGCCGTGAAACGTTGCAGGCGTTGCTATCTCGCATCAAGATCGTACCGGTGGCGATCCCGCGTCTGGCTGCAAGCGCGCGATTCTCGCTGACGATCGGCGCCAGCGAACACGGCTTTATCGATACGCTGCGCCAGCGGGCGCTCATCTGCGAGAGCGACTTGCTCGGTGAGCGCATCAATCGCCGTCGGCAGGATAACCGCCGCACCATCAACGCCGATACGCTGATCCGCAATCTGGCGGAGCTGCGCCCCGGCCAGCCAGTGGTGCACCTGGAACATGGCGTTGGCCGGTATGTAGGATTAACCACCCTGGAAGCGGGCGGCGTGAAAGCCGAATATCTGATCCTGCACTACGCCGGCGAAGATAAACTGTATGTGCCGGTCTCCTCGCTGCACCTGATCAGCCGTTACGCAGGCGGCGCCGAAGACAACGCGCCGCTGCATAAACTGGGTGGCGACGCCTGGGCGCGCGCCCGACAAAAAGCGGCCGAGAAAGTGCGCGACGTCGCCGCTGAACTGCTGGATGTCTACGCCCAACGGGCAGCCAAAACCGGCTTTGCCTTCCGGCACAACCGCGAGCAATACCAGTTGTTCTGTCAACGCTTTCCGTTTGAAACCACGCCGGATCAGGAACAGGCCATCAACGCGGTGCTGAGCGACATGTGTCAGCCGCTGGCCATGGATCGCCTGGTGTGCGGCGACGTCGGTTTCGGCAAAACCGAGGTGGCGATGCGCGCCGCTTTCCTGGCGGTGGAGAACCACAAACAGGTGGCCGTGCTGGTTCCCACCACGCTGCTGGCTCAGCAACACTACGACAACTTCCGCGACCGCTTCGCCAACTGGCCGGTGCGGATCGAAATGCTGTCCCGTTTCCGCAGCCAGCGCGAGCAGACGCAAGTGCTGGAGGAAACGCAGGAGGGGAAGGTTGATATTCTGATCGGCACCCATAAGCTGCTGCAAAGCGACGTCCACTGGCGTGATTTGGGCTTGTTGATCGTCGATGAAGAACACCGGTTCGGGGTGCGGCACAAAGAACGCATCAAAGCCATGCGCGCCAATGTGGATATTCTGACCTTAACGGCGACGCCGATCCCCCGCACGCTGAACATGGCCATGCACAACATCCGCGATCTGTCCATCATCGCTACGCCGCCGGCCCGCCGTCTGGCGGTCAAAACCTTTGTGCGCGAGTATGACAGTTTGGTGGTGCGTGAAGCCATTCTGCGTGAGATCCTGCGCGGCGGTCAGGTTTATTACCTCTACAACGATGTGGAAAATATCGGCAAAGCCGCGCAGCGATTGGGTGAATTGGTGCCGGAAGCTCGCATCGCCATCGGCCACGGTCAGATGCGCGAGCGCGATCTGGAACGGGTGATGAACGACTTCCATCACCAGCGTTTCAACGTGCTGGTGTGCACCACCATTATCGAGACCGGCATCGATATCCCCAGCGCCAACACCATCATCATCGAGCGGGCCGACCATTTCGGCCTGGCACAGTTGCATCAGTTGCGCGGCCGCGTCGGTCGTTCACATCATCAGGCTTACGCCTATCTGCTGACCCCGAATCCCAAGACCATGAGCGCCGATGCCCACAAACGGCTGGAGGCCATCGCTTCGCTGGAGGATCTGGGTGCCGGTTTTGCCCTCGCCACCCATGATCTGGAGATCCGCGGCGCCGGCGAGCTGCTGGGGAAGACCAAGCGCCAGATGGAAAGCGTGGGCTTTCGTTGTACATGGAGCTGCTGGAAAGCGCGGTGGAATCACTCAAGGCCGGGCGCGAGCCGTCACTGGAGGATTTGATCAGCAGTCAGACGGAGGTCGAACTGCGCCTGCCAGCCCTGCTGCCCGACGATTTTATTCCCGACGTCAACACCCGTCTGTCGTTTTACAAGCGCATCGCCAGCGCCCATAGCGACGACGAGCTGGATGATCTGAAAGTTGAACTGATCGACCGCTTCGGCAAACTGCCGGATGCCGCCCGCAACCTGCTGCAAATAGCCGGGCTGCGTCAGCAGGCACAATCGCTGGGGATCAAACGGATAGAAGGTAATGATAAAGGCGGTTTCGTCGAGTTCAGCCCGCATAACCGTGTCGATCCGACGCACCTGATCGGTCTGTTGCAGCGCAACCCGAGCGTCTATCGTCTGGATGGCCCGACCCGTCTGAAATTTATTCGGGAACAAGGCGATAGACAGCAGCGGCTGACATTTGTCGCTGAATTACTTAACGATATGGCGCAGCATACCGGTTCCGCCTAAGCTGATTTTATGCTCTGCTCTAAAATAGAGAGCAGCCACGCCGATATGTAAAAGCGATGAAGATAAAGAAGGCAAGATACGAATGCGCAGATTGATCGCTATTCTGACATTTTTAGCGATGTTAGCCATCGGCTGCGGTGCTATCTATTACCATAATTATCAATCAGATATACAGGATGCCAACGTCAGTGCCGTGAAGGCTGTCAACGATATTGAAACGATCTTTAACGATGCGCAGCGGGTAGTGAATCTTGGGAAAACACTGTTGACGGTGCCCTGCGATACGGTAGTCATCAGAAAACTGAACATGCTGGCCGCTATCGAAAATTATCTCCGTACAATCAGTCTGGTGAGAAACGATATCGTTTACTGTTCATCATTATTTGGGGTTGATAACCGTCCGGCGGCGCTTGAGCGCTTTTACAAAGGTCAACTGGCTTTGCTGCCAGGAAACTCCGTGACCCCCAACAAACCGTTGGTGATGTATATGGAAACCACGGAAAACGGCAGTGTCGCTGCAGGTATTCATGGCATCCACTTGTTCAATATTCTCAATTCGCTGAGTAAACAACGTGATCTGTATTTGCGCGTTGGCGCAACCTGGCTATCCCGGGATGGGATGGTCGCGCCGTTCGACGAACGCACACTCCCCAATTACGTCGAGGTACCTTCCCGGCATTATTATTTTTCCATCCTGTATACCGTCGATGACAATTACACGCTCGTCGACTTCTGGGATCAGGAAAAAATGACGCTGTTGATTGTATTCCTGATTGCGCTGGGTTCCGGCATGCTGGCTTACAAATACACGTCGCGCATTACCTCCCCGGTAGAAGCGCTGAAACGAGCCATTCGTAATCAGGAAATTGTGCCGTTCTACCAACCGGTTATTTCCACCCAATCACGCGAACTCTATGGTTTTGAAGTGCTGGCGCGCTGGTATCACCCGAAAACCGGGTTTATCTCCCCGGATGTTTTTATTCCCCTCAGTGAGCAGAGCGGGCTGATTATTCCGTTAACCCGCCTGCTGATGGAACGTGTGATTAATGATCTTATTTCCTGTCAGGATATCCTGCCCGAGGATTTGCATATCGGCATCAACATCAGCGCCAAACATTGCCAGTACGAAGGGTTTATCGATGATTGCAAGTATTTCATTGATGCGCTGGGCACCCGAAAAATACGCCTGATGGTGGAAATTACCGAGCGCGAAAAAATTGAAATTACCCCCACAACCCTGCGTTTTTTCCAAAATCTCAAGGCAGCGGGAATATTGATTGCGCTGGATGATTTCGGTACCGGGTATTCCAATTTTGATTATCTGCGGCAATTGCAGGCCGATCTGATAAAAATCGACCAATCGTTTATCAGCATGATCGATGAGAATTCCCAGTCGACCCCGCTGGTAAATTGCGTCATCGATCTGGCCCAAAACATGAATCTGAAAACCATTGCAGAAGGCGTGGAAACCGAATTCCAAGCAGAGTTTCTGTCAGAAAAAAATATCGATTACCTACAGGGATACCTTTTTTCGCGCCCCTTACCCTTCGATGAATGCGTGAAAACCTGGCTACAAAAATCGTAGACCGAGACTGATCATCGCCGCATCACGGATAAACCCGCTCAAAATACTCCAGCACCAAATCCGACGACGTCTCAAACTGAACACCGCTCGTTGTGGCGTAGTCGGTAAAAAACGTGAGATGCTCTTTTAGCCACCAGAGATAACTACCATCCCCTTCGCCTTCCAGAGCGGCAAACTCCGGCGTGACCTGATCGAATTGGCACAGACACACATCGGTCATCCGAATAATACAAACCGGTTTTTGCGCCCAGTTCAGCACTACCGTCAACTGGCCGACCTGCGGCAACGGTTGATTGTCATGCTCCCATGCCGCTTTCAGGCTGCAGGAGGCACGTTTTTTCCCTGTCAAAATCAGGTCGGCACATAAATTGGCATGGGTTTTATCGGCACAAAAATGCTCCGCCAGAATACGGGGGATCGCATTGCGCTCATCCGCCGTCAATGTCTGTAAATAGCACGCCAGAAACCGTTGTTGTTCGTCATTCATCGTCAGTTGCTCCATAACAGAAATCGTGCGCGATTATACTCCCGCCACAGGTTCAACGCTGGGGTATGACTTTATTTCCCCAAAATTGGCGTCGACATTCCGCATCGCCCGTTCTCCAGTCAGTTTCCATCCCCCGGCAACGCGGTTGCGCCGTTCTTTCCGGCAAACAACATCCCGTGCGAACACAGGTTTTTACCGCTCAGCATCTTTACAACCCCTGCGCCAGGCGCTAAATTCCGCCCCCTTCTCTATTGGCATGGGGATTTTATGATGTTTGTAGGTTTTGACTACGGAACCGCCAACTGCTCGGTGGCGGTCATGGAACAGGGTATGCCGCGGTTGTTGCCGCTGGAGGGGCCGTCGCCCTATCTACCCTCGATGCTGTGCGGGCCGGGACGCGAAGCTATCAGCGAATGGCTGTGGCGCAGCCATCAGGTACCGGCAGACGGTGAAAACGCGCAGTTGCTGAAGCGCGCCATCGCACACAACCAGGAAGAGGATATCCGGGTAACGGCCGACAGTGTGAAGTTCGGCCTGAGCGCGCTGGCGCACTATATGGATGATCCGGAGGAGGTTTGGTTCGTCAAATCGCCCAAGTCTTTTCTGGGGGCCATTGGGCTGAAAACGCAGCAGGTGGCGCTGTTTGAGGATCTGGTGTGCGCGATGATGCTGCATATCCGTCAGCAGGCGGAGCAGCACCTCGACCAGCCGATCGAGCACGCCGTGATTGGGAGGCCGATAAACTTTCAGGGGATGGGCGGTGAAACCTCCAACCAACAGGCTCAGGGCATTCTGGCCCGCGCCGCCGCACGCGCCGGTTTCCGGCAAGTCGCTTTCCAGTTCGAACCCGTGGCCGCCGGCCTGGATTTTGAAGCGACGCTCGAACAGGAAAAACGGGTGATGGTGGTGGATATCGGTGGCGGAACCACCGACTGCTCCATGCTGCTGATGGGGCCGAACTGGATGAATCGGCGCGAGCGCACCGAAAGCCTGCTGGGCCACAGCGGCTGCCGGGTCGGCGGTAACGATCTGGACATCATGCTGGCATTCCGACAGTTGTGCCCATTGCTCGGGATGAACGGCATCACGGAAAAAGGCACTGCGTTGCCGGTGTTGCCATGGTGGAACGCGGTCGCCGTCAACGATGTACCGGCGCAAAACGAATTCTACAGCGCCGCCTGCGGTAAACTGCTGCGCGAACTGGTGCAAACGGCGCGGGAACCGGCGCAGGTGCAACATCTGTTGACGGTATGGCGGCAACGGCTGAGTTACCGGCTGGTTCGGCTGGCGGAAGAGCAGAAAATCGCGCTGTCGGAACAGCCGCATTCACAGGCCACGCTGTCTTTCATCAACGATGCGCTGAGCACGCAAATCAGCGTCGGCCAGTTGCAGGACGCCATCGAGCAACCGCTGGAGCATATCCGGCTGCAATTGGAGCGCGTACAGGAAACCAGTCACACCAAGCCGGACATCATCTACCTGACCGGCGGCAGCGCCCGTTCACCGCTGCTGCGCACCGCCATTACGCAAAGCCTGCCGGGCGTACCGCTGGCCAGCGGCGATGACTTCGGTTCCGTTACCGCCGGGTTGGCCCGCTGGGCACAAACCCTCTTCCACTAATGTTACGCCTGCGGCGTTACCACGCCGCAGCGTTCAAACCATGCCGGCAGGTTGTACTCCGCCGGCAGTTCAATACCAAAGCGTTCCCGCAGGCAACAGACGTACTCGTCGACGCTGCCCACGCTCTGTTCCGTTTTTTGCCCGTACCGCGTGACGATCAATTTATTATCGGACAGCGTTATCCGGCCTTCCGGCGTCAACCGGGTGCACAGCGCCTTGCTGGTGAACGGCGAGGCAGGCGAATGTTGGTGATAGGCCAGCATCTCGTCGAACTCATGTAACTGTCTCGGTTGCAAAGAAAATTTGTACAGCGGTTGCCACGCCTGCGTCGGCGAACGCTTCAACAGCCGATATTCGCCATAACAATCCTCAACCCGGAAGCTGACGTCACGCTCGTGCGAGACCTGCCCGTCGATCGGCAACGGAACACTGAACGCATCACCGAAGCTGATATCCGCCAGCACCGTTTCCTGCGGCAGTTTTACCAGCACAAACAGATGATCGAACGGCCGCCCGTAAAACCCTTCCTCATTCCAAACCTGCCCGGCCAGCATCTGGACGTCAAACCCCAGCGACTTCAGCAGCACATAAAAACAGTAGTTCAACTCAAAGCAGAAACCGCCGCGGCGCCTCTCGACGACTTTGTCGTAAGTGGCCGGCAAGCCGGGGATAATGGTCTTTTGGAAAATAACGTCGAGGTTTTCGAAAGGAATGTGCCTAAGGTGCGCCAGATGGAGAGCATCAAGCCGGGGGCGCGGCGCCTCTGGCAAGGTTTCCACCCCAATACGTAAGAGATAACGATGAATGTCCGAATGATTCAGCATAAGTATTCCCGGTGCCCGCAATAAACGTCCAATCTATCCGACGGCATCCGGGCCTGATCCCACTGGCAAAACCGAATGCAGTCAACAGGATAATACCCTTTCATTACCTGTTGATAAACGCAATATCGGCGTCGGGTTAACCTGGCCACATCAAGGAATAAAATGCAAAAAATTCAACAATGACAGACAACGCCGTCGCACTGGCGTACCGGAACGATGCCGATGACGTCGGGGTTGTCGACGCCATCGGCATCCGGCCATGATGGACTGCCCGGCAGGCCGTGTCTGCCGGGCATAACGGTATGTTATTGCTACCGTTTATCGCTACACATCATAGCGACAGTTCATAACGACAAGCCGGCTTACCATTGATGTACAGCGCCCGGGTTTCACCCTGGGGTAAACGCAGGTCAACGGATTGCCATGCCGGGCGGAAACGGCCCTGCGGGGTAAACGTCACCTCGATGCGTTGCGCATCGCAGCGCATCTCCCAACGCAGCCACAACGCCTGACCTTCACGCCACCCATGGGTTTCGCCATCATCCTCGAACAGCATCCCCTGATGGCAACCTTCCTGCGACGGGAAGACCAGGAAGGCACGCTGGTCGTCTGCGGCCTGATCGACAAACGCCTCGCGTGCCGATACCGGGATCATCGCCCCGGCCCGGGCCAGCAGCGGCAAGCGATCCAGCGGCGCGTCCAGTTCGACCATCTGACCGCCCGGATACCAGTCGCCGCAGTAAAAATCGTACCAACCGGTGTGGTTATCCGGCAGATAAACCTGACGTCGGCGCTGTCCCGGCTCCATCACACTCGCCACCAGCAAATCCTGCCCCAGCATGAAGTCGTCGCTTTCGTCAAAAGTCCGCGCATCCTGCTCGTGGTCGAGGAACATCGGGCGTAGCATCGGCTCGTCGTCCGCACTGGCTTGCCACAGCAGCGTGTAGAGATAAGGCAGCAGACGATAGCGCAACCGGATGGCGTCCCGGATCATCGGCGTCACCTCCGGATACATCCAGGGTTCATTCACTGAACCGTCGTCATGCCAGGAATGGATGGTAAAACGCGGATGCATCACGCCGTTTTGCACCCAACGCACAAACAGCTCCGCATCCGGTTTATTGCCGGCGAAACCGCCCACATCATGCCCGACGTTATACAGCCCTGACAGGCTCATCCCCACGCCCATCCGGGTGTTGTAACGCAGCGTCTGCCAGCTGGTGCGGTTATCACCGCTCCAGGTTTGAACATAGCGCTGCATCCCGGCGCTGCCGGAGCGGGAAATCAGGTAAGGACGCTGCTCCGGCGCGAAACGCTGCTGCGCTTCCATCGACGCCCGCATCATCAACAACGGCATCAGCGGCCGAATATGCTTAATGGTGATCGGTTCGCCAAAACCGTGACAACGCGCTTCACCGTCCCAGATTTCAAATTCGTTGTTATCGTTCCAGGTGGAATCGATGCCTTTCTCCAGCAATTGTCGGGTGACGTTTTCCTGCCACCAGGCAACGGTTTCCGGGTTGGTGAAATCCAGATGCGAGCCTTCGTCATCCCAAAAACTGGAACGTTCCGGCTGACCGGACTCCGAATCCTGCACAAACATCCCCCGCTCCGCCACTTCCGCGTAACGCGGGTGATCCTGCAACAGACAAGGCTTGATGTTAGCCGCCAGCTTCATACCGGCATCGTGGAAGGACTGCGACATCCGTTCCGGCTGCGGCACCTTGTCGTAGTTCCAGTTAAAGACATAACGTTTATTGCCGATCGAGGTATAGCCGGACGACAGTTGGAATGAATCGCAAGGGATCTCATGCTGACGGCACAGCGCGATAAACTGCTGCAATTGCTGCTGCGCGTCCGGCGCATCGGTGTAGTGCATGGTGGAACCGCTATAACCGAGGCTCCATTTCGGGCCAAAGCAGGTCTTCCCGGTCAGGCGCACGAATGCTTTGGTGACATCGGCGATTTTCGGGCCGAACAGGAAGTAATAATCCAGATCCCCGGCCTCCGCCTGATAACGGCGATAAGGCTGGTGATAATTGTCGATCTCATTGCCCAAATCCATCCAGGTGGAGCTCAGGTTGTCGTAAAACAGCCCGTAGCTGACGCCATCATGATTGACGATGGTAAACGGCAGATGCTTGTACAGCGGGTCGGTCGTCGCCGCGTTATACCCCATGGCATCCAGATTACGGAACTCGAAACGCCGTCCCGAACGGTTGAGATCGCCGGCCTTTTCCCCCAGACCGTAGCAACGCTCTTCAGCGAAACGCCGTTGGTAGTGCGCCACGCCGTCGCCATGCGCATTCAGCTGATAGGCGCTGGTCGGGCGATCGGCCGCCAACGTTTTCCAGGTACCGTCCTCAGCCTGGTATTGCCACTCCAGCCACAGCGGCTGATGGATCGCCACTCGTAGCCGATCCGCCGTGACCCACAGCGTTTCTTCCTGCCAGTCCAGTTCATAGCCCGGCAGCGGAAACCCTTCGGCACTGTCCCGACGACGCCCTTCCCAGGGCACATCCGCCTCGGGCGCAATGCTCCAGGTGCGGTTCAGCCGCAGCATACCGTGCTGTTTGATCAGCACCCGCATCAGCCCCGGCGCCAGCACATACAGTTGAAAGATATGTTTTCCTTCGACGCACAGCTCGATGCGATCGGCTGTCTGCTGATGGAACTCCCAGTTTTTCAATGTTTTCATACGCGGCTCATCCGTTCCGTATTTTCAATATCAGTGCGCGCGTTGACGACGTTCGGCAATGAACGTAATCAGGAAAATCGCGCCAAACAAATCAAAGAACCCCATAGCGATAAACAACGGGTTATAACCCACTTTGTCGGCGGTCACGCCGATCACCAGCGAGAACAGGAAACTGGCGATCCAGGCACTGGCGCCGCGCATCCCGTTAACCGTCGCCATCTGGCCTTTATCAAAAGATTCAACCACTACCGCGCTCAGCATGCAGGAGATGATCTGATGCCCAAACCCGCCGATGGAAATCAGCGCAATCGCCAGGTACGGGTCTTTCGTCATGCTGACCATCGCCAGCGAAATCATCATGAATGCGCCGGTGACGGAACTGGCCACCACCGAATTGATGCGGGAGCAGCCGAACAGCCGGGTGTACAGCTTAGTCAGGTAGCCGCTGGCGATACTGCCGAAATCCGCCGCCAGGAACGGCAACCAGGCAAACATGGCGATTTGCTTCAGATCCATACCGCGTTCATTGGCCAGATAGAGCGGCACCCAGAAGCTCAGCATCGCCCAGGCAGGTTCCGCCATAAACGCCGGGATGGCGATACCATAGAAACGGCGATTCTTCATCACGTTTTTTAACGCGGTAAGGAACGGCTGTTTTACGGGTTCGGGTTCATTGTCCTGACGGATAAAAGCCAGTTCAGACGCACTCAGATTGGGGTGTTTTTCCGGCTGGTGGTAGAAAAACGCCCACAGCCCTACCCACAGCAGCGCCAATACCCCGGCGAACAGGAAGGCGCCCTGCCACCCCAACGCAGTATGAGCAACCACGATGATCGGCGGCGCCAGCATCGCGCCGATGGAGAACCCCACCCCGGCCCAGCCGGCGGCGACCGGACGCTCCTGACGCGGGAACCAGTCGCCGATGGTCTTGGCGTTGGCCGGCGTTGCGGCGGCTTCCGCACCGCCCATCATGAAGCGCAGGATGGCCAGATGGATCCAGCTTGACGCCCCGGCATGCAACAGACACATCAACGCCCAGATGGTGGCGCAAATCATAAAGCCCAGCTTGAGCCCGATGACATCAATCAACCATCCGCACAGCGGCTGGAACAGGGTATACGCCAGTTGGAACGCGCCAACGATCCACGAATACTGTTCAGTGCTGATGTGCATCACACTTTTCAGTTCAGGGGCCAGAATACCGAGCGAGTTGCGTGTGATGTAGTTCACCGTCACGCCTAACAGAAACAGCGCCAGCATCCACCAGCGCAGGTGCTTGAATTTACGTTTTTGGTTAACAGCGGAAGTCGAGGAATTTACATCGAGACTCATAACGTTTTCCTTGCGGCAGATGATAGTGAAACGCGATCGTCGTTCACCATCCAGATGTTCTAAATTTTTCAAACGCGCCTGAATGTCTATTTTTTATTTCTTCAGACAATACGAGAGCCGTGCACTTGCCCGTCCTATTGCCCGGCTCAGACTAGAAAAATTGAAAAGCCGGAGATACTCACTTTTTTGCAAGGATTTTCATGGTAGCGTCCAGAATGTCATTTTCAGACGCTCACCTCCCGTACTGAAACGATTTTTGATTGATGAAAATTTTTTCATTTCTCAAATTGAGCCGGATCACAAAATGAAAAAGAACCTCAAAATACGAGAAATTGCCCAGCAAACCGGCTTCTCCATCAGCACGGTATCACGGGTGCTGGCTGGGAAATCCAACACCAGCGAAACCGCCAGAACCCGCATACTGACCTCGGCCCGGCAGCATGGCGTGATGGACGATCTGGTCAGCGGTCGGCTCTTTATGAACAGCCTGACGGTGTTCGCGCCGGAACGCGCGTTCAACAGCCGCACCGATATTTTCTATCACAAGGTTTTGCAAGGGATTCACGATGCGCTCGATGCCTACGACGTGCGTTTGAAATACTGCGGGCTGGCGGAAAATGACAGTGATGTCACGCTGTTTCTGGAAAAAATGTCCTCACCGGACGCTGAAGGCGCCGTGTTGATCGGTATTGATGATCCCTACATCCATGCACTGGCCGCTGATTTGGGCAAACCCTGTGTACTGATCAACTGCTTTGACCGCAAAATGAAGCTCGCTGGCGTTTCGCCGGCTCATCGGCTCATCGGCGAATTCGCCGCCAACTATCTGGTTGAACAGGGGCATCGGCAGATCCTCACGCTGCTTTGTCTGCGCCGCTATACCATGGAATGGCGTCTGGCGGGGATCCGCGATGCCTATCAACAACATAACCTGCCATTTTCCGATGATGCCTGCCTGCTTACGACCCAAGGGTTTAGCACCTCCGAGGCCGAACTCGCCGTTAGCCGCTATCTTGCCGATACGCCGCAGGATTGCTGGCCGACGGCCCTGTTGGTCGGTGGTGATTTTATGTGCGTGGGCGCGGTCAATGCGCTGCTGAAAGCCGGGTTGCGCGTCCCGCAGGATATTTCCATCATGAGCATGGACAGCGCTAACCTGGCCGCCGTACAGGATATCCCCCTCACATCCGTGTTGGTGCCGCGGGAAGAGTTGGGGCGCGAAGCCGTGCGGCTGCTGCAATTGCAACTGCTGCAACCGGGTCGCCCCGCAGGAAATATGATGCTGAACGGTACGCTCATCGTTCGGGAGTCGGTAAAACGGATCCGCGCCAGCAAACAGCATTGCCCGGTGCAGGATTACGATCTCTATGACTGAGGCGCCGTCGTCGACTGAACACAGGTTCCGCGATGAGATATGACGAACAGCAGCAGTGAAGGCATTGCGCGTGATGATTCACGAATGACGGGAATAAGGTGACTCATACCCCTGTGTGCAGGTATGAGTCTGAAAGATAGAACATCATCCAGCCTGATTCAGCACCAGTTGGCCATTGCGATCCAGCGGAATACGGGTTCCGGGATCGCGCTCCATCCTGACTTTGCCTTCCTGGTCGCCGATACGGTAAGTGACGTCATAGCCGAGCACTTTCTGCGCTTTGTCATAAACCGTCTGGCAACGCTGCTGGGTTGATGTATAGGTATCATTATCCTGCATCTGCCCCTGCACCTGATTGCCGGCATACCCTCCCGCCAGCGCACCGGCGACTGTCGCCACATCGCGACCGCGGCCGCCGCCGACCTGATGCCCCAACACGCCGCCAGCCACCGCACCGAGCAGCGACCCGGCCAACCGGTTTTCATCCTGTACCGGTTTACGATGTGTGACGGTCATATTATTGCACTCCTGCCGCGGCGTTCTGACCGTTTCCCTGATCGGCGTTGCTGTCAGCACCTGCGCGAACTGCGGTTTGGATTCCAACATATTCAAACTCGCCACAGCCGCTACGCCCAGTGATGTAGCAATACCGATGCCTACACCTGCCAACATTGACTTGTTCACAGGAAACCTCCTGATATGGATAGCTACACATTTATCCCGGTTGGCGAATGGCTCCGCGCCGCTTACCGCAAACGCGCCAATCCGCCACCGAAACAAACAGGACGGATGTGCCACACCGCCTGTCGCATGCAGTCTGCCCAATCATCTCGGGTCGCTCAATCGGATTAGTCGCCCAAAACTGGGGACAGATAACATAAATGTCACATTTGGGAGTTTTCTTACCTGATTTCGCTGTTAGTTCAATATGTTACGCTGTCAAACAGTGAAAAATATTCAAGAAAAATCAGGAAATTGCCCGCCGGACGGCGGGCAAGGCAAGCGTAGAACTCAGTGCAATTTGAGACGCGGGCGAATCACCCGGTTGATGCTGCCGACCAGCATCATCAAGCCGGTCTTGATATACCCATGCAGCGCGATCTGGTGCATGCGGTACAGGGAAATGTACACAATACGGGCGATGTGACCTTCCACCATGACAGAACCCCGCATCAGGTTGCCCATCAGGCTGCCGACGGTGCTGAATTTGGACAGCGACACCAACGAGCCGTGATCCTTGTACACATAAGCTTTCAGCGGCTGGCCGTTCATCAGCGCCAGAATGTTGCTGTAACAGCGAGACGCCATCTGATGCGCCGCCTGCGCACGGGGCGGTACCAATCCACCGGCGGGCTGCGGGCAAGATGCGCAGTCGCCGATAGCGAAAATAAACGGATCGCGCGTGGTTTGCAGCGTCGGCTCAACCACCAGTTGATTGACGCGATTGGTTTCCAGGCCGGCGATCTCTTTCATTTCATCAGCCGCCTTGATACCCGCAGCCCACACCATCAGATCCGCGTTGATAAATTCGCCGTCCTTGGTGTTAAGCCCCTCGGCACTGGCGCTAGTGACCATGGTTTTGGTCAGCACACGCACGCCGATATTCGTCAACTCCTGATGCGCGGCGGCGGAAATACGCGGCGGCAGCGCCGGCAAAATACGCTCGCCAGCCTCCACCAGCGTGACGTTGAGCGTATCGTTACTCACCCCATCGAACCCATAACTGTGCAACTGTTTGACTGCATTGTGCAGCTCAGCCGACAGCTCTACCCCCGTCGCGCCGCCGCCCACGATAGCGATGTTGACCTTGTCTTTTTCACCGTGGCTGGCGGAAAAACGCAGGAACAGGTTGAGCATTTCATTGTGGAAACGACGCGCCTGTTTAGGGCTATCGAGGAAAATACAGTGGTCTTTAACCCCCGGCGTACCGAAATCATTCGAGGTACTGCCCAGCGCCACCACCAGAATGTCGTAGGCCAGTTCGCGTTCAGCCACCAGCAACTCGCCCTGGTCGTCACGGATCTCCGCCAGACGGATGTTTTTCAACTCACGATCGATGTGGGTCAGGGAACCCAGCTGGAAATTGAAATGATGATTACGGGCATGGGCCAGGTAGCTCAGCGCGTCCATATCATCGTCCAATGAACCGGTGGCGACTTCATGCAACAGCGGTTTCCAGACGTGGCTGTGATTGCGATCCACCAGCGTAATTTCAGCTTTCTGCCTGCGTCCCAATTTATGACCCAGACGAGTCGCCAGCTCCAGACCACCGGCGCCGCCGCCAACCACTACGATTCTTTTCAATGATACTGATGTCAAAACGACCCCCTGAAAATTTGTGAACCAATAGTTAATGGAAGGTGAAAAAATAATATCCTTGCATTACATAGGGTTCCAATAATACAAACCAGATACTGCGGCCAGAGTATCACGTAAGGTCATTTGGTCATACCAAAATTGATTTATATCAATTTACTTTAGTTACGCATCCTGACGGGATTTTGATTACTCATTGAATGTGCTGAGTTTTATAAAAAAACAGGGTGAAAGGCATGGGACAACCGTCCCGTAGCATGGCGGTAACATCCATCGAGCCAGAGCGCGCTGGCGAGAGAAGGCATAACACCAAGGTAGAGGCGATGCCGGAAGATTCATGCCGGGAAAAAACGATGCCGCCGACGGAATCGGCGGAACCCACGATGATAGGGAAGACGTAAAGGCCGTGGCGGGAACGGGCCGGGCAGAGGATCACCTCCGACGGCGACCTTAACACTTAATCAGGATGGGCCGCCGCGTCCTCCGCTTTAAATGTCTTGATACGCTGGAGATGCGGCGCAATATTTCTGAACTTGTGGGTTTCGGTTTCATCCCAGACCACATTGTAAAAATCACCGAGCAACCGGGCGCTACGCGCACTGTCCAACATTTCATCATTCCTGGACAACACCACCAGACAGCGTTCGCGGTTTTTTTCACGGAAATTTTCGATGCACTTGGTCGCGATATCCACATACTCTTCCGGGCGATCAATTTTGCCGCTCATGTTCTCCTGCGGGAAAAGATTCGGATTGAACACCACCTGCCGGATGCCGCACAAAAAACCGATGCGTTCCGCCCAGAAGCCCCCCAGCCCGACCCCGCAAATCAATGGGCGTTCGTCTTCACCGCGCTGCAACAGCTTATCCGTCTCTTTGAGCAGGTGTTGCATATCATGACGAGGATGCAGCGTACTGTAACTGAGTAACCGGACATCCTGATCGATAAACTGCAGCTGCAGTATTTTTTCATGGTTCCCCGGACTACTGGAATCGAAACCGTGTAAATAGATAATCATCTGATAACCTTCCCCTGATACCGACGTCTCCTGATACCGACAACCCCTGATACCGACGTCCCCTGATACCGATAGTTCGGTGGCCGACGCGCATGTTAGACGTTCAGCGCGTGGCCTTATAGGCCAGCCAACGTTCACTGAGTGTAGTCAATGCTTGACTCGACTGCTTCCAGCGTGATGAATCAAGCAATTCACGACGGGTAAACCTGCCCTGATGATAAAGCCGCGCCAGACGGTCTACATTGATCAACGGCAGGTTATCCAGCACGCTGATAGCTCCTTGCCGTTGATTACACACCAGAATCATGTCGCATCCGGCATCCAGCGACGCCTGCGCGCGATCCACATAATTTCCCATCACCGCCGCGCCTTCCATGGAAAGATCGTCGGAAAAAATGATGCCGTCAAAACCCAGCGATTGTCGCAATACCTGCTTCAGCCAGTATGGCGAGCCGCTGGCCGGGCGTGGATCGGCGTCGGAATAAATGACGTGAGCCGGCATGACGGCATCCAGCAGATTGGCGTCGTTCAACGCGCGGAAAATGTGCATATCCCGTTTCTGGATAAGCGCCAACGGGCGATCATCCCTCGGCGTCTCTTGGTGGGAATCCGCACTGACCGCGCCGTGACCGGGGAAGTGTTTACCGGTGGCTTTCATCCCAGCCTGACGCATTCCCTGAATAAAACCACCGGCCACCGCCAGCAACGTATCAGGCTCATCGTGAAACGCACGATCGCCAATGGCCGCGCTCTGATGTCCAACATCCAACACCGGTGCGAAACTGATGTCGATATCCATGCTGATCATCTCGGCCGCCATCACCCACCCCGCCTCTTCCGCCAATTGCTGCGCCTGCGGCAGATCGTTAAGTGCGGCAAAAGACTGCGCGGCCGGTAAAGCGGTAAACCCCTGGCGGAAACGTTGTACCCGTCCGCCCTCCTGATCCACCGCTACCACCAACCGCTCCCGGGAGGCCTCACGAATCTGCCGTACCAACTCGGCTAATTGATCGGCATCGTGAAAATTACGGCTGAACAGGATCACGCCCCCGACCAGCGGATGTTCCAGCACGTCCCGATCTTCCGCATCCAGCGCGTAGCCGGCGACATCTAACATTAATGGGCCCACAAACACCTCTTGATTCTTCATACTGCCGGCTCATTGCCGGCAAAACACGGCCTACTCTACTGCCGGTGCGTTACCGGCAAAACACGATCTACTGCCTACCGGCAAAACACTACCAGGGCAACCCCATCCGCTGGCGCAGAGACTGCGCCGAACACCGGCACGCCGGCTCACCGGTTTGGCGCCAGCGAACTTCAAACCACATCAGCATCAGATAATCCACCCAGGGTAGCCACTGCCCGATACGGCGCGTCAGCAACGGCAGCGGGATACCTCGCCAGTGGCGGCAATAGTCCGTCAGAAATGTCGGCCATAATGCCGCCTCCGATGCCATCGCCCGAGATAGCGCCGCCAACTCCAGCGCAATATCGCCGTCCGCCGCGTATTCCCAATCGATCAGCCGGCAACCGCCCTCAGTCGCCAGCACATTGTCGGCATGAATATCCAGGTGCAACGGCGATAAGCGCAGCGTCGGCGGCAACGGTGAACGCATGAACCGACGATGCAGGCGCAACAACGCAGGAGTACGGCGCGCAGGCGACATGTGCCGCCAGTGGCTATCCAGCAGCGCCTTCAACGGCAGCGGATAACCATATGCCGGCAGATGATGCAACCGCGCCAGCATGCCGGCCAGCGTTCCATCCGCCAGTCGCGCCGGGATATCGGACGGCGTCAGGGGAACGCCGGGGATCCAGGCGACAATCAACCAGCCGTCGCGATATGCCACCGGCGACGGTGCCAGAGATTGACCGTCGACATGCCGCAGAACACGAAACTCGCGTCGACGACATACCCCCATCAGCCGGCCTGCGCCAGAGTCCGAGCGCGCCAGCCAACTGCCGAGCGGCGAGTCAATCCGCCAGCTCTCGCCGCTCAACCCACGTACCGGCGCCAAATAAAAACCGGCGGTCGACGCCGCCGGAAGGATCTGCCCGATAAGCGCGGTCAGCGCATTATTGTTGATGGACGGAGCCACTGCCGGACCACACGATTTCCCCCGTCTGCACCAGCATCAGCTGCATCGATAGATCCGGGGATTTCACATCGCCGCTCGCATCGGCATACAGCACATACTGCGCCCCGACATAGCGAGCCAAACCGACCGCCTTGCTGCGGGATTGCAGACTGTCTTCCTCAGACAGCCCCAGCGACTGGCGCGCTACGGCTAACTGCTCACGGGACACCAGCGTGAATGCGCCAGCAGACGACAGCGCATCATAAAGCGCAGTCGTCGCCGCCGCCGTTTGCAATGTACCGTTGGTGTTATTTTTCACCCGGTTCAGCATCAATATGCTGCCTTTGGCGATGCCGTCGCTCTTCAACATTTGGGCCACCATCGGCGATACCGCCGCTGACCAGTCCAGGGTCGACACCTGGATTTTAGGCGGTATGGGCAACGGTTGATTTTCGGCGGGTTGCGACGGCAACGACGGTTTTTGCGGCCTGACGGGTTCGATCCTGACCGGCGGTTGCTCCGGTTGGGGCGCGCGACTGCTACAGCCTGCGATCAACAGCGCCATCAACACCATGCCAAGATATTTTTTCATTTTCATCCTCTTGGGAACGCTCAGAGAAAAATGTGAAGACGCACACGGTTTATCGTCGGATCGACCCGCTCAGAGATCAAGGTCACGTCCTGCCGGGCAGGAACCGTAATCTGGTGGTCGCTGTCGTAGGGCAACCGCTCTAATCCCTGCTCATCGTACCAGTAAAAACGATAATGCAGGGTAACGGCCCGGTCGGACTGGTTACGAACCCGAGCCGTTGCCCGAACCCGTTCCCGCGGTGTAGACAACGTAGGCGCCGTCGCCTGTAGACCGGCGGCGATAACGGCGTCGTCGCACACCAGCGTCTGTTGTGGATTGATGGGCAACGACACGGCGCGGCCGCCGCATCCCGTCAATACTGCGAGCGCCGTCAGTATCCAGACCGACCCCGACAAACCAATACGCATCATCATCAACCTGCCAACAATGGCCCCAGAGCGCGACCACCCAGCAGGTGCATATGGATATGATAGACTTCCTGCCCGCCATGACGGTTGCAATTAATAATCAGCCGATAACCGTCATCGGCGATACCTTCATCCGCGGCGATCTTCGCGGCAACGGTAATCATGCGGCCCAGTGCAGCTTCATGCGCCGGTGTCGCGTCATTCACGGTAGGAATCAGCACATTGGGAACGATCAGTACGTGCGTCGGCGTGCGCGGAGCGATATCGCGAAACGCCGTAACCAGATCGTCCTGATACACGATGTCAGCCGGAATTTCCCGGCGGATGATTTTACTGAAAATGGTTTCTTCAGCCATGATACGGATCCTTCATAAGTAAGTGCTCTCAGGCAAAGTGGTGGCAGTATGAGTGATAATTCCCATGATTTTCAACTCTCTTTGCCGCCGCGACACAGCCCCTTCATGGCAGTTGAAAATCCTGCTCCGCCATCCCCAACGATATACCTGCCGCCACTATTTTCTGCCATTCCCCGTCGGAAAGCGTTACCCCCTGCGCTAGCCGTTGCTGACGCATCTGCCGCTCCGGTTCACCAGCAATCAGGATCGGCGACGCCGGATTCGGTGCTTTTGAAGACCGAACATACGCCAGCATGGCATCGTATTCTTGCTGCAACCACGCCATGTCCACCAGTTTGCCGGGGTCGATCAGA
Source organism: Musicola paradisiaca NCPPB 2511 (assembly GCF_000400505.1). NCBI lineage: Bacteria > Pseudomonadati > Pseudomonadota > Gammaproteobacteria > Enterobacterales > Pectobacteriaceae > Musicola > Musicola paradisiaca. The sequence goes on along the minus strand of NZ_CM001857.1, from coordinate 1,871,017 downwards.
ATCGTCGTCATGTTGTTGACGATCGCCCCCTCACGCGGATTCTCCGGCTGAATCGTACCACCGCCGGACAGAATCCCCGCCAGCAGCTCCGCCGCCAGAATCAGCCCGCCGCCTTTGTGACGAGCAATCGGTAACAACGCACCGGTTTTATCCCCTTCCCACATCACTTTAGGATCGCCAGTGGGATTCCCCGCGCTATCCAGCATGACGGGCTCGTCGAAGGTTTTGCCCGCCAGCCAGGCTACCCGGGTCTTACCCAACGCCACCAGACTGGTGGCGAAGTCCAGGATAAAAGGCGGCTGAGTGTCACTGCCCGGAAAGGCGATACAGATCGGGTTGGTGCCAAACCGGGCCTCACTGCCGCTAAACGGCGCGACCAGCGGTGCGATATCGGATACGTTAACGAAATGAATGGAGATCAGCCCGGCGTCCGCCGCCATTTCACCGTAAGTACCGATGCGCCCAAGGTGGCAGGTTGACGCCAGCGTCATCAGGCACACTCCCGTGGTTTTTACTCGCTCGATCGCCGCCTGCATGGCATCACGCCCCGTTCGCTGCCCGAACCCCCGATCGCCCGCAAACTGCAAGATAGCGCCGGCATCTTGCACCTGTCGCGCCGGCGTATTGGGGTGCATGATCCCCTGGCTGATGAAGGTGACATATTCCGGCAGCATGCCGACGCCATGGCTGTCGTGCCCTTTCAGGTTGGCGGATACCAGGTGATCCGCTACACAGCAAGCCTCGCTCTCGTCACATCCGGCTTTCTGCAACAAAGCGCGGGCGATCTGCGTCAACCGTTCCGATACGATCTGCATATTCTTTCCTTATCAAATACGTGATGTTGTGATGATTTTTATTGTTATCCGTATCCTACCGCCAAATTTCCCTGTCAGGGAAACGGTTATCCTGCAGAAAGACAGCGGCAATAAAAATTGGCGACGTCAAGTCATTTGTGAAAATGGTTTGACGGCTGGATGCCTATGCGGGGTGCGGAGTCAATACTACTTCAGTCCGCTTTACAGGACTGTGGCCTGGTGAACCAGGAGCCCCATAAGCGCGTCGGGAGAAAAAACCGGGGGGCACTTGGTCGTGCTGGATTGCCGAGAGGCGGCTGTGCCGGCGCCGACTCATCGAGCGAAATGGACGGCGGCGGCTTGCCCTGCGGGGCGCAACCAGCAAGGGCCCACAGGATCAACCACAAAACGGACGATGCCGGAGATCCATCGCGCGTCTTCTTCTCGCAGCCCGCCGGTCATTGCGTTCTGACCGGCGTCCAAAACGCAATGATCAGTGAGAATATTTTTGATTAAAGGCCTCTGTCGCATATGGACAGAAACAGAATATTCTGGCCCGGCGCATAACGACTATTTCAGCGTCAGGAGCCAAGCCATCATTCACTTCGCCTGTAGCCCGCCATCTACACTGAGGATATGCCCGGTTACGAAGCTCGCACCGTCCGAGAGCAGCCACGCGACCGCATCGGCCACTTCTTCCGGTCTTCCCAGGCGCTGCATCGGGTGCATGGTTCCGACCACTTTTTCGTCCATGTTGCTCGCCCGCAATCTTTGGGCCAGGCGTTCGGTCAGGATCGTTCCCGGCGCAACCGCATTGACACGGATCCCTTGCGTGGCGTTTTCAAGCGCGGCCGTCTTGGTCAAGCCGACCACAGCATGCTTGGTCGCACTGTATGCCCCCACCGTTGGCATACCGTTGAGCCCTGCGGCTGAGGCGACATTGACGATGGCACCGCCGCCCTGGCTCAGCATCTGTTTGAGTTCGTATTTCATGCAGTGATAGACGCCCATGACATTGACATCCAGCATTTGTCTGAAGGCATCCGAGCCGCTTTCAGCCAACACCTTGGTCTCCAGGCCGACGCCCGCGCTGTTGACGGCGTAATCAATGCGGCCAAACTCCGTGACGACGCGGGCAATCAGCGACTCGACCTCCGCTTCATTCGTCACATCGTTGCGGATGAACGCAACCCGTATACCGTCGGCCGCATCGGCGCTCGCATCGCGCGCAGCCGCTTGCCCTTCTTCTTCTCGGCGCCCGGTGATGACGACGTGCGCACCATGGCGCGCCAGCTGCTGTGCAACGGCCTTGCCGATGCCACTGGTTCCACCAATGATGAGTGCAATTTTCTCTGACATAGGAAGTCTCCCAATAAGGTTTGAAATAAGCGACTGGAAATAGGAGCCGCGATCAGGGTGCAGGTGGCAGTCCAGGATCGATGCCTGTCATCGAAACAGATAGATCCCACAAGCGGCGCGCCTGCGCGGGATCCGTGGCTTGAGGCGCGCGTGAGGCCTCGCCAGAAACGCCGCGAATTTCTTTGAACCCTTGCGGGCCGTAATAGCCGCCCGGGTGAACGGGGCCCGTTGCCGCGTGCAGCGTGGGCCATGCCCCCATGGCTGCCGTGTTGGAGATAAGACCAAAGAGCGGCTGAAGCAGCTTGATGCCCGGAATATGCCGACCCAGATCCGTGGTGGCGAAGCCCGGATGGCAGCCCACTGCAGTGACTGTCGATCCTGCCGCGCGCAGGCGTCGATCCAACTCGAACAAAAACAGCGCGTTGGCCAGCTTGCTCGTGTTGTAGCGTGGCCGTTTCTCATAGCCACGCTCGGCGTTGATGTCCGACCAGTCGATCTGACCGGTCTTGTGCGCCAAACTGGCCGTGATGACGACACGGGCATTTGGCCTCACGGAGAGAAGCGGCAACACCAGCGACGTCAAAGCAAAACTGCCCAGATGATTGACACCAAACTGCAATTCAAATCCTTGCTGGGTGCGCGCAAGCGGCGGATTCATCACGCCAGCATTGTTGACGAGCACGTCAATGCGCGGTTCGCTCTCCAGTTCGCCAGCGGCCCTGCGGATACTGTCAAGATCGGCTTGGTCATAGTGCAGAAAAGCCAAGTCCGCAGCGGGCGTGAGGCTTCGAATCCACTCCATGGCGGCGAGCGTTTTGTGCTTATCGCGGCAGGCCAGAATCACACGTGCGCCACGCGCAGCCAACACGCACGCGGCTTCGAAGCCCAGCCCGGTGTTTGCGCCTGTCACGACGAAGCAACGCCCTGATTGATCAGGGACGTCCGTCTCGGTAAAGCCGGTATGTGAGGACATTACGCTAACCTCCTTAATGCGCGAGTACGCACTCATTTAAATTAAAAAAAAGCTCACGGCTTCACGCCCTTCCACCACAGATCGATGCTGGCCTGTGTCAACCGTGCTTGCTGCTGTGGCTGCGCGGCAATGGCCTCGATGGCCACATCCGCCAAGCCTGGCAGCACCGTCACCACATAGAACGACGCAAGATCAGGTTCTATACGTCCTTCAAGAATATGGAGCAACCGCTGATGCGATTCCCGAAACAACTGCGCCCCCTGAGCACGGGTTGCCGGCGTGATGCGCTCCGAGACCTTGAGCTGGTTCTTCGCCTGGTACCTGGCTGGGTTTTGGACACCCCACGCGATCAACTGCCCGAGAATGTGCGTGACCACTTCGCGAGGATCATTGGCAGGCACATACGCCAGGGACTCCGCCAAATGCTCGGACAGCCGCAGGTACAGCTGATTCAACAACACATCCTTGTTGGTAAAGTAGGTAAACAGCGTGCCTTCGGCGACCTTCGCCATCTTCGCAATCGCCGCCGTCGATGCCCCCACACCGTTGGCGGCAATCAGCGTCGTTGCCGCCTCCAGGATGGCGTCTTGTTTTTCCTCGCTCAACGGTCTGGCCATTGATTGTGCTTTCCTGACAGAATTTTAATGAGTGTGTACTCAATCATACACAACAACTGCCGGAGATCAAGAGAGGCCAGTGGCACGCCTATCTTGATAGTCCTTTCTGCCGCCCAATCCCCCGCCCACCGCCGATCAGTTGCGGTTCGAGCCAGGTGGCCCCGATTGCGCCGGCTTCCCACTCGATCGGCTGGCGCGATTTCAGCTCCACGAACACGCCACCCAAGCGCTGGGGGTCGTACTGGCGGCATGCTCGGCCAGAAGCATCGCGATCACCCGCATGATTTCCTGGCGCCGCAGTGGCGTAACATCTATGCGCAGGACTCGGAGTACCACAATGACATGACTGCCACGCAGCATGGTTTGAGCGGCTACAGGGCACCGACACGGCACTGGGCTATGCGGTATCGCTGTTGCCCAAGGTTGGCATAACCCAAGGTTGGCATAACATAGTGCGGCAACGTTGGGCTGGATACGCTGGGCTTTTCAACTGGGCGAGACCACTGCCGCGACTGTTTTTTTGTCTATAGAAACAATCACCACCTCCCGAGGAGGTGGTTTAAAGCTGACAAAAAAAAGGGGCTGTTAAGCCCCTTTCTACCGTTCATGGTGCGATATCGTCAGTGACTGCGGATATAGTCATCCATATCGGTTTTCAGGTTGTCGGACTTGGTGCCGAAGATAGCCTGAACGCCGGAACCCGCGACAACCACACCGGCTGCGCCCAATTTTTTCAGACCGACCTGATCCACTTTGGCAACATCGCCGACGCTGACGCGCAGACGGGTGATGCAGGCATCCAGGTTGGTGATGTTCTCTTTACCGCCGAAAGCAGAAACCAACGCAGCCGCCATTTCCGTATTGCCTTCGGCTGACTGTTCGGTAGCGGACTCTTCACGACCCGGCGTTTTCAGATCCAATTTGGCGATCAGCACGCGGAAGACGGTGTAATACAGCGCGGCATAGCACAGGCCCACAATCGGGAACAACCACAGTTTGCTGCCGTTGCCGCTCAATACGATAAAGTCGATCAAACCGTGCGAGAAGCTGGTGCCGTCGCGCATACCAAGCAGAATACAGATCGGGAAAGCCAGACCTGCCATGACCGCGTGGATAGCGTACAGAATCGGTGCGACAAACAGGAAAGAGAATTCAATCGGTTCAGTGATACCGGTCAGGAACGATGTCAACGCCGCGGAGATCATGATCCCCCCGACTTTAGCGCGGTTTTCCGGTTTAGCGGAGTGCCAGATAGCAATAGCGGCAGCCGGCAGACCGTACATTTTGAACAGGAATCCGCCGGACAGTTTGCCCGCCGTCGGGTCGCCCGCCATATAGCGAGGAATGTCGCCATGGAACACCTGGCCCGCCGCGTTGGTAAACTCGCCGATCTGCATCTGGAAGGGTACGTTCCAGATATGGTGCAAACCAAACGGCACCAGGCTGCGTTCAACGATACCGTAAACACCGAAGGCAACGACCGGGTTTTGATACGCCGCCCATTGAGAGAACGTTTGGATAACCGTACCAATCGGCGGCCAGACGAAAGACAGCACCAGCGCGGTCAGAATGGCAGCCAAACCGGAAATAATCGGGACAAAACGCTTACCGGCGAAGAAACCGAGATACTCCGGCAACTGGATGCGGTAGAAGCGGTTAAACATGTAAGCGGCGATCGCACCGGCGATAATGCCCCCCAGTACGCCGGTATCGGCCATGTGATTGGCCGCGATATCTGCCGGCGACATATGCAGTACCAGCGGCGCAACTACAGCCATGGTTTTCACCATGATGCCGTAGGCGACAACCGCAGCCAGGGCGGAAACGCCATCGTTATTAGTAAAACCAAGCGCCACGCCGATCGCGAAGATCAACGGCATATTGGCAAATACCGAATCGCCCGCCTGTGCCATAACGCTGGATACAACAGCAGGCAACCAACCAAAGTTGGCCGATCCGACGCCCAGCAGAATACCTGCGATAGGCAGTACGGAGACCGGCAGCATTAGCGATTTACCTACTTTCTGCAGGTTTGCAAATGCATTCTTGAACATATAAAGAGTGCTCCTGAGTAATAGTGCTTGAAGTTCTTTCTGATACATCACTGGAAGGAGGGGAGATTGTCCTTCACGCCATTGGATGCTATTAACATCCTTTTAATTTTTACGCAGAGTAAAATAAATGAGCCGCCTAATGTTTGATAGCAATCACGTTTCAAACTAAGAATGCTAAGTACCCACATCACATACACGATACTTTGTGATCCATCGCCAAAAAAAACCTGTTGCTTCCAGTTTTTATCCTGAAAACAGCAGGCGATCTCATTGATTAATTACGAGGCTCAAAAAAACCCGGCTATTCTTCACCACTATCGGGACAGGGTCAACCGTGCCGAGTCAATGTGAAACAGACGGGCGAAATTCTCGGTTGTTGCGGCGGCCAACGTTTCAAGACTGACCTGTTTGAGAACGGATAAATATTCGGCGACATCGCGCACATAAGCCGGTTGATTTTCTTTGCCGCGATGCGGAACTGGCGCCAGCCAGGGGGAATCGGTTTCAATTAACAGACGGTCAAGCGGTACATAACGCGCCACATCGCGCAGCGCCTCAGCGTTGCGAAAAGTGACGATACCGGAAAATGAAATGTAGAACCCCATATCCAATAATGCTTCAGCCGTAGCACGATCCTCGGTGAAACAATGCAGCACGCCGCCACACTCCTCAGCCAGCTCTTCTTTCAGGATCGCTAACGTATCCTCGCGGGCTGAGCGGGTATGTACGATAACCGGCTTGTTCAATTCACGACCGATTTGAATATGCGCACGAAAAGACGCCTGCTGACGGGCGATCGTCTCTTGCTGGTAGTAATAATCCAGCCCGGTCTCCCCCAGCGCGACTACCGACGGCGCCGCCGCCAGCGCGCGCAGCTCGGCAAAATCATAAGGTTCATCCTGACTGAGCGGGTGAACGCCGCAGGAAAAAGCCACATCGTCGCGCTCGCCGATAAGGTCGGTCATGCCGCGAAATCCGGACAACGTCGTGGCGACGGCCAAAATAAAACCGACGTCGCGCTGACGGGCTTTGGCCAGTACATCGGCCACATTCTGGTGCAAAGACTGATAATCCAGCCCATCAAGATGACAATGGGAATCGACTAGCAACATAACAATTTCCGGTATTTAAACAGAGAAAGGATGAGGATGAAGCTGCGCGCCGGACGAGAATATTTTTTCCCAGTCCAGCAACAGTTCCGTTAACAGCAATTCGCGATTAACCCCAGTGATCGAGAGCAACTGATGCCGACATTGCAGCCCGCGGCGAGCGCCTTGCTGCAGCTTATCATCGCCGAACGCGGCCAATTGCCGAACCAGCTCAAGTTGATCCTGATTGACCCGTGCCGCGCCTGCCTGATGGCGGAGCTTCAACGCATCAAGGAACAATGTCGCGACCCAGTACAGGCGAACGTCGGCATCTTCATGGTTAAACGTCGATAACATCGATAACCAATCTCCTGACGGCAATGCCTGCAGCACCCCCTGGCACACAGCCTGGCGCGCTTGCCACCGGGCAGGTTGCAACAACGTTTCCGCCGCCAGCGGCGCGCCGCCGTACAATCGCAATGCGGTGCTCATAACGGCGTTATCATACTGACCACGGCCTTGCAGCCACTGCATCCCCTGTGGTTCCGCCGGAGCCGACAAATGATGGTGCAGGCAGCGGCTACGCAGGGTTGCCAGTAATCTGCCAGGCTCACGGCAAGCCAGCAAAAAATAGGTTTGCTCAGGCGGCTCCTCCAGCGTTTTTAGCAGCGCATTAGCCGCGGCCTCCGTCAATATTTCCGCCTGGGGGATCCATACCACCTTCGCCCCCCCCTGCCTTGAACGCTGATGAACGTGTTCCAGCACCTCACGCACCAGGTCGATGCCCAGCGCGAGTTTCCCTTTTTCCGGCGTCAGCACATACCAGTCCGGGTGGGTTCCGGCGCTCATCAGCGCACAGGAGTGACATGTTCCGCAGCTTTTGACGCCATCCGGCTGCCGGCACAGTAGCCAACGGCCGAAGGCATACGCCAGCGAGGCTTCGCCCATGCCGTCTATGGCATGCAGCAGTATCGCATGGTGCCCGCGTCCGGCCTGATGCCATGACAGCAATTGCCGGTAGGGCGCGTTAAGCCACGGATACCATTCCATCAGCCGTTG